>CAKVAX010000006.1 GCA_934725425.1 uncultured Eubacteriales bacterium | reverse complement strand
GCGCCAAAGCGGAATTTATCGGCTTTATGGCGTCACCGCAAAGGCTGGCGCACCCGCGCACGGAAAAATATAAGGAACTGATTCGGGAATTTAAGTATATACAGCGCCGTGAACGTGAGAACGAACAGCGGCGGCAGAAAAGAAAAATGATGAAAGAAAGTACATAATTTATGCCTCATCGGAAACGGTGGGGCAGCATTTTTTTGTTTCTGACGGGGAGAACCGAGTGAACAGCGGAATAAGATTCCCTTATTTTGCACCGTGTTTTAAGGGAAACGCAATGGAAATAAGGGAAAGCCTTTGGCGGTATTAAAAATGCCGCCCACGGATAGGGGCGGCTGACTATGGAAATTTAATTGTTGGTTTTACCGCCTTTTATTTCTCTTAATGCGTTTTCAACTTTTTCATGTAGTTTTGGGAAACGCTCGTCTTTTATTACCGACTCAAAATAATTTTTATAATCATGTCCCATTTTTGCATACCAATCTTCAAACTCCGATGTAGTTGAATTTGGGTGCAACTCATTTTTGCTGAAAATAAGTTTATCAAAGATAGGCGATTTGTAGGAGTATTTTCCGATTTTCAATATTTTTTCAAACTCTATATAACAACTAATAACCTCATCGATGCTCTCGTATGCTTTATCAACATCATCTGTTGACGAATACGCCATTGCAAGACCGTTATAAGCGGCCGCGGATTTAAGTAAAAAGAAGCCCTCATTCCCGATGTTTTCAATTATGACTATTGCCCTTTTATAAATATCAATCGCTTTAGAAAACTCTTTTCTTCCCAGTGAAAGTCCGCCGAGCCATAAGATATGAGTTATCATCACTTCAAAATTGCAAAATACACATTCTTGTTGCTTTTCTTTTCGTTTTTCCATTGGCATAATTATATTTGAGAGAACCAGCTGTCTATTTACAACCGTATCCGGCAAACGGTTTGCCGTTTTGATTGCCTTATCCTGCATTTCGAGATAGTTATATGAGTATGCCAATTTTTCCAGAACATCAATCCGTTCTTCTTCGTTTGTACTATCTTGTAAAACCAACTCCGCTTTAGCGATTATTTCTTCTAAAAGCTCTTTTTTACCGTTAGCGCAAAACAAACCGAAAAGAAATTCGATAAGTAAGGATAATAGTTTTGAATTATTTGGATAGATAGCCAACCCTTCTTTTACTATTTTTATACCTTTTTCCATTTCGCCGGTATGCGAACAGCCCATTGCTGTTTTATAGTATTCATTTAATTTTTCTTCATTTTAATCAGCTTTAATTCCTAACAAATAATCTGATGTAACCCCGAAAAAATTTGATAAAGCGGGAATAAGCGTTATATCGGGCAGTGCAAGTCCGTTTTCCCACTTAGATACAGCTTGATAGGAAATATTCAAATAATCAGCCAGCTTCTCTTGGGTAACATCCTGTGCTTTTCTTAATTCTTTAATTTTTTCGCCGATTTTTATCATTATAGTTCACCTCATTTTTTATTAGAAAGCGCTTTTTGATTCTATTATAGAACTTTATCTTCAATATGAGTATAACATATCCGTTTACCGCTATGCAACTATTGGTTGAGTAAGCGACTTTAAGAATGCCGCCCACGGATAGGGGCGGCTGACTATGGGGACTTAATAGTTCGTTACCCATATACATTACTATTCCTCAAAAAGGGGATAAGAAAAGAGCCGATTTCTCGACTTTTGCCACAGATATACCATTGGGGAACAAAATTCGCGATTTGCACCGAGATTTGCTCCCCAACATAGATGTGTTTACTTTTTGCAATATGGGTGTGGAAAACCCGCATAAACACTGGGTTTATGCGGGTTCCGTTGGCGGAGAGGATGGGATTCGAACCCATGTGCGATTGCTCGCAAACTGATTTCGAGTCAAGTTGCCAAAACCGAACTTGGCGGAATTTAACGGAAGATAAAAGCAGGTAAGAGAACCCCGAAAATGCCGTGTTTTCAAGGCTTTCCGCACCCGTTCGCATCGAAAACGCAGTAAAAATCCGAGTCCGAAAGTCTCCTCCGATTTCTCCGAGTTCTAACGGATTTCTGGGAAAGCCTATTAGAATTTTTGATAGAACCGAGCGATTTTTCGCCCCAAAATCACGCTTTTGGCAGTGCGTGAAAAGCACCGGTTATGCCGGACAACACCCGAAATCGTGTAGGTTAATTCGTTTCAAAAAGTGAATTTTCACAGAGTTTTCACTTTTTCGCTCTTGAAAGTGAAAATTCATTTTAAACACTGATAACACATATCCCCTACTAAAATAGAAGATTTATTCATTTTAGCTGGGGGTTCCATCTCTTTACTTTGAAATGTCATAAAAATTATTGCAAGATTGTATTGAAATGTCATTGTCATTGTGCTATAATACATTTGAAAAGTTTTGACGGAGGAATTTTTATGCTATACCGTAAGATAGAATCTCTCATTGAAGAGCATTTAAAATCTGATTCTAAAAAGATTCTTTTAATCGACGGCGCACGTCAGATCGGCAAAACCTACATCATTAATCATGTAGGTAAAAAACTTTTTGAAAACTATATAGAAATCAATATGATTGCTGATTCTTTGGGCGACCGCCTTTTTGAAAATACTAAAACTGTTGAAGATTTTTATCTGCAAGTCAGTATGCTTGCAGGAAATAAAATGAAGAATAAAGAAAATACACTGATTTTTATTGATGAAATTCAGGCTTATCC
>CAKVAX010000005.1 GCA_934725425.1 uncultured Eubacteriales bacterium | reverse complement strand
TGGCGACCCGGAACGGGCTCGAACCGTCGACCTCTAGCGTGACAGGCTAGCGTTCTAACCAACTGAACTACCGGGCCATATTTAATAGTGGTGGGAACAATAGGACTCGAACCTATGACCCCTTGCTTGTAAGGCAAGTGCTCTAACCAACTGAGCTATGCTCCCAAAACATGATACTTTTTCGTCTTTCACGTTTCAACATGATAAATAATATCATCAATTAAAAATATTGTCAAGCATTTATTTTTATATTTTTTATTTAATTCACTTTTTAAAAATTTTCAAATTATTTTTGTACAATATAAAAAATATTGTTGTTTTTTTGTTTAACTTATGTTATAATTACGATAGAAGGGAGCGAGAGATATGATTAAATTAGATGAACAAAGCTTAAGTGCAGTTGTGGGAGGAGCTCTGACCGGTGATAACAATGTTCCGGAAGAAAATGATACTCGTAACGAGGAGTTTATGAAAGGAGTTTGTAAATTCCCCAAAAGAGCATATAAAACTGTGTCAAATGTCGTCACAGGTAAGAATTTAAAAAAATCTTGTAAGTATACACCCGCTCATAGAGCAGGAGAAGCCGTAGGAATGGCAGTAGTAGCAATGACAATAATCGGGTTATGGGAAGCAGCAAAGTTCACTTTGGAATAAATATTAGCAAATTTTTAGATACAATTCATGTTAAAGCGTAGCGTGCTAACCTTATATTAAGCTTCATTAAAATTTTATTGTAATATAAAAGGAGACAACTAATATGGAAGTGTTAAACAAACTTGCACATGGAAGTATAAGCAGTGAAAGAAAATCCCAAATTCTTAAAGACGTGAAATCTTTTGGAGAAGGACTTAAAATGCCTTATCAACTCACTTATGAGGCTGCACATGATTCGGTTGTATCTGAGGAAAACACATTACGCAGCGGCGAACAATCAATGCCGAGAGGATTTTTAGTAGGAATGATTTCTTATTCTGCTATTTCCATCGGGGCTTTTGAGGGCGTAAAATATTTGTACAGGAAAATTAAAAACAAAAATAATATTGATTTTTCATTAAATTTGTGTTATAATATAAATATAACCTAACATAAAAGGAGATAACTGGCATGGTAGAACTAAATGAACTGGCTCTTGAAAATGTGGTTGGAGGAAAAAATCCTTCATTTACTGACTGTGCGTTGAGTAGTTTTAAAGGCGGGGCCCTATCTCCATTTAAAAACATCCATAGGGCATGCAAATATATAGCAGGCTATGAGGGTGATTTTGGTCGTTTCGGAGGTGCAGGATATCTGCTATCTGTAGCCGCTTGCTCTGCGGCAGTTATCGGTGCTTATGAAGGCGGAAAATATTTATACAGGAAAATTAAAAACAGAAATAATGTTGATTTTTCATTAAATTTGTGTTATAATATAAGTGTAAATTAACATAAAAGGAGATAACTATCATGGTAAAATTGAATGAACTTGCTCTTGAGAATGTAGTAGGCGGAATAAAGCGCAAAATTCCCCAAGGCGTCAAAGATTTTGCAACAGGTTTTTCCATGTATTACATACTCCACTATGCAGCTGCACATGATATGGTTGTACCCCGTGACAAAAGAATAGTCAGTAAAAAAGAAGCCTCCACCCCAGCTCTAGCAGGAGTTTTAGCAGCGGGAATTACTGCATCAGCGGTTACTATTGGAGCTTATGAAGGCGGAAAGTACGTATACAGAAAAGTTAAAAATAAACTGTCTTCAAAATAATTTTAAATCTCCCCGAAGGGAGATTTTTTTTACATTTCACGAGTATCTCTAAACGACTCTCTCAAGCGCTTTTGACGAATATCAGAACCTAAAAATTCCAATCTTATATTATTTCCTATTATTCTGGAAACCATTCTTTGAGTATAACATTTTTCGAGCTCTCTCATCGAAAGATTTGTACTGATTATGGTGGGTTTATTCATCATTATTCGGGAATTTATAACATTATAAATCGCTGCTGTTGAAAACGAAGATAAAAATTCCGTGCCCAAATCGTCTATTATCAGCAAGTCGCACTCTATAAAATGTTGTTCGGTTTCATTATTTTCGCGATAATTTTGAAATCTTTCTTTCTCCATGCTTGAAATCATGTTCTGCGTGGAGCCATAAATTACAGCGTAACCTTTGTTTATGACTTCGCTTGCAATCGCGAGCGATAAATGAGTTTTACCGAGCCCTGTGCTACCGGTAAGGAGCAAGCTCGGGGAATGTTTATTAAATTCGCCGGCGTATTTTCTGCAAAAATTTAAAATAAGAGACATTCTTTTTCTGGGAGATTGTTGACCGTCTTTAGCGGGAACATCGGAATAATAATCAAGACTGAAATTATCAAAGGATGACAGCTCGAGCGGCGACATTTTATTTAATTTTTTATATGACTCATATTTAAGCATGTTTTTCATACATTCGCACATTCGCCCATCAACAAAGCCTTCATCGCTGCATTTTTCACATTCAAATTTAATTTCCAAATAGTCTTCGGGGAGATTCACGCTTTTTAGAATCGAAATCAGTTCATTATGTAAAATTTTATTTCTGAGTTTTAAATTTCTTATTTCATCCGAAGCACTTGCGCCTTTCAAAACAGACTTGGCTACCTTGATAGCGGTCGAGGAAAGGTCTTTTTCTATTTCTGCGGCACGTGGGAATCTTTTATACAAGATTTCCTTTTTTTTATTTAATTCTTCCCAGGCTGAAATTCTTTTATTATATAATTTTTTTTGTACTTCGTCGTATATTTCTCTACTGTACCCCATTTTTTACCTCCTTTTATTTCATATGGTCAAAAATATTATAATTTTCATACTCATCAATATTGTATGAAGCATCACCTGAAGGCTTGGTAGTGGTTTTATATCTCTTTCTACCGGAATTTTCCATAAGAGCTTGTTCTATAGTAAAAATCTTTTCGCTGCGCCAACGCTTGACTATGCTGTCCATATAATTAAGAACATATTTACCATTGGAATTTACACACCGGTCGTAAGCTTCTTTGATTAAATCTTCTGAAAATTTCCACTCATCAAACCACCGCATCACAGCGTCTGCTTCTCGTGTGGTGGGGGCTCGGTGTTCTATCCCTATGATATTTTCGAACTTTCTCCAATTAATGTTCACAGCATCAAGAGCTTTTATTTTATGTTCGGCTTTTTCGATGCTGTCTATGCCCTCTTTAGCCCATGAAGAACCTAATTTTTCGATATATTTCATGCCGGGCTTACCTGCACTTACGCTATACTGAAGTATCATAAGAATTACATCTATAGGGAGACCCTCATTGTCGTGAAGCATAATTAAAACCGCGCTGTCACCCGTCGAAAGAGGGCGACCTAAAATAACCTCAGCCTCTTGCATTAAAAAGCTTATTTCATCGGAATTTTGAATTCGCTTGGCGATATAATGAGCATTGGGGCGCTGATATTTAAGACTTGTTTTGCAAGCTTGTCTGTTTTCGGGGGTATTTGATTCATTCATAGGGGGTAAATTAGATTCTTCTAAATTTTTATTCAGAGTGATAAAATTTTTACTTTCCAAAAACTTTACAGCATTTTCAACTTCTGAACAAGAAATACCTATGTCATATGCTATATCTTTAAAAACTATATTCTTATTTGAATTTCTAAGTATCCACAAAAGAACTTTGAGCTGAGATTCTTTTAAGTATTTGAGTTCCTTATCAACAATCTCGCACGGAACAATAAAACCCAAATTTTTCAGTGATGAATTTAATATGTACTCCAAAACAAACCACCCTTATTGCTATGAATATTTCTTAATAAAATTATATGATTTTATTCTTCTTATGGCAAGAAATAAAAGGCCGCTAAAAATTAGCGGTTTTTTCAAAATTATTTTATGATGATTTTAAAAAGAAAACGAAATTTTGTTTTCGTGTATATGAATGAATTCAGAATGCAAACCAATTATTACTCTTATATCATCGGGAATTCTTCTCATGTAAAGATTAGCTGTGCCTTTGCAATTCTTCGCATCTATATTCCATTCAATAGAATTTAAATTATTGTAGATAGAAGATAAGAAACTTCCTACCATTCTAGCTTTGATATCTTCAGAGATTGATTCATTAAATCCCGAAATCACAGGGCACGACAATATAACAGCACCAAGGTATTTTCTGCTGTTTTCACTCATATTTTTAACAAAATTAGAAAAATTAGAAAATTGTCTCGCCACTTCTTCGTTGTTTCCCAAAATAAGTTTATACACTATAATATTTTGGAATAGTGCTGACGCGTATCCTGCGTCTTCATCGTCAACCGGTAGGTTAAAATCCTGTGCAAATTCCGCGCCTACGGGCTTCGGTAAACTGTTTGATGAAATTGCATTAACTTGATTTCCAAGACACGCAAGACCTAAGGATAATGCTAAACTTATTGCCGCAAATTTTTTCATATAAAATCTCCTTTTATTTTATAACATTATGTTGTTTGGGTATTAATGTTAATATAATTTATTTTTTAAAAAATGTCAATACTTTTAAAAATAATACGAAATGCAATTACCCTCAATATCAATCGACTCAGTGCAATAACTGAGTATTCCTCTTACAATGTTGGGAATACTGTTCATATAAAAATTCGCCGTGACGGCATTCTCTATCAAATCGACGTCCAACTCCACCGAATTTAAATTATTTAAAACAGAAATCGTAAAATCCATCAAGACAGCTCGAACATTGTGTCCCGGAGCACGTTCCGTCACGATTGCATCTATGAGCATCATGGAGCTAAAATATCTATTGTTATATTTTTCCATTGAGTTGAAATGTTCCGAAAACGAATTAACTCTTGCGTTGTAAAGACGAATATATTTTCTTCTTTCCGGTGCATTTGTGGCATTATCAATGCCCTCACGAGCGTCAACTACACCTGCATACAATCTAATTGCGCGCAATACAGAGGGGTCGTGTACCGGCAAAGGAACAAGAACGGGGACGTCGGAAGTGTGGGATGCAGCGACAGGAGTTTGGTTGCTCATGCACACAGAGCCTAAAGTCAACGCCAGAGCGGCCAGAATCAACGCTTTAAATTTTTTCATATAAAAATTCTCCTTCGATTTTAGGGTTTAACAAATTTATTTTCGAGTATAAGTGTCATTATAACTCAATTTTCGTCAAAATTCAACATTCTCAATATAAAAAAAATTAGCCACTGAAATTAACATCAGTGGCTAAATATATGTAAACTTAGTTTACAGCATCTTTTAAAGCTTTACCGGCTTTGAATGCAGGGGTGTTAGATGCCGGAATCTTTATTGGATTTCCAGTTCTTGGGTCACGGCCTGTACGTTCTACACGTGAACGTGTTTCAAAAGTTCCAAATCCAACCAGTTGAACTTTGTCTTTGTCTGCCAGTGCTTCTGTCACAGATTCGATGAAAGCATTTAATGCTTTTTCGGAATCTTTCTTTGTGAGCTCACTTTTTTCGGCAATTTTTGCTACTAGTTCTGCTCTGTTCATAAATATAAAACCTCCGTGTTTTTGGTGCTAAATCAGCACGTACTTTTTACGCTGACTTTTCGCATCTGTTGAATTTTAATCAGCATAAAGATATTACTACATTTTACCGCGGTTTTCAAGAGAAATTTTATATAAAAACTCATCTTTGAATCTTTCGCATGAATCATATAGGGCACTTTCGGGGTCAACGCCTATAAGACGAGCCACTTCTGTGATGGAAAAAAGTAGCCCACCAAGCTCTCTGAAATACTCTTCTTGCTTGCCTTGAGAGATTAAAGTTTCGAGATATTCCAGCCTTTCAAATGTTTCTTCCAAGGCATCTTCAACCGAAAAAACTCCATATCCGGCTCTTGCTGCTCTCCTTTGAATTTTTGTCGTACGCATAAGCGACGGCAATATTTTAGACACGCTTCTCATACTATCAATCGGAGAATCGGCCATGGAATGAACTTTAAAATTTCTGGAATTATTTTTTGTCCTTGGAGTATATCCGTCGTTGTTATCTTCATTTTTATGTTTTAAATCCGAAAAAAGATGCGGATGCTTTAAAATTATTTTTCTGCATATACCGTCTACAACATCATCAAAATTGAAATTATCTTCATTTTCTTCGATGCTTGCGTGAAGGGCTATTTGGAGTAATAAATCGCCGAGTTCTTCTTTTAGCATGTCGCTGTCGCTTAAATCAATGGCTTCGACCGCGTCGTATGCTTCTTCTATAAGGCTGGAACGAATGCTGCTGTGAGTTTGAACTCGTTCCCAAGGGCAACCTTTTGGAGAACGTAAAAGGTCAACCAAATTCAAAAAATCTTTCAAAGAATATTTAATTTTTTTAACTAATTCCATATAAACTCCTACTCTCTATTAAAAAAATGTAAATATATGGCAAAATACCATATATTTACATTTTATCCTACCAAATGCCATTTTTCAAGTACTTTTACAATTTTTTTACATTTTGGTATAGATTTCAAATCGTCTGAGTTTACTGTGCGCGTTACAAAAATTGAAATCACATATACAATCACTGCAATCATTATAGCGATTAGAGTTGCTATTTTTGAATTTATAAACCTCGAGAGCAATCCGTACCCGGCATATGCGCCTGCACCACAAAGCAAACTGCAAATAAGAGGCTTTATAAATACATTTTTAATATTGAATTTGCATTTAGTCACTCGCTCCAAAAGATAAATTCCCGCCACGCAAATGAATAAATAACAAACAAGCGTTCCAATACCTGCGCCTTGGATATTTATTTGAGGAATTCCCACCAAGATATAATTTAAAACAATTTTGATTATCATTCCGATAGTTAAAATCATCACCGGGTAGTTTGGCTTCCCGACAGCTTGGAGCATACCACATATTGGAGTGCTCATTGCCGAAAAAATAATTCCTATTGCGTATAAAGTCATTATCTCGGCAGAAATGTATATTTCGCCTTGTTGGGTGTTTTTACCCAGGGTATTGTAAATCAAATTCATTATTGGGTGCGAAAGCACAGACAAGCCTATTCCTGCAGGGAATGCAATCATAGCGGTGATTTTCATAACCGTTTCGATATTTTTCTTTATATTTTCTTTGACGCCTCCGACCCATGCAGCGGTTATGGTTGGGAGGGCACTTATCGAAATGCTTTGCGTAAGAGTAGGAAGAAGCATCGTGACGGTATTCATATAAGCGAGGCACCCTGCCAGAAAATTATGGATTTTTCCGTCCGCAATAACTTCGGGAGGAATTATTCCGTTGTATGCATCTATTAAAATCTTGGGGCAAGTTTCCATTATGTCATTCAGCCTACGCAAAACAAGCAATGCGTCTATAGCGCCGGCAAGCTGCATGATTATAGCGCCCAGAGCCACCGGGACGGCAATATTAAGGAGCATTTTTATAAGTGTTTTTCTAGGACGAGCTTCAACAGAATTTTGAATTTCATGTTGAGTAATTCCGTCTCCGCTAATTTTATACTTGATAAATATATACAAGAAGCCCGAAATAGAACCAAGAGTAATACCCAAAACAGCCCCGGCGGAAGCAAAAGGCAATGTAGCGCCCTGGGCGATTATTTCGTTCTCACAGTATTTTCCAAAAACAGTTCCGTAATTATAATATTCATTCATTCCGCAATCAACCGCTGCCGAAGCGAATCCCAATCCGAAAACAACTTTTCCGACTGCTTCTACTATTTCCGAAACAGCTGTCGGAATCATGTTCCTGAGTCCTTCATAATATCCTTTATAGATTGAAATCAAACACGAAAAAAATACGGTTGGAGCCAAAACTATTATAGAATATAAAGCACCGGGGGAATTGGTAAAATTAACGCACGCTTGTGCTCCTAAAAACATCAGAAGCATACCGATAAGACCGGTAGTGACAAAAATAGGAACGGATATCTTATGAATCATCTTTACGTCTTTGAAACGATTATTTGCAACATCTTTTGCAACCATTCTGGAAATCGCTATAGGAAGCCCCGCCGTCGCAAGCGCGTAAAGCGGATTATAAAGATTATACGCAATATTAAAATATCCGGAACCTACTCCTCCCAAAATATACGCAAGCGGAACCTTAAAAGCAGCGCCTGCAATTTTAACGATAATCATTCCTACAGCCATAATCACGGCCCCTAGTGCAAACGACTGAGAGGTCCTTTTAGATTTTTTAGCGGCAGGCTGAGTTGTACTATCCATATTTTACACCTTCACATTATTTTAAAAATTATTTATCTACCCTGCAATTATACCATAAATTAATATTACAAAGATATCCCAAAAATACATTTCTGAAGCTATAATTGCCGTTTAAATTTACATTTGGATAAGTTGCATATATTTTTTTCCTAAAATCAAAAATATATTTCTTGACAATACCTATTCCCCATAATATAATTAATTATGTAGGTGAGTTTAATCACTTCGGGCCATTAGCTCAGTTGGTTAGAGCAACCGGCTCATAACCGGTCGGTCCTAGGTTCGAGTCCTAGATGGCCCACCAAATCAGTACACGGATATTGATACATTTGAAAGCCCAGTAATACTGGGCTTTTTGTGTTTTTCAAAAATTTTTCAAGGCTTATAAATATCGGAACCATACAACTTTAAAGCTACGGAAACTTTAATTACCGAACCCAGTATAAAATCAGAACCAGAACACCAAATAGTTCCGACTATTCCCCACGTCCAATAATTTACCCAAAAAAAAATAAAATGTACACCTAAAATTAATTTTAACTTGTTTTATTTAATCATTTTTATCATTTTCATCCCTAATGACTTTTAAATGATTTTGCAAAGCAATATACCACACGGGAATAAATATAAATAATACCGCCAACGAAGCAAAAAGAATTATAAGTGCCATATTATTTTCCATTATTCCATATAAAGTCAAACTAAAAAAGACACATCTCCCAAGAGATAAAAAATAAGCTATCGAACGCGTACCATCTATCTTATTTTCTTTCAAATCCTTATTGAATGTATATATACAGATCAAAACGGAAGCGCCAAGCACTAAGGCTAAAGATGCTCTGGACGAAAATAAAACTTTCGTAGAATATGTTATCCATATCCCCACCAAAAGAGATGCCACAGCGCAAAGAAACACTAACATCCGAATTGATTTTATCAGTTTAAGCTGCACATTATCTATTTTACTGCACATAATTTCACTCCCTAATCTTTTCGCCAGAATGATTATATCATATACAAATATAAAATCGAACACTTTGGATTTTATCGGTTAAAGCAACCCGCTCATAATCGGTCAGCCCTAGATGGTCCACCATAAGAACTGTCTGCTTTTACAGTCAGTTTTTTGATTTTGAAAATTATTTACAAACAAATTTGTTCAAAAAATACCCCCTCGGATAAACCGGGAGGGGTCGTCAAAGTTTATGAATAAATACTCGACTAGTTCACTTTTATTTTTGGTTTCCTATCTAAAATAATTTCAATAGTATCGTCAGGTTCTCCGTTCTTAATCAAATCTGACAGATACTCATCTAATCCTACCGGATAAATAATATCATCGCTATCTTTAATTTCATCGACAGAAAACCACTTTAATTCTTTGGCCACAGTTTTTTCCTCAGGAGTTAAATATTTCATTGTAACTGCATTTTTTTCTGTTCTTGCTACAATGAAACGCTGATTTATCAAGGTTTCTACCCCATTCATCATTAAAACCAGTTTGCCTTTCCACACGATATTTCCAAATTTCACGTCGTTCTCACTTAAGCCGGTTTCTTCAAATAATTCTCTTTTGGCGGCAGACGCCACATCTTCACCGTTTTCAATTTTTCCACCTATTAACTGCCAAAACTTACCGTTATATGTTTTGTCTGCACTTGTAATTGATTTATCATCAATTCCCATCAACAAAATTTTATTTTCTGGATTTAACAACACAATCTTAATGCTGTTTCTTACGTTTAAAATGACAAACACTCCCGTTTATTATCACATGAACAAAATTTTTCAACAGGTAAATTAATTATGGTGGACACAAAGGGACTCGAACCCTTGACCTCTCGCGTGTGAGGCGAACGCTCTAACCAGCTGAGCTATGCGTCCAAACTGCAAAAAAGCTAATTCAACAATTTCCCTCTTAGATATTTTATTCCAATGGCGCAGCAGCCCATGCTTTCCACCCTTTTGGAACCGGGAAAACCTCTGTAAACATTCAATGCATCTTCAAAATTTTCAGCAAAAGGAATCATGTTTTTAAATCCTTCGGCGTTTAGCATTTCTTCAAAACTTTTATAGAAATTTAAATAAGTTATTTTGACCACAAGGAATTCACCTGTAGCCTGCAATAAAAGTTCTTCCCCTACTTTAAATTTTTTCACATAGTCGGAAGCTACTCGGCCCTCGGCTTTTTTACTGCCATTAACTATATATTTAAATAGAGGAAGATTATCATTGTTTATAAATTTAAGTTTGTACATATAATTCACCGACAAACTATATAAAATGGTGACCCGGACGAGAATCGAACTCGTGTTACCGCCGTGAAAGGGCGGTGTCTTAACCGCTTGACCACCGGGCCATTAAAAATACTCTGGTAGCGACAGATGGACTCGAACCATCGACACTTCGGGTATGAACCGAATGCTCTAGCCAACTGAGCTATGCCGCCATCTTCACAACCAAGTTGCATGTGTCACACAACGATTTTATTATAGCATAACACGCAAACTTTTGTCAACATATTTTTTCATATTTTTTAAAATTTTATATTATTTCAGAAATAACAATGTTTGAAAGCAAAAAACTCCTCTCTGTAAGCCTGAAACCTTCGTCAATTTTTTCAATTAAACCATATTTTATAAATTTTTCTGCTCTTTTAAAATATTCTTCGGGAATATTTTTATTAAATTTTTTTTTGAATTCTTCGTTAGTCACTCCCTTTTCAGTTCTGAGAGCTAGCATAATGTATTCTTTTTCAGGCTCGAAAACTCCTTCATTTAAAATTTTGGGAGCATTAATAAATTCGGATAAATTTCTTGAATAATAAAACCTTTTATTTTCGAACAAGCTGTGTGCGCCCGGCCCGACGCCTATATAATCGTCCAAATTCCAGTATTTCATATTATGGCGACTTTCGAAATTATCATATGAAAAATTAGAAATTTCATAATGATTATATCCGATATTTTTCGCCTTTTCGCAAACATATTCGTACATATCTGCGCACCGGTCATCTGTCGGGAAAACGAAATTTTTTTTGTTATAAAAATACGGCGTACCTTTTTCAATTTTCAAAATATATGTTGAAATATGAGGAATAGAATTATTTTTGCAGAAATCAAAAAAGCTGTCTATTCCTTTGAAATTTTGTCCGGGAATTCCAATCATAAAGTCAAAAGAAATATTTGTTATCCCTACGGATTTAATACTCTCAAATGACTTAACAGAATCTTCTACGGTATGTCTGCGACCTAAAATTTTAAGCTGAGAATCTTGAAAAGACTGTACTCCGAGGGATATGCGATTCACACCCATATTTTTTATTTCGCTGAAATATTGAATATCACAATCGGCAGGATTAATTTCCATAGTTATCTCGGGGGTTGAAACCCTAAAATTTTTTTGAATATTTTCTAAAATTTTAAAAATATGTTTGGTGCTCAATAAGCTGGGAGTGCCCCCACCAAAATATATGGTATCTACTATTTTGTCGGTTTTAAGAGAGTATTTGAAAAGCTCGTTGCAAACGCTTTTTACGTACTTCTCGATAATATCTTCAGAAAAAGGAACCGAATAAAAATCGCAATAAGGGCATTTGCTTTTGCAAAAAGGAACGTGGATATAAATACCCAAAAAATCTTTATGCAACTAAAACACCTGCCCTTATTTATTAATCTTCATCAAGCTTAAGAACCGACATGAACGCATCTTGAGGAATTTCAACTTTTCCGAGTTGCCTCATACGTTTTTTACCTTCTTTTTGCTTTTCAAGAAGTTTCTTTTTACGCGTAATATCTCCGCCGTAGCATTTTGCGAGAACATCTTTTCTCATGGCTTTAACAGTTTCTCTGGCAATAATTTTGCCGCCTATGCACGCTTGAATAGGCACTTCAAAAAGTTGGCGAGGAATCTTTTCTTTTAATTTTTCAGTCATTTTTCTTGCTCTTTGATAAGCTTTATCTCTGTGAATTATGAACGATAACGCATCCACAACTTCTCCGGCAAGCATGATGTCCATTTTTACAAGATCGGAATCTTGATATCCTGCCATTTCATAGTCGAATGATGCATATCCCTTGGTATTCGACTTTAATGCGTCAAAAAAGTCATAGACAATCTCGTTAAGAGGCAATTTATAATGAATATCTACTCTTTCGGAATCTATATATTTCATATCAACAAATACGCCGCGCCTTTCCTGGCAAAGCTCCATTATTGCTCCGATATATTTTGAAGGAGCGTAAATATGGGCGTTCGTTATGGGCTCTTCCGACTTCTGTATATTGCTTGGAGAGGGGTAATTTATGGGGTTATCGATGTAAATCGTACTGGAATCCGTAAGGGTTATCTTGTAAATAACGCTCGGAGCGGTGGTTATTAGGTCTAAATTGTACTCCCTTTCAAGGCGTTCTTCGATTATTTCCATGTGCAGAAGACCCAAAAATCCACAGCGGAACCCAAATCCCAGCGCAGTGGAAGTTTCGGGCTCGTAGCAAAGAGCAGCATCATTTAATTTTAACTTTTCAAGAGCATCTTTGAGGTCGCCGTATTTGGAACCATCAAGAGGATAAATTCCGCAGAAAACCATAGGGCTCACTTCTCTGTAACCCGGGAGAGGGCTATCTGCAGGTTTGTTTTCAAGGGTAATTGTATCACCCACGTGCGCCATACTGACGGTCTTAATTGAGGCAGCAATATATCCGACTTCTCCGGCGCAAAGGCTGCCGGTATTTTCGAGATTGGTAGCTTTTGAAAGACCACATTCAGTAACGGTAAACACTCCGCCACCTGCCATGAATTTGATTCTATCACCGACTTTTACGGTGCCGTCCATTATCCTAACATACACCACCACGCCTTTATATGCATCGTAATATGAATCGAAAATAAGAGCTTTTAAAGGAGCGTTATCATCGCCTTTTGGAGGCGGGACATTTTTAACAATGCTCTCAAGTACATCTTTGACATTTTGACCCGTTTTAGCTGAAATTCTGGGAGCATCTTCGGCGGGGATTCCGATAACATCCTCAACTTCGTGACATACTCTGTCAGGTTCGGCACTGGGTAAGTCTATTTTATTAATTACAGGGATTATCTCAAGCCCGGCATCAAGCGCCAAATAAGTGTTGGCGAGAGTTTGAGCTTCTATTCCCTGTGATGCATCAACGACCAAAATTGCACCTTCACAAGCGGCGAGCGACCTTGAAACTTCGTAATTGAAATCGACATGGCCCGGGGTATCAATCAAATTGAAAAGATATTTTTCACCGTCATCAGCCTTGTAAAGGAGACTAACCGCATGGGATTTTATCGTTATTCCGCGTTCCCTTTCAAGGTCCATATTATCCAAAAGCTGGCTTTCCATTTCGCGTTTCGAAACGGCATCGGTGAGCTCGAGTATCCTATCTGCAAGGGTGGATTTGCCGTGGTCGATATGGGCAATAATACTAAAGTTGCGGATTTTATCTTTTTCTATCATATACAAATTCTCCTTAATATTACTAACCATTTTTAAAATTAAATTTCTGCCATTTGATGCAAATGGTCTATGCATTTTTGATAATGTTCGCTTGGAGTCATTTTGTTTATATCCAAAAATTTATTTACCAAATTTAAAGATTTAACAGAATAATTTTTTATATCCTCGTCGTCTTTTATAGACTTAACAATCACATCATATGAAAGTTCAAGTATAAGCCCTAATTTCCAATCGTCACTTCCGTCATAATTTATTTTCTGAGAGTTATCAATAAAATAATCAATCAATAGCAAATAGCTATCGAGCCTCTTTTTTATATCAGAGTCGGACTTTGACATCAAAGAGCCTGTTCGATTTTTCCTGTAACAATATAAAATATTATCGTCCACGACAGTTTTATATGTCAAAGGCATGCTCAAACAGATGAAAACAGAGTCTTCTCCGCGCGAAGCACCTTCACAAAATCTAAGATTATTATCCAAAATAAATTTTCTTCTCCATAATTTATTCCAGACGGGGCCTCTCCCAAGGTCAAGCGTTTCGAAGGGGTCTTGGTTTTTGCGCCTTTTCCTGACATTAACTTTTGAATAATCGTGTTCATAAGAGGGTATTTCAAAGTCCTCTCCGTCAAAGAAATCCAAACAATTAAATTCCAATATATCGACGCCGAATCTGGAGGCATTTTCGTAGCTTTTATCGTAAGCAAAATCAACGAGCAAATCATCCGAATCCACAAAAGATATGTACTCTCCCGTTGCAGCTTCGATCCCTGTATTTCTGGCAACGGAAACGCCTTGATTTTCTTGATTTATTATTTTTATTCTGTCATCGCGAGAGGCGTGAGATTCCAATATTTTAAGGGAGTTATCTGTTGAACCGTCGTTTACACAAATGATTTCTATATCTTTTAAAGTTTGATTTTCAATGCTGTTCAAAGATTCGTCAAGATATTTTTCGGTATTATAAACAGGCATAACAACCGAAACTTTAGGCGGCAAAGACTTGTTGTGATTTTCAGCCAAAATATAAATAACTGAACAAACCAAAACAGTTAAAAAAGCAACTATTCCGGGAGTAAAACATTTATTAAACTTTTTTTTCATAAAAATACCTCACTCAAAGGTCGAAAACCTATTTTAAACGTCCTAAAAATTTTTATCTGAATTCCTTCATTGAAAGATTTATTCTTCCTTTGGAGTCTATTTCTGTAATTCTTACCGTTACTTCATCGCCTACCGATAAAACATCAGAAACTTTATTTACACGGCGATTTTCAATTTGAGAAATATGACAAAGTCCTTCTTTACCCGGCAAGAATTCTATGAACGCTCCAAAATCCATAATTCTTATTACTTTTCCGGTGTAAACTGCACCAACTTCAGGTTCACGCACTATATTAATTACAGTATCCAAAGCCTTGCGGCAATTTACAGTATCCACGCCCATGACGTAAACTTGACCGTTTTCTTCTATATCAACTTTAACATCAAAATCAGCGCATATCTTTTGAACGACTTTTCCGCCCGAACCGATAACTTCTCTTATCTTATCTATGGGTATTAAGGTCGTCATAACTTTGGGAGCATATTTTGAAAGCTCTTTTCTCGGCTCAGAAATAGTTTTGAGCATAATTTCATCAAGGATATAATCCCTTGCTTTATGAGTTTTCTCCAAAGCTTCTTTGATTATTTCTTTGGTAAGACCGTGAATTTTAAGATCCATTTGTATGGCGGTAATACCTTTGTGAGTACCTGCAACTTTGAAATCCATATCTCCGAAGAAATCTTCGAGACCTTGAATATCAACCATGGTCATAAAGCGGTCACCCTCAGTGATAAGACCGCAAGAAATACCCGCAACAGGCGCTTTAATAGGCACGCCGGCATCCATAAGCGCAAGAGTAGAACCGCAAACGGAAGCTTGTGAAGTGGAGCCGTTCGAAGAAAGAACTTCTGAAACAAGTCTTAGTGCATACGGAAATTCATCTACCGGAGGTATAACCGGAACCAAAGCCTTTTCGGCAAGCGCTCCGTGGCCTATTTCTCTTCTTCCGGGTCCACGACTCGGGCGAGTTTCTCCGACGGAATACGAGGGGAAATTATAATGATGCATATATCTTTTTGATTCTTCGGAATCTATTCCGTCAAGGATTTGTTCATCGCTCATAGGTCCTAAAGTCAACACTGTCAGAACTTGAGTTTGACCCCTTGTGAACATTCCCGAACCATGGACTCTGGGCAAAAGGCCGACCTGAGCGTCCAAAGGACGAATTTCATCCATTTTTCTTCCGTCAACACGTTTTTGTTCATCCAAAAGCCAACGACGAACAATATATTTTTGAGTTTTGTACATGCATTCATCGATTTTGCTTTCTTGATCGGGATAAATTTCGTCAAATTTTTCGTGAACTTTTTTGTAAATAGGAACAAGTCTTTCGTCACGAACAGTTTTGTCATCGGTATAAAGAGCTTCTTTTACATCGGCTTCGGCAAAGTTTTTAACAGCTTCGAACATTTCTGTTGAAGGTTCAAAACTCTCGTAGGAAAACTTATTTTTTCCGATTTGATTTTTTATATCTTCTATAAATTTAATTACTTCTTTGTTAACCTCATGAGCCGCTAAAATTGCTTCGTACATTTTTTCGTCCGAAACTTCTTTTGCGCCTGCTTCAATCATTGGGATTAAATCAGCAGTTGATGCAACTGTTAAAGAAAGTTCGGAATTTTTGCGTTGCTCAGCGGAAGGATTTATTATTATTTCGCCATTCACAAGGCCTACGAAAGAGCCGGAAATCGGTCCGTCCCACGGGATATCCGAGATACTAAGCGCTATAGAAGTACCAATCATAGCGGTTATTTCGGGTGAGCAGTCTTCATCAACAGACATTACAGTGCAAACCACAGAAACATCGTTTCGCATATCTTTGGGGAAAAGAGGCCTTATCGGGCGGTCAATAACTCTTGACGCAAGAATGGCTTTGTCCGAGGGTTTGCCTTCTCTTTTCGAAAAAGAACCCGGAATTTTTCCTACCGAATAAAGTCTTTCTTCAAAATCAACAGATAACGGGAAAAAATCTATTCCGTCTCGTGGTTTTTCTGACGCCGTTACAGCCACGTGAACACAAGTATCTCCGTATCTTACCATACATGACCCATTTGCAAGTTGTGCAAACTTTCCTGTTTCTACGACAAGGCTTCTGCCGGCTAATTGAGTCTTAAAGACTCTATAATTTTCAAACATTTACTTCCTCCATATTTAAAATTATTTTTAATTTACAAATAAAAATATTAACTTTAAAGAAAGCAGACAGTTAAACTAACTGCCTGCTCAGTTTTTTTACTTAATTACTTACGTATACCTAATTTTTCAATAATAGTTCTGTATCTGTTAATATCGTTCTTAGTAAGATAATTAAGCAAGCTTCTTCTCTTACCAACCATTATAAGAAGTCCTCTTCTTGAATGATGATCTTTTTTGTGAATTTTAAGATGTTCAGTAAGATCATTTATTCTTTTGGTAAGCAAAGCTATTTGAACTTCCGGAGAACCGGTATCGCCCTCATGGAGAGCAAATTTTTCGATAATTTCATTTTTTCCTTCTCGAGTCAACATATTTTACACCTCATTTTATTTTACCCAAACCGCTAATCGCGGCAATCTCAGATTTATAATCCGTGAAAGGGGGTATGATACCTTTTAAGTATATCACTTTTCCATAATCATGTAAAGCATTTTTTAATTTACAAAACTACAATCTATTTTTTAAATTCTATGCCGTATTCCGAACTGAGTTTTGAGAGGAAAGTTTTTTCTATATTTTCTATTTCTTCTGCGGTTAAAGTTGCAACTTTGCTACAGTAATTCACTTCATACAGAACGGCATGTAGGTTTTCTGCAAAAGACTTATCGGAATAAATATCATTTACCGTAACTTTTTGAATTACATCGCCGGAATTTTTTATTATTTTTATAACTTCAGCAGCCGGAATATTCTTCTTTTGAACCAAATTATAGAGCCTGCGCACGGGTGGATATTTTGAAATGAAATTAATTTTTTTGACCTTTTCTGTAATTTCTGACAAATAAAATTCGCAGTAGAAAATTTTATCCCTTATAAGTTTAACATTTGGAATTTTATTGAGTTTACTCCTGTTTAATTCTCCGATAAATCCTATTTTTTTACCGTTTACAATCAGGGAATAGCCGGAACCTTCTTCGCAGAATTTATAATCATCACTTTCGAGATTAAATTCACAACCGAATCTGTTCATCACGATGTTCAGGTAACCAAGCAAATCATAATACGTATATTTAATATCTTTGTCACTGCCGAAACCACGCGGAGTACGAACTCCTGACATTATAAATGCACATGTATCAATTTCTTTGCAGCCTGTATCGGATTCTTTGTCTTTAAAATAAACTCTGCCGATTTCAAATAAGGCAAGATTCGAATTCCCGACGGAATAATTATATGCTAAACAATTAAGCAAAGAATATGTCATCATGGGGCGCATCAGAGCGTAGGCACCTGCGATTGGATTTTGTAAAATTAAATCTGAATAAAGTCTGTGGTCGGGGTTTATATCAAAAATTTTCATGCTGTCTGCGGGAATAAACGAGTAGTTTATTGTTTCGCTAAATCCTAGTCCGCGTAAGGTTTCGCGTATGGTGTCCATGTTGCTCCACACGGCATTTTTGCGGTAACTCGTTTGAATTGTAGGCATGACAGGAATGATATTATCATAGCCGTGAATTCTGGCAATTTCTTCGGCTATATCAGCGGGAATTTTAACATCCAGTCTATAATTTGGTATTGTAACGTCTATTATGTCGTCGCTTTCAGTGCGACATTTAAAGTCGTATTTTTCCAGATAACTTATTATTTCAGCTCCCGAAAGTTCAACTCCCAAGAGTTTATTATTGTCCCTTATACTGAATTTCAAGTGCTGTTCAACATGGCCTGCGGGGTAATAATCAAAACCGCAATCTTCGATAGTTCCTCCGCAGATACTTGTCACCATTTGGGCAAATTTTGAAAGAATATCAAAAGAAGTTTCGGAATTTACTCCTCTTTCAAATCTGAATGAGGACGGTGTGGAAATTTTAAGTCTCCTTGAGGTAAGCCTTACGCTCACTTCGTTGAAAACGGCAGCTTCAAGGATAATATTCTTGCTTTTTTCGGTAACCGCTGCAGAATCCGAGCCGATAACTCCTGCGATACATTTAATATCGTTGTCGTCAGAAATAATTATATCTCCGGCTTTTATTTTTGCCGTTTCGCCTGAGAAAGTGGTAATTTCTTTATCTTGATCCGCAAAATTTACATGCAAGCTTCCGGACAATTTATCTTCATCGTAGCAATGAACAGGCTGCCCCATATCAATCATTATGTAGTTCCCGATATCCACAACCGAATTTACTGAATTTATCCCCAAAGCATGGAGCCTTTTTGTGATGTATTCGGGAGTTTTGACCGAACAATCAACATTTTTAAGTTTAAGGGCGCAAAAACGCTTGCAGCACTTTGGGTCTACATTTATGTTTAAGGGGAATTTATCGTTATTTATTTTTATATCTGATTTTTCCACACGAGGAATTTTTTGACCGTCAAAAGCCTTTATTTCGCGAGCTATGCCCATATGAGAGAGCATATCCGGGCGGTTCGCCTTAACCTCTATCGCAGTTACAACATCGTCCCCTGCTTTTTGGCTTCCTTGAAATTCAAATCCTTGAATTTTTAATTTTGAAATAATATCGTCAAATTTGATATTCTTTCCGCAGTAATCTTTTAGCCATTCAAAAGAAAATTTAAACATTTACATTCTCCTTTCCGATTATATTTGGTTCCATAAACTTATGTCATTTTCATAAAGTTTACGAATTTCGTCCAAATTATAATAAAGAAGCGCCAATCTATTGAGCCCGAGCCCAAACGCAAATCCTGAATATTTTTTGCTGTCATATCCGACGCCTTCCAAAACATTGGGGTGAACCATTCCGGAACCCAGAACCGTTATCCAACCGGAGCCACCGCAAGTTCTGCAGCCTTTGCCGCCGCATTGAGTACAGGACATATCAACAGCTGCACTCGGTTCTGTGTAGGGGTAATAACTTGGTCTGAATCTTACGCCTATTTCTTCTCCGAATACCTCTTTCAATAACTTAATTAAAACAGCTTTTAAATTTGCAAAAGAAATATTTTCGGCAACTACCAAGCCTTCTATTTGATAAAACATAGGAGTGTGCTGAGGGTCGATATCATCAACACGATAAACAGTTCCCGGCGAAATGACTTGTATGGGAGGGGTATTTTTTTCCATAGTTCTTACTTGTACGCACGAAGTATGTGACCTTAAAAGCACATTCGGAGCGGAAATATAAAATGTATCTTGCATATCTCTTGCGGGATGATGAGATGGTATGTTAAGCATTTCGAAATTATATCTGTCAAGCTCTATTTCGGGGCCCTGAACAACCGAAAATCCCATGCTGACGAGTACTTCTTCTATTTTTTTATACAGCTTAATGAGAGGGTGTTCTGCGCCTAATTTTATATTTTCTTTAAATATAGTCACATCATATTTTGAGCTGGATTTTTCGGATTTAAATTTTTCTTCAAGAGATTTAATGATTGATTCGGCTTCTTTTTTATAATCA
The DNA here is from genome assembly GCA_934725425.1 of uncultured Eubacteriales bacterium. Lineage (GTDB taxonomy): Bacteria > Bacillota > Clostridia > Oscillospirales > Acutalibacteraceae > UMGS1491. The sequence continues at coordinate 97,038 of CAKVAX010000005.1, read as the reverse complement.
TTTATATCTTTTCCGATGGATTTTTTATCTTCCGCCGAAGCAGTTTTTAAAATCCCGTACAGTTCTTTGGTGTATTTTTTTAAAAATTCATCTTTTAGATTATTTAATTCATTTAAAGTTTGGATTTTGGAAGCAGATGATTTCAGGCTTTCAAGTTTATTTTTAATATCGTTTTTTAAATTATTTTCCATAGTGCATTCCCCCTTAGATGTACTTTATTTATATTTTTTAAGTTCATTTTTTATTTCATCAACTTTGTCAAGGCTTTCCCATTTTACGTTTAAATCTTCTCGTCCCATGTGTCCATAAGCGGCAAGAGGTAAATAGATAGGAGATTTTAAATTAAATTTATTTATTATTGATGACGGTCTCAAATCGAAAACTTTATTTACAACTTCGGCTAATATTTCATCGTCATAATTTGAAGTTCCAAAGGTATCTACTCGAATTGATACAGGATTTGAAACACCGATAGCATATGCAAGTTGAACTTCACATTTTTTTGCAACAGATGCTCCGACTATATTCTTTGCGATATATCTTGCTGCATAGGCCGCGGAACGGTCAACTTTTGTAGCGTCTTTTCCCGAAAATGCACCGCCGCCGTGCCTTGAATATCCACCATATGTATCAACTATTATTTTTCGTCCGGTAAGTCCGCTGTCTCCCGCCGGACCGCCTATTACAAATCTTCCTGTGGGGTTTACCAAAATTTTAGTGTCACTATCTATCATATCTGCCGGAATTACGGGCAAAATGACCTTTTCGATGATATCTTCTTTAATTTTTTCTTGGCTTACATCTTCAGAATGCTGCGAAGAAATCAAAACAGTATCTATCCTGACAGGCACGTCGTTGTCATACTCAACAGTAACTTGAGTTTTTCCGTCAGGTCTTAAATATTTAAGGATTTCTTTTTTGCGAACTTCTGTCAGTTTTTTAGCCAATCTATGAGCAAGTGAAATTGGGAGAGGCATAAGTTCGGGGGTTTCATTACAAGCAAAACCAAACATCATACCCTGATCTCCGGCTCCGATTTCGATATCAATATCCGAAGCCCCTTCTTTTTTTTCGAGGGAACAATTAACTCCACGAGCTATATCGGGAGACTGGGAATTTATAGAAGTTATTATCCCGCAGGTATTGCCGTTAAATCCATAAAGAGAATTGTTGTATCCGATTCCGTTTATGACTTTCCTTGCTTCTTTTTCTATGTCAATATAACAATCTGTAGTTATTTCTCCCATTATATGTATGAGCCCACGGCAAGCTGTAACTTCGCAAGCCACATGCGCCTCGGGGTCTTTTTTTAAAATAGCATCCAAAATAGCGTCCGAAACTTGGTCACAAAGCTTGTCAGGATGACCTTCCGTCACTGATTCAGATGTAAATAATTTTTTTAACATTTTAATTTCTCCGTTCCTAAAAATAGATATTGTCCTACTTATAATTTTAAACTACCCATCACTTTAGGTCAATAAAAATATTATAATCAAAAAATAGACAATCGTTAATAACAAAAATACATGGCAAATGATATTTTTTGTTGATATTGAATAAATTATCGTATATAATATACTACATAAACAAGAAAGGAGGGAACACAAAAAATGGATATTGATGAAAAAATTTCTACGCAAAACGATACCGGTAAAGATTTTTCAGATGTTTCAGGCGGGAAAAGGGTAAATTTCTTTGGTTTCAAAAGCAAAACAGGCAATTATACAAAGTGCGATCTATGCGGTAAATATGGCACCGTTCCTTTATCAAACGGTGTGGATATTTGTTTGCATTGTTTAGAAAAAGTAAAAAATATAATAGGCCCGAACAATACTTTTAAATTGCTCGCTCCAAATTCCGGTGAACAAAAAGAAATTTTAAGTCCTAATACTATAATTCAAAAAAACACAAATAATACAAAAAAATAATAAAGTTGAGCACGAAGAAGAAATAGTCAGTCCTTACTGCGACATATGCGGAATGGACCTTTCCACGAAACGTCGTACCGTTTTTATGTACATGGGTAAAGTTTATCACATGTGTGACCTCTGTGTAAAAAATGGTTGTATGTCTTTATTTAAATAAAAAATAGAATTAATTTTATAAAAAAACCTACCTGAAATCAATCAGGTAGGTTTAATTAATTTTGAATATCTATTATTCAAAAATTTCTGTTACAACACCGGATCCTACTGTACGTCCGCCTTCACGGATAGCGAAGCGGAGTCCTTCTTCGATAGCGATAGGAGTAATGAGTTCAACATCCATTACTACGTTATCTCCAGGCATGCACATTTCAGTTCCTTCAGGAAGAGAAATTACACCTGTAACGTCAGTTGTTCTGAAATAGAATTGAGGACGATAGTTATTAAAGAATGGAGTATGACGTCCGCCTTCATCTTTTGTAAGAACATATACTTGACCTTTGAATTTTGTGTGAGGATGAATTGTTCCCGGTTTAGCAAGAACTTGACCGCGTTGAATGTCTTCTCTTTGTACACCACGTAAAAGAACACCAACATTGTCTCCTGCTTCAGCGTAATCGAGAAGTTTTCTGAACATTTCGATACCTGTTACAACAACTTTTCTCTTTTCTTCGGTAAGTCCTACGAGTTCAACTTCTTCGTTCATTTTGAGTTGTCCACGTTCTACTCTACCTGTAGCAACTGTTCCACGACCTGTGATTGTAAATACGTCTTCAACAGGCATTAAGAATGGTTGATCAGCTTTTCTTTCAGGTGTTGGGATGAATTCGTCAACAGCTTTCATGAGGTCGAGAATGCATTTGTACTCAGGAGCGCTTGGATCTTTTGAAGATGATTCAAGAACTTTAAGAGCTGAACCTTTGATGATAGGAGTATCGTCGCCCGGGAAACCATATTCGGTTAAGAGGTCACGAACTTCCATTTCAACGAGGTCGAGTAATTCTTCGTCGTCTACTTGGTCAACTTTGTTCATGAATACTACGATGCTTGGAACGCCAACCTGACGTGCAAGTAAGATGTGTTCACGAGTCTGAGGCATAGGACCGTCAGCAGCGGATACTACGAGGATAGCACCGTCCATTTGAGCAGCACCGGTGATCATGTTTTTAACATAGTCAGCGTGACCTGGGCAGTCAACGTGTGCATAGTGACGAGTTGCTGTTTCATATTCAACGTGAGAAGTATTGATTGTAATTCCACGTTCTCTTTCTTCAGGAGCTTTATCGATGTTTGCATAATCTACGAATTCTGCGTCGCCTTCGAGATTAAGAACTTTTGTGATAGCTGCTGTAAGAGTTGTTTTACCATGGTCAACGTGACCGATAGTACCAATGTTTACGTGTGGCTTATTTCTTTCAAATTTTGCTTTTGCCATTTAAATTTCCCCCTAAAAATAAATTTTAATATATGATTATAAAATCTTATATTTTTTTCCAGCCATAGATAACCTAACCGGTTGTGGAGTCGGTGGGATTTTTCGTGACTGCATCACAATCTCACCTATCCGACGGTTTTACATGTTATATATGGATTTTACCAACTATTATCCAAAAAATCAACTAAAATATTCTTGTGAATTCAATTCACTAAAAATAAACTAATCTTTTTTTCTGGCGGCAATGATTTGTTCTGAAACAGATTTCGGAACTTCGGCATAGTGGCTTGGTTCCATCGTGTATTGTCCTCTTCCTTGAGTTGTGGAACGCATATCGGTTGCGTATCCGAACATTTCGGAAAGCGGAACCATTGCATTGATTCTTTGAGCACCGGAAATTGCTTCCATTCCTTGAATCATACCACGACGAGAGTTGATATCACCGATAACGTCTCCCATGTATTCTTCAGGAACAATAACCGTAACTTTCATGATAGGCTCCAAGAGAACCGGGTCAGCTTGTTTCATAGCTGATTTAAATGCCATAGAACCGGCAATTTTAAATGCCATTTCAGATGAGTCAACTTCGTGATATGAACCATCATAAAGTGTAACTTTTACGTCAACAACATTATAGCCTGCGAGCACGCCGGAAAGCATAGCGCCCTGAATACCGTTATCAACCGCAGGAATGTATTCTTTCGGGATAGCTCCCCCAACGATTTCATTAACGAATTCGTAGCCTTTGGTTGGATTCGGCTCAACTTTGATTTTAACGTGACCGTATTGTCCGCGTCCACCGGATTGTCTTGCATATTTTTCTTCAACATCTGCAGGTTTGCGGATTGTTTCTTTATATGCAACTTGAGGATTACCGACGGTTGCTTCTACTTTGAATTCACGTAAAAGTCTGTCTACGATGATTTCAAGGTGAAGTTCACCCATTCCGGCAATGATTGTTTGACCTGTTTCTTCGTCTGTATAAGCTTTAAAAGTTGGATCTTCTTCAGCTAATTTAGCAAGTGCCAGGCCCATTTTTTCTTGTCCGGCTTTTGTTTTAGGTTCAATAGCGACTCTGATAACAGGATCCGGGAATTCCATGGATTCAAGGATTACAGGATGTCTTTCGTCACAAAGAGTATCACCTGTTGTAGTATTTTTAAGTCCTACTGCAGCAGCGATATCTCCTGCGTAAACTTTTTCGATGTCCTGTCTGTGATTCGAATGCATTTGGAGAATTCTTCCGAGTCTTTCTTTATTATCTTTTGTGGAGTTATAAACGGTTGAACCTGCTTCGATAGTACCTGAATATACTCTGAAGAAGCAAAGTTTTCCTACGAATGGGTCAGTTGCAATCTTAAATGCAAGAGCTGCAAATGGTTCTTCGTCAGATGATGGACGTTCAACTTCTTCTTCTGTATCCGGGTTTACACCCTTGATCGGAGGTACATCTATAGGAGAAGGCATGTAATCAACGATTGCATCTAAAAGTTTTTGTACTCCCTTATTTCTGTAGGATGTACCACAAGTTACAGGAACCATTGTATTATCGATGGTAGCCTTTCTTATGCACTTTTTGATTTCGTCTATTGTGATTTCTTCACCTTCAAGATATTTTTCCATTATTGCGTCGTCTGCTTCGGCGACGTGTTCGAGCATCTCTGAATGATATTTTTCAGCTAATTCTTTCATATCTTCAGGGATTTCTTCTACTCTGATGTCTTTTCCGAGATCATCATAGTAAACGTAAGCTTTCATTTCAACTAAGTCTATAATTCCTTTGAATGTATCTTCTGAACCGATAGGTAATTGAATCGGTACAGCGTTACAATTCAGGCGTTCTTTCATCATTTTTACAACATTGTAAAAATCCGCGCCCATTATGTCCATTTTGTTAACATAAGCCATTCTGGGTACGCCGTATTTATCAGCTTGACGCCATACTGTTTCGGATTGAGGTTCAACCCCGCCTTTCGCGCAAAGAACGGTAACGGAACCATCCAAAACTCTAAGGGAACGTTCAACTTCAACGGTAAAGTCAACGTGACCCGGAGTGTCGATTATATTTATACGATGATTATGCCAAAAACAAGTTGTTGCAGCAGAAGTAATTGTGATTCCGCGTTCTTGTTCTTGAACCATCCAGTCCATAGTCGCAGCTCCGTCATGAGTTTCGCCTATCTTATGGTTTATACCGGTGTAATAAAGAATACGTTCGGTAGTTGTTGTTTTACCGGCGTCAATATGAGCCATAATTCCAATGTTGCGAGTCATTTCCAATGACACTTTTCTGGGCATAATATCCTCCTTTTCTATCTGTATTATTTATTATGTGCATAAATTAATCTAAAAAATCATTAAATTCTTCGCGGTCCACATCAAGCGAGTTCAAAACCATTATAACTTCATCACGATTAAAAAATCGTTTGAGGCTTTCGTCGAGCTTTAAGACTTTTCCTGCACGTAAATTATTCTCTATATTATTTCTTACATCAATAATAGTAGAGTTAAGAACTTTGGGGTCATTTGCTTTGATGTCAATTCTGTGCGCATAATTACAATTTGCAAGCACCACATTCAAAACTGAGATAATCAAAGAAATATAGCGCACCAAAACACACCTCCTACCATCTATAGTGAGCGAATGCTTTGTTTGCTTCTGCCATCTTATGAGTATCTTCGCGTTTTTTAACTGCTGCTCCGGACTCATTGACAGCGTCTAAAATTTCCCCGGCAAGTCTTTCTACCATTGTTCTTTCTGAACGAAGTCTGGAGTATCTTGTGAGCCATCTTAAACCTAAAGTTTGTCTTCTGTCAGCTCTTACTTCGATAGGAACTTGATAAGTAGCTCCTCCGACACGTCTGGCTTTAACTTCAAGTGTTGGCATTATGTTTTCCATAGCTTGTTCAAAAACTTCAAGTGCTTCTCTTCCGGTTTTAGTTTGAATTATTTCAAATGCTTTATAAACTATCCTTTGAGCAACACCTCTTTTCCCGTCTATCATAATGTTGTTGATAAGACGGGTAACTAATTTGGAGTTATACAAAGGGTCTTGTAAAACATCACGTTTGGGAACCGAACCTCTTCTTGGCACGTTTCTTCCCTCCTTCACAATAATGATATCATAGGTACTCGAAAGTATTTTAGCTTCCGCCGGCCAACACAGAGGCATTTTATATGTAAAACGCTTCTGCATTGTACTTAAATGCAAAGCTATCATTTTTTCTTAAGGTCCTACTTCTTGGCTGCGCCTGCTTTAGGACGTTTTGCTCCGTACTTCGAACGAGCTTGCATACGTTTTGCAACGCCTTGAGCGTCAAGGGTACCTCTTATGATGTGATAACGCACACCCGGTAAGTCCTTAACACGTCCGCCACGGATAAGAACGACACTGTGTTCTTGTAAATTGTGTCCGATTCCCGGAATGTAAGAAGTTACTTCTAAACCATTCGAAAGACGAACCCTGGCGATTTTTCTGAGAGCCGAGTTAGGTTTCTTAGGAGTAGCGGTTTTAACAGCTGTACAAACGCCTCTTTTTTGTGGAGAAGTTTGATCTATAGCTTCTCTTTTCTTAGAGTTCCAGCCTTTTAAAAGCGCAGGAGCCTTGGCCTTTCTTTCATGGCTTTTTCTTCCTTTGCGGACCAATTGGTTAAATGTTGGCATGTTACACCTCCTATGCCTAAAATATAGCTGCATAACCAAATTATGCAACGACTTATTTTACCATTTTTAATCGATTATGTCAAGAAAATATATTAATTCTAAATTCTGCGGTAATTGCAATACCGGATACTCGAATTTATAAAAAATTTTTCAAAACAAATATTTTATAAATTGATAAGAGTAATAACTTGTTTAAAACGTAAATAAGTATTAAAATAAAATATAGTATATTTTATAAAAAGGCAGACAACTCAAAATTTATGGGGTGTGAAAAATTTGGCTAAAGGAACTACTATAAGAATGTGGAGAAGATCGCTCGTGGTGCTGGCGATATTGGTATTCGGAGGATTTTCTCTTTTGGTAATAAGATTAATCGCTTTGCAGATATGCCAAGGTGATTTTTTGCAGAGAATGGCGTCGGAACAACAATTAGCAGACACAAAAATCAGCGCAAGGCGAGGTACTATTTTTGACAGAAATATGAAACCTCTTGCCCAAAGCGCAACAGTTTGGAATGTGGTTCTCGAGCCCGCATACATAAATTCCGACGATAAAAAAGAAATAATTTGCAGCGGCCTTAGCGAAATTCTGGACATGGATAAGGAAAAGCTGCGAGAGCTCTCAAATAAAAAATCCTGCTACACTATAATAAAGAAAAAAGTAGACAGTGAAATAAAAGATAAAATAATAGAATTTAAAAATCTTCATAAAATTTCAAGCGGGATAAGGCTTATCGAAGATTATAAAAGGTATTATCCTTACGGAAAATTTGCTGCTCCCGTTTTGGGATTTACCGGCGCTGACAGCCAAGGCCTTGCAGGAATTGAAGCATATTACGAAAAAGTTCTTAAGGGCGAGCCGGGAAGAATTGTAACCGCTAAAAACGCGGTCGGAACCGAAATGCCGTTTGATTACGAGCAATTAATTTCCGCAAAGCCCGGCAGCAGCCTTAAGCTTTGCATAGATGAAACCATTCAACATCTTATGGAGAAAAACCTTGAAGAAGGCGTAATAAACCACAAAGTAAAAAATCGTGCGGCTGCGATTGCTATGGACGTGAAAACCGGCGAAATATTGGGAATGGCGGTAAAAGGAGACTTTGACCCGAACGAACCGTTTAAGATAGCCGACCCCGAAGAAGAAGCCAGAGTGAATTCGCTGAGCGACGAGGAAAAGCCCAAAGCAAAAGCCGAAGCACTAAGCAAACAATGGCGAAACAAAGCGGTGAGTGATACATATTATCCCGGCTCGGTATTCAAAATGGTAACAGCTTCAATGGGCTTGGAACTTGATGTGGTAAATGAGAAATCAACTTTCACATGCAACGGTTCATTTAAACCCTGTGAAGGCGCAAAGCCTATCGGATGCCATAAGAGAGGCGGTCACGGAACGCAAAATTTTGTAGAAGCGCTTTGCCATTCTTGTAACCCTGCTTTCATTATGCTGGGGCAAAGAATCGGCACAGAAAATTTCTTTAATTTTTATAAAGCGTTTGGATTCCACAACAAAACAGGTATAGATTTGCCGGGAGAATCGGGCGACTTATTCTTCCACGCTGACGGAAGCATGACGCTCACCGACCTTGCCGTTGCATCAATGGGACAAAATTTCGGTATCACACCGATACAAATGATAACAGCCGCGGCAACTATTGCAAACGGCGGAAATTTGGTTCAGCCGCACGTTGTAAAAGAAATACTTGACGAAAACGGAAACATTGTTAAAACGATAGATCCTATTATAAAGAGAAAAGTAATTTCAGAGCAAACCGCCAAGAGAGTCACCTCCATGCTATATGAAAACGCGGTTCACGGAGCTGCTAAAAACGCTTACGTACCGGGATATCGAGTAGCAGGTAAAACAGGTACTTCGGAAAAAATAGGTTTGAGCACACCCGGACAAAAAGATTACATATCTTCATTCTGCGGATTTGCTCCCGCGGACGACCCAAAAATCGCAATGCTTGTATTTTTTGATACTCCTAAAGGCGAATATTATTACGGAAGCGCCGTAGCCGCTCCTGTGTTTGCAAAAGCGATGCAAGATATTCTGCCTTACATGGGAATTGAAAAAATATACACAGAAGAAGAAAAAAAGCAATTTGAAAATACCACTCCGGAACTTATCGGAAAATCGGTAAGTGACGCAAAATCAACAGCTGCAAATATGTCCTTAAGACCGATAATTATAGGAGAAGGCGAAAACGTAATTGCGCAGATTCCACAGCCGTCAGAACAAATTTCTCAAGGCGGGAACATAGTTCTATATACAGACAGCGAAAGCAGAAATACCTCAGTAAAAGTTCCAAAACTTATCGGTATGTCGGTTCTCGAGGCAACGAAAACTGCTCTTGCATTTAATTTGAATATTAAAATATCAGGCTCCAACCTATCGGAAGCGGGAGTAGTGTCCTCGACTCAAAGCGTACCGGAAGGAACGGAAGTCAGTCCGGGAACAACAATCAATGTAGGATTTATCCACGAAGATAAAGTAACTTAAAAATTATATATTTGGAATAATTCATAAAATGATATATAATTTATAACATAATTCATTCATATATCGGAAAAAATAATAATACGGAGGCGGTTAATCGCATGAACAGTTATGCAATATCAGCTCTTAGTGCTGTATTTATCTCTTTCTTAATAACTTTATTTTCGGGGAAGATTGTAATTCCTTATCTTCACAAATTAAAATACGGTCAAACAATTTTGGAGGTGGGACCTTCTTGGCACAAAAACAAGCAAGGTACACCCACAATGGGCGGAATAATGTTTATCGTGGGGATTGTTATTTCTACGGCAATATGCGTTCCGGCTTATTATAAAATATCTGAAATTTCGGGAATGAACGCAATCGAAACACCTCTTATGATTGTAAAAATATTTGCAGGTCTTGCACTTGCGGTGGCGTATGGCGCCGTGGGACTTATGGACGATTATGTAAAAGTAAGCAAAAAACAAAATAAAGGCTTAACTCCAAAGCAAAAGCTGATTTTACAATTTGGAATTGTCGGATGTTACTTTTTGGTGCTTCACGCTGTAAACAAAGCTTTCGGCGGACCGGTTTTAACTACTGTTAAAATACCTTTCATGGGAAGTGTTGACTTAGGAATTTTCTACTGGTTAATTTTTGCCATTATTGTAGTAGGAATCGTAAACGCAGCCAATTTGACCGACGGAATTGACGGTCTGTGCACTTCGGTAACATTTTTTGCAGCCCTTTTTGCAATGGTGATTTTGAACCTTATGGGAATGTCCGGATTAAGCATTGAAGCCGCGGCTCTCGCAGGAGGATGTTTAGGATTCTTATTCTGGAACTTCCATCCGGCAAAAGTATTTATGGGCGATACAGGTTCCCTATTCTTAGGCGGAATGGTTTGCGCATTATTTATGGGGGCGAACCTTTATATTCCTCTTATAGTACTCAGTTTTGTTTATATCGCCGAGATGTTTTCGGTTATTATTCAAGTTTTGTACTTCAAATTTACACACGGAAAAAGGCTTTTCAAAATGAGTCCTCTTCACCACCATTTTGAAATGTGTGGCTGGGACGAAGTAAAAATATGCGCAGTTTTCAGCGTTGCAACAGTTATTCTTGGAGTTTTATCAACCCTCATGGTAATATACGGCATGTAAAAATAAATTAACAACTTAAGGAGGAAATCAAACCTCGATGAGAGCAAAACGATTACGGTCAAGAAGAAGTTTAAAAGAAAAAAATCAAATGCACCAAGAAGAAAATAAGAGTCAAGATGATTCAAAAAAAGCTTCCAAAAAATCACGAAAGAGCTTGAAAGAAATTATTTCTGACATAAAAATTGTTTCTATAAAATCCGGAATAGACTTACCATTTTTATTTTTGGTTTTAACTATTTTGGTCATAGGGCTTGTCATGATGTATTCGGCAAGTTACCCGAATGCTTACTTTTTGCATGGCGGAGACAGTGCTCATTTTATAAAAAGTCAACTGGTTTTTGCTATTCTGGGAGTAATCGGGATGTTTGCCATTTCGTGTATTGATTATAATTATTTTCATAAATGGGCAGTACCTATCTTGGGCGTTTCATTCGTTTTGCTGATCCTCGTTCTGATAATGCCACCGATAAACGGCGTTCACAGGTGGTTTCAACTGGGATTTTTAAGATTCCAGGCATCAGAAATAACAAAATTTGCCATCGTAGTTTCTTTTGCTCACTTTATAAACTTAAATTTTCATCGTATGCAAACCTTTAAATACGGAATCCTCCCTTATTTGATAATTTTAGGACCTACAATATTACTTTTAGTACTAGAACCCCATATATCTTGCTCGGCAATCGTAATTTTACTTGCAGCGGGTATGCTTTTTATAGGCGGGATAAAATTAAGATGGTTCGGAATGGTAATCGGCGCAATAGCAGCTGCTTTGCTATATTTGGTTTTATTCACAGACAAATTAACATATGCAAACAATCGTATCGCGGGATGGTTTGACCCATTTTCTCCGGGAGCGGGCGTAGACACATGGCAGACACGCCAAGGACTTTACGCTATAGGTTCGGGCGGACTGTGGGGTCTGGGGCTTGGACAATCAAGGCAGAAATATCTTTTTATTCCTGAGCCGCAAAATGACTTTATTTTTTCAGTAGTGTGCGAAGAGCTAGGATTTGTCGGGGCGGTTTTAATATTATTTTTATTTGCTCTTTTAGTGTGGAGAGGAATGGTAATTTCCATGAGAGCGAAAGACAGATTCGGAATGCTCTTGGGGATAGGTTTAACGGCGCAGGTTGGGCTTCAGGTTATTTTAAATATCGCCGTTGTAACCAACACGATTCCGAATACAGGAATAAGCTTGCCGTTTTTCAGCTACGGCGGAACGTCTTTGCTTATGCTTCTGGCGCAAATGGGAATTATACTTTCTATTTCTCGAACAGCACATCTGGAAAAAACTTAATAAGTAGGAGGAAAATAATTTGAAAATAATATTTGTCGGCGGAGGAACCGCAGGACATATAAATCCGGCCATCGCTTTGGCCGACTATGTAAAAAGCAAGGAACCCGACACGGAAATACTTTATGTAGGCGCGAAAAACGGGATGGAAAAAGAATTAGTGACAAGGTGTGGATACAAATTCGAAGGAATAACCGTTTCGGGATTCTCAAGGAAGATAAATTTTGAGGGATTGAAAAAAAATATAAAAACTCTTAAAAATATACTTATCTCAACACACGAGTCAAGAATAATTCTAAAAAATTTCAAACCTGATATCTGCGTTGGAACTGGCGGATATGTTTGCGGAGCTTTTTTGAGAACTGCCGGAAAAATGAATATTCCCTACATTATACATGATTCGAACTCTTATCCGGGTGTAACTACAAAACTGCTGGCAAAAAAAGCGGCAAAAGTTTTGCTTGTGGACAGCGAAGCAAGAAAGCACCTGCCTAAGAGCATAAACTCAGAAATAACAGGCACGCCGATCAGAAATAAAATAACTAAAATAGACAAAGAAACAGCAAAAAAAGAGCTCAATCTAACGGATGCTCCGACGATACTTTCATTTGGAGGAAGTCTGGGCGCAAAAGCGATAAACAATGTTATGAGCGAGCTGATAAGCAATAACTTCAGCAAAACAAATTATAATTTCATCCATGGATTTGGGAAATCTTGTAATGATTTCTTGGAGAAATTGCATGGGGTGGATTTAAAAAGCCCAAGGCTTATAATAAAGAATTATATACATAACATGGCGGAATGCATGGCTGCGGCGAATTTAATAATTTGCAGAGCCGGCGCGACAACGATCAGCGAGATAGAAGGCACAGCTAAACCTGCGATTTTGATTCCGTCGCCGAATGTAGCCGAAAATCATCAATTCCACAACGCAATGGCATTGGTGTCGAAAAATGCCGCAAGCATAATAGAAGAAAAAAATTTAAATGAAGATAATTTAATCCGAGAAATAAATAAAATACTCGAAAATGACGGAGAGGTTGCGAAAGAATATTCAAAAAATCTGAGAAAAATCTCGGTAACCGATTCAGATGAAAAAATATACAGAATAATAAAAAATATTGTGAATAAACAGGAGGGCTAAACTGTGAACTACTCACCGGAAATACTGAACATGCACAAAATAAATTCTTGCCCGTACCATGGGCCTTCTCCTATCCCCGAAGAAGGAAATTGGGTTAAATCTTTGGAAATCAAGGACATTTCGGGGCTTTCGCACGGAGTAGGAAAATGCGCACCGCAACAAGGCGCCTGCAAACTCACTCTAAATGTAAAAAACGGAATAGTTGAAGAAGCTCTTGTAGAAACCATCGGGTGCTCGGGAATGACTCATTCTGCGGCTATGGCAGGGGAAATTCTGCCGGGGAAAACCCTTTTGGAATGTTTGAACACTGATTTGGTGTGCGACGCTATAAATGACGCCATGAAAGAAATATTTTTGCAGTTGGTTTACGGGCGTTCTCAAACTGCTTTTTCAAAAGAAGGTCTGCCTGTCGGTGCGAGTCTCGAAGACCTCGGCAAAGGAAAATGCTCTCAAATCGGAACTATATTCAGCTCCAAAGAAAAAGGTGTCAGATATATGCAAACGGTTGAGGGATACATATTATCTCTGGCATTGGACGAAAATGACGAAGTGATTGGGTATAAATTTATTAATCCGGGAGTTATGTTTGAGAAAATCAGCAATGGAATCTCACCTGAAGAAGCATATAATTCGGGAATTAAAACTTACGGCAGGTATGACGACGCAGTAAAATACGTAAATCCCAGAAATGAATAAGCATAAAATTTTATCCGAAAGGAAAATAAAATATGAATGATAATATAATTTTTGAAGGATATTCAAGAAGAATAGAAACAATAAATAAATGCCTGAAAGAACACCAAATCAAGGACTTAGCAGAAGCTAAAAAAATATGCGAAGATAACGGTGTATCCCCCGAACAAATAGTAAAATCAACCCAGCCGATTGCTTTTGAAAACGCGGTATGGGCTTATACTTTAGGATGCGCCATTGCCATAAAAAATAATGCTAAGATAGCCGAAGAAGCCGCAAAATATATCGGAATAGGCCTCCAAGCGTTTTGTATTCCCGGGTCAGTAGCGGACTCAAGAAAAGTAGGTTTGGGGCATGGAAATTTGGCTTCAAGATTATTAAACGAAGAAACCAAGTGCTTTGCATTTATCGCCGGACATGAATCTTTTGCAGCTGCGGAAGGCGCCATAGGAATCGCAAAATACGCAAATAAAGCCAGAAAATCCCCTCTCAGAGTAATTTTGAACGGTCTTGGAAAAGATGCAGCATATATAATTTCAAGAATGAATGGGTTCACATATATTAAAACCGAATATGATTTCAGCACGGGAAAATTGAAAATTTTATCCGAAAAATCATTCTCTAAGAATGAGAGGTCCAACATAAAGTGCTACGGTGCAAACGAAGCTCTTGAAGGGCTCGAAATTCTAAAACATGAAAAGGTTGACGTTTCTATTACGGGTAATTCCACAAACCCCACCAGATTCCAACATATAGTTGCGGGGACTTATAAAAAATGGGCAACCGAAAACAATAAATCATATTTCTCGGTAGCTTCGGGCGGAGGAACAGGAAGGACTCTTCACCCCGATAATATGGGTGCAGGACCAGCTTCATATGGCTTGACCGACTCCATGGGAAGAATGCATGGTGACGCACAATTTGCAGGTTCGTCTTCTGTGCCGGCTCATGTGGATATGATGGGATTTATAGGAATGGGCAACAACCCCATGGTCGGTGCAACAGTTGCCTGCGCAGTTGCCACGGCAAAATCGATGGAAAAATAATAAAATTATCCGCTATACAGGTCAAATTCCGTAGCGGATATTTTAATAATAACCGGAAATGTAATTAACAATTATTTCCAAATGGTATTTTTTCACCTTTTTTATTATTGACAATATTAGATAATACCTTGCACATTTATAATAAAAATACTAAAATTTTGAAACAAATAATTTTTATAAAATCTATTGAAATATTTTAGGTGGGTAGTATAATTTATTTATATGAAAATTAAATAACTGTGTTAGTGGGTGATGATTTTGAACAAGGAAAATTCAAACATGAAAAAGTCCAAGTTCGTGCTCAATGATATGGTAAAAGAAAAAATTTTAAGTATGTACAAGATAAGCGAAAATGATATTAAAAAGTCGGGAAATGTCCAAGAAAATACATCAAAAAATATATCTCAATAAACTATAATATTATTCTAAAAACTTCGAATACTAGATATGGAAAGAATTTTTCATATTTAGTATTTTTTGTTTTGAGGAGTGAAATTATGGCAAAAAGAATAGGAAAAAACACAGTTAAATTTGAAAATAGTCCATCAATTAAAAGTTATGCATCCGTATGCGGAAAAAAAGAATCCGAGGGGCCACTCGGAAACCAATTTGACAAAATTTTTAAAGACACGACTCTAAAGGAAGATTCCTGGGAAAAAGCAGAAAGCAAACTCCAGGCAATCGCAGTAAACACAGCCCTCGAAAAATCAATGCTCAACACGCAAGACATAAATTATATCTTTGCAGGGGATCTATTAAATCAATGCATGTCGTCAGCGTTTGGATTAAGGGAATTGGGGATACCATTTTTAGGACAATTCGGGGCGTGTTCGACAATGGCTCAGACTTTGTTTTTGGCAGCAACTTCAATCGAAGCCGGGATATCAAATTATTCCGTTGCGGTAACTTCTTCGCACTATTGTTCATCGGAAAGGCAATTTAGATTTCCGCTTCATTACGGCGGT
Organism: uncultured Eubacteriales bacterium; assembly: GCA_934725425.1. Taxonomy (GTDB): domain Bacteria; phylum Bacillota; class Clostridia; order Oscillospirales; family Acutalibacteraceae; genus UMGS1491. Next base: position 81,231 of record CAKVAX010000005.1, on the reverse strand, counting down.
CAAAGAACTCCGACAGCGCAGTGGACAGTCACGGGGTCGGGTGCAATAATAGTTGAAAGAAATGAAGAAAACCCTCAAATAAAATATGCTACCGTAGGCAAAATAGTTGACCTTGGGATAAAAGACGCAAACAACATGGGTGCGGCTATGGCTCCGGCAGCAGCAAAAACTCTCATATCTTTTTTTGAGGACACAAACACAAAACCTGACGATTACGACATGATCTTTTCGGGAGATTTAGGCGAGGTCGGTTCGGATTTACTAAAAGAATTAATGAAAAAAGAAAATTTGGTCCTTGGGGAAAATTACAACGATTGCGGACTGATGATGTACTTCAAAGAAACTCAAGATGTACACGCAGGAGGCTCCGGGTGCGGATGTTCAGCCTCCATACTTTGCTCGTATATACTCAATCACGTGAAAAGCAAAGAGTGGAAAAATATTTTATTCATGGCAACAGGCGCGCTAATGTCCCCCACTTCTTCTCAACAAGGCGAGACAATTCCCGGTGTTGCGCATCTTATAAATATTACGTCGGGGAATTAAACTAATATATAAATCAAAGCCACGCGAGTTACCACGTGGCTTTTGCGCATAAAAAATTCACAGCTTCTCGAGAAAGCTGTGAATTTGGACTTAGAATTGTTTTTCGCCAGGTCCAATTAATTTTCCTTGTACAAATAATTGTCTAACGCCATCTATAAAGTCGTCAGCATACTCCTTGCAATCGATCTCATATATTTTTTTATTTTCTATATAACATTTCACTTTGCCTTTTGGAGAAAAAACTGTCTTGCAATTAACTCCTCCGTCCTTTTCAAAAGCATCTTTAAATCTCAAAGCACTTTCTACGATGTCTTTCATAAACTCACTAACATGCTTTTTTTCTTCCATAGTAGCTTTTTTATCTATCGTGCCTGCAATTCCTTTAAAGCATCCCATAAATTGGTCTAGAGTAACTTTATTACTCATAGAAAATCCTCTGTCCTCAGTGCTGAACTCAAAGTCTACTTCTACGCTTTCTCCATTTGGTGATTTAATTGTTTTAGTAATTTTTTTACTCATAATTTTCCTCTCCTTTTTTAACTTATTTATTGTTAATGTGACACATTACATTTGTCATTATATATATATATATATTGTCAAGGGTTTTTTATGTTAAATTTATATATTTTTTATATTCATAACATAACAAAAGGCTCCCTTTAGAAAGGAGCCTATTTTTATACTTAAATTTTTTTGTTTAAATTTTTTCTTTTTTTATTCCAAATATCTTTCTTAGAAAAAAACCTAAAAATCCGGGACTTTTTATCAACACAACTTTCATAATTCAAACCCCCAATACAACAGAATCAGCATTTTATAAGTGCTATAGCCAATATAACGAGTATTACTGAAATAACAATTATAATAATGGACTCCGGAAATAAAAATGAAAGCGTAAGCCCCAGTCCAAATGCGAGCGCTAATATCCCTTGTTGTTTATATCCACACATAATTCTCACCGCCGTTATTTTATAATTTCTTGACCGGAAACTTAAACATTAAAAAACTCTTTTATATATTATATACACGCGGCAGAAAAATGTTATTTAAGCGCCTTACAAATCGCAGTTTATGTCTGACAAAGTAACCGCTGCGGCAACTTTTAAAGCAGATGCAATCCTTTTTTTCTCAAGATTATTAATAGGAACACCATTGAACATCAAATCGTCTTGCTTTTCAAGGCAACTTATAAAATTGGAGATAATACTATAAATTTCATTGCTTTCAATCTCATCTGAATTATCATCTTTAAGGTCTAGTATATAATCTCCGCTGGCATCAAACATGCGACAAATTTTCGCCAAAGTTGAATTATCAGGTTCTCGCCTGCCTTGCTCATACATTCCCACTGCGGAATGAGAAATATTAAGCTTGTCCGCAAGTTGAGCTTGGGTCATACCCGATTTTTTTCTTAATTTTTTTAATTTAAAACCTAATTTACTACTGATAGTAATCCCTCCCAGGCTGGAATTTTTGGTTATGTAAAATTAATTTCCAAACTTATTCACAAATTAATACTAATATTTTTGAAAGTAAAAGTTAGTAAAATTTTGTCGAAGGAACTTAAATTGTACAATTATTATATCACTTACACATATAGTGTTCAATTACTGTGTAAAAATATCCTGAATCTAATTATTATATTTTTTGTAAGATTAGATTAAAAACCAATTTGTGGTTGACGATTTAATATACATATGATACCATGAGTACGTGCGAACCGAAAAGGGTTATCGGAACACCAAATGTACCTGTGGTTTTTATTTTTTTATGATTTTCTACACATTTCGTGTATTAGGAGGGGTGAAATGTATTACAAAAGATTAGCACACGAATACTTAAGTCAGGCGAAAATACTTAAAAAACACATAAAATCCATAAGAACACAATATGTGAAGATTAGTCCCGAAAAAAGCTCCGATGTCAATTACAGATTGCGCATTTTATATTCAATGTATTTGGACTTACTTCATACAGGTAAATATTTAAAAAGAAAAAGCGAGGTAACAGAAGAATGACTAAAAGACCCTTCTCTATGGATAATTTCACGGAATCACTTATCAGTATGTCGTTATATAACAAGAATTTTTTTGACGCTGAGGATACAAATCACAAGAAAATGGTAGAATCTCTGAAAAAAATAGTAAACGGAGAATTGACAGAAAAGCAAAAAATTTGTATTTTACTCTACTACGGAAAAATGATGAAAATGAAAGATATTTCTGAAAAACTCGGAATCGACATTTCTTGCGTTTCCAGACATATAAAAAGGGCAAAAATCAAAATAGAAAAAACAATGAAATATTATTTTTAAATCATCAAAACTTACAAAATCACGCTAAAAATCCCCCATAATAATTTATTTGAGTTTATAAATCGCCTAAATTATCAATTAAAAAATAAAATCAATCAAAAATACAATTTAATCTCCAGCGCAGACCGACAATAAAATTCACCGGAAATTTAATATAATGGTGTCAAATCAACAATAATTGATATAAGGTGGCGTAGTAAATTGAAAAGTATAACTGCAAGCACTAAAGAAAAACTATTAAACTCAGCAAAAAATTATTCTTTAAAATTTTTGTTTATCAAAATGATGTGTTTTATATCGGCAATTTTGATATCCAGAGGAGAAGTCTTGGGACGATATTATCCGTTCGGATTATCGTTTTCGGCGTCAGCGCCTTTAAAATTTCTGACCCCCACACTTATCGGCACGGCCATAGGATATTTATTCCCCTTGCGTCTAGGATGCGCCATAAGATACATAGCTACTGTAGTTGCAATCACTGCTATAAAATGGACTTTAAGTGATATTTCAAAAATCAAAAATCATGTTCTTTATACACCTCTGGTAGTATTTTTTTCATCCCTTGTAACCGGAATTTCAATGGATTTGGCATACGGAATTGACAAACGAGATATTTCTATAAGCATTCTCGAAGCAATTCTTGCGGCAGGAGCGGCGTATTTTTTTGATGTCACTTTTAAGATATTATCAAACAAGAAACTTTATTCCTTAAATCAGAAAGAATTTGTATGTGTAGCAATAAGTATGAGCATTGTGCTTTGTTCTCTTTCGAAATTATCTGTAGCAGGGATTTCAATCGGTAAAGTTTTGGCAATAGCAATTATTTTAACTATTTCTTACATTTTTGGACCGGCAATGGGCACCATTTCGGGGATATGCTCAGGGATTATATTCAGTTTGCCTTCTTTCGGACAATCGTATATATCCGGTTCATATGCGTTCGGAGGGTTAATTTCAGGGATGTTTTCGGGGCTCGGGAAAATTGCGGCATGCTTGGCGTTTTTATTTGCAAACACCTTGCTTTCATTTCAAATAGGAGACGTAACCAAAATGATTTCAGGGATTTACGAATCCATACTCGGCATTTGTTTATTTTTGGTCATTCCTAAATCTTTTTTAAGTACGATTAAATTTTCGCTCCCGTCTTTAGGTCAAAAGTATGGGTGCGTAAACTCAAAAAATATATTGTCAAAAAAATTAAAATTTTTCTCGGAATCGCTTGATAATGTTACCAAAATTTTAGATAAAGCTTCGAATAAATTTTCAAAATCTCCAAGGCAGAACCCTACGGAAATGTGTTTAAAAGCGGCCTATTCGCAGTGCAGTTCTTGCGGACTTAATTCTTTTTGCTGGTCCAAAAATTACGAAAGCACATACGACGGAATAAAAAGTATTTATAGCCATGTTGTTTCAGGAGGGAAAAATTCACCTTTCAAACTTTCTTCGGATTTTCTTGGAAGATGCAAAAAAACAGATTTGTTAATACATAAAATTTCAGAGGCTTTTTCTAATTTCAATAATTACAAATCGGCAGAGATTAAAATAAATGAATTCAAATCCATAATGTCTAACCAATTCAGTACCGTGGGGTCTGTTTTGACTGACTTATCCTCAGAGCTCGAAGATATTACCGACACCGACAAAGACATGGAAAATAAAGTTAAAGACATTGCAATTAATATGAATTTGAACATATCGAACATAACATGCGTAACTAATAAATCTGACAAATTATTCATTGACGCAGAAAGCCAGATTTACATCAAAAAAGAAAATTTAGAAAAATTCAGAAGAAAAATATCCAAAAATTGCGGTCGGGAAATGGACATGCCTATAATAACGGATTTTGATAATTGTTATAAAATTTCAATCTCCGAAAAAAAGAATTTCAATGTAGATATAGGCATAAGCCAGCACGCTTGCAATAACGGGAAACTTTGCGGCGACAGCTGCTGTTATTTTGAGGACAGCAACGGCAACTTTAACGTAATAATAAGCGACGGAATGGGTACGGGAGGTTCAGCGGCGGCGGAAGGAGCTGTGGCTTCCGAACTAATGAAAAACTTTATAAAATCGGGGATAAGTTTTGCAGGAGGTCTAAAGCTCGTTAATTCGGCGCTTATGCTCAAACCTAAGGATGAATTTTTGACAACGATGGATATTGTGTCGTTGGATTTATTCTCAGGGCAGGCAAAATTTATAAAAGCCGGTTCGCCTTCCACTTTTATCGTAAGGGACAATAAAGTATTCGATATTAATTTTGAATCGCTCCCTATAGGGATTTTAAACGAAGTAACATTCTCTCAGGAAATTCACAGCCTGGAGAGCGGCGATATAGTCCTCATGGTTTCGGACGGGGCAACCGATATAGGTTCTGAGTGGATTCAAAAAATATTGACTTCCGAAAATTACAATTCCGTACAAGAGCTTTCAAATTTAGTGGTAAATTCTGCTGTGGCAATAAGAAAAGACGCTCACGACGACGATATAAGCGCCGTAGCATTCAAAATTTCGGGATAATTTCAGCCGAGCTGTTTTTCAGCTTGGCTTTATTAATTTAGGCTATTGACAAAATTTTATTATGCAATTATAATTATAATGCAGTTCGAGGTGTAGCTCAGATGGTAGAGTGCTTGGTTTGGGACCAAGATGCCGCAGGTTCGAGTCCTGTCACCTCGACCAGTTAAAAACGCAGTCGATTATTTTATAATCGGCTTTTTTATTTTCATAAAACAATATTATTAAGTGCCAAATAAAAAGCATGATTCTTTTGGCATTTTATATATTTTTTGTGTAAATAATAAAAAATATTTGAAATACCCCTTGACAAATTAGTTATTTTTGTTTAAAATTAACAAATAGAAACAATAAATAATTTTACGTTTCTAAATTTATTTGTAAAGGAGTAGATAAAGATGAACAGAAAAACATTATTAGTAGCGTCCTCCATTTCAATGTTTTTGCTTGCGGCAGGTTGTTCAAATAACACAACAACACCCGATACTCAATCTTCAACCTCGCAAAGCAGCGCAGAAAGCCAGGATAATACATCTTCTGCAGTAAGAAAAAGCATAACAAGCGATAATAATTCCCTGTGGAACGAATCAATCCACAGAGAAGCCGAAAAATTTGCCGAAGAAATCATTGATACTGTTGACACTAAGGATATGAAAGCGCTCGGCGATATGATTGAATATCCGATTTCAATAAATGTTGACGGCAAGCTCACAACTATTTCAAATAAAGATGAATTCGCAAATCTTAAATTTAAGAGCGTTTTTGATGATGAAATGATAGACACTTTAAATTCTTCGACAACTCTTTTCAGTAATTGGAGAGGATTTATGATTGGAGAAGGAAATCACAATATTTGGTTCTCACCTGTGGAGAGCAGTGCAGAGCTTAAAATCATCAGCATAGTAGATGGCGATTTTAACGAGGAAATGCGCGTGATAAGCAATCGCGACACCAAAAACTGGTCATCGGATGTTCATGACAGCGCCGAATTGTTTGCAACTAACATTATAGGGTATATGGAAAAAGAAGATTTGAAATCTATCAGCGAGCTGATTTCGTATCCTATAGGTGTTAAAGTTAAAAATCAACTTAAAACCATAAAAAATAAAGAAGAATTTGAAAATCTGAAATTTGAAGATGTTTTCGATTCTACAATGAAAAGAGAAATATGTAATTCAAGAGTACTATTCAACAACTCCCGTGGATTTATGTTAGGAACCGAAAACAGCAATATTTGGTTTGCACCGGAAAAACACGATGTAACCTTAATGAAAATAATAAACATTAACGATAACGAATTAATCGAAAGCGATAGTTAATAGATAAAGAACACCTCCGAACAATTATAGTTCGGAGGTGTTTTTTTGTATTTGGTATCAACAATTATTTCTTTTCCACCGGAGACTCTGTTGGATTTAAGTAGTAATTTCTTTCTATTTTTAATTCATCCCACAGTCTGTCTCCAAGCTTATTATTTCCTTCTTTATATGCTTGTGCAATGGAATGTGCATAATCTAGGGCTTCTTCTTCTGTGGCAAATCTTTTCACGTACCGATAAAGCGTCCATCTGCCGTCTGCTGTTTGTCTGGCCAACCCGCTTCCGCCTGATATTTTATCTAATTCCGAAGTAATTTCTTCTATGTGCAAATCATCCAGCAGTTTTTTTTCGAGCTCATAATTTTTTTGTGCTCGTGCATTTATGATTGAATTTACGTATTCTTCGGCTTCTTTTTCCGTAGAAAATCTTTTTCGGTATGGATAAATCATCCATTTGCCGTCCTCTGCTTGTTCGATTCTATCACCGCCTGATACTTTATCTAATTCCGAATTTTTCATTTTATTTTTCATAATTATTCCTCTCCTAAGTTTATTTTTTATGTTTTAATATAAAAATTTTTTTATCTCTGATATATTCTTTAGGTCCTTGCGGAACACCCAATTTATCGTCTTTCAAAAAATTTTCAAATTCTCTTTGGTCGCCATTTTCGGCATTTGGAGTTTTGGTTCCGCCGGCGTATTTTATTAACTGCTCGTCGGTAATTTTTGGCTTGTGAAAAGTATTGTAAACCTTGTCTATGATTTTAACATACCATTTATCAAGATCGACTCCTTTATCTTTCAAGAATTGTTTGTGCATTTCTTCAACACGTTTTCTTAAATACTTAATCAATTCTTTTTTGGTTGCAAAACTTTTAACATCATCTTCGTCCGAAACTACCAAAAAGTTTCCGTCGGCAGTTTCTACGATTTTTCCGCCGGCAATTTCATTTAATTCAGCATCTTTTAATTCCTTTTCCATAACTAATTTACTCCTTTATCATCAGTGTAAACAGGTTGCGAAATCAATTTTTTGACAGCTTTTTCATATTTTTTTGCATCTTTTTTATGCTCAAATTGTTCGCCTGTATTCCAAGTGGTTTGCCATTTTCCGGTCATTTTATTTTTAAAAACTTTTCCTCCTGCTACTTCATTCAATTCTGTATCTTTTAACTCTTTTTCCATTAATTCTTTTTTCATAATTAATTCCCTCCTAAATATTTTCCAAAAGTATTTACCGATACCGGTTTCCCATCGGGGCCATGAAAAACAATACGGTCACCGAGTTTTGAAAAAGTTTTTTCAATATCTTTTTCAGCCTGCTCGGCCTCTTCTTTTGTATCCCACTCTCCTGCCGGATTCCAACCGGTTTTCCATTTTCCATTTTCGCTCTTAAAAACTTTTCCTCCTGCTACTTCATTTAATTCTGTATCTTTTAATTCCTTTTCCATTAATTCTTTTTCCATGTTAACTTTCCCCTTTCTTTTATTTTTTAAATTTTGGATTTCCAAACCAAAGATGCTCCATAAAAGTGGCATCGTGTCTCGTACATGTTTCTCTTATTTTTTCGAGTCTTTTCTCATAATCCTCAGCTTCTTCTTTTGTGGAAAATTCTCCTGTTATCTCGTCATTACCCCACATGGTATGTACTTTCCATTTTGTAACTTCAGTAACTTCTCCGCCTGAAACTTCATTTAATTTTTCGTCTTTTAATTCATTTTTCATAATTAATTTCCTCCCTTATCTAATTTTAAGAAACTCTAAAACCACCATGAACGTTTTGGTCTTTTTTTATTATTGTATATTCTTTCGAGAGCGCGTCTATGTGATGATTCAGGGGTTTCCTTCTTATCAAACACTTTCGACAGAGCTACTACTTCTTTTTCGTATTTTTGGGCTTCTTCCTTTGTATCAAATTCCGCTGACATAAACTCAGAGCCCCATAAAGCATTAAATCTCCACTTTCCATCCTTTTCGGTAATTTCTGTGGCTATTCCGCCGGAAATTTCATTTAATTCTGAATCTTTTAATTCTTTGTCCATAATAATTCCCCTTTTCTTTTTTAAATTTGTATATTTTATACATTTTTATTGTATAAAATGCACAACTATTTGTCAAGCATTTTCATGAAATTTTAAACAAAATACGCCCCCGAACTATTGCTCGGAAGCGAATCATTCTTATTTAATAGCCTTATTCTTCAGATTTTTTAAGATTTTTTCTGATTTCAGCTTCAAATTTTTCAGCTTCTTCTCTTGTGGAAAATTCTTTACAAAAAGATGGAACAACTAACCACTCTCCATCTTTGGTTTCAACGACTTTTCCTCCTGCTACATCTCCCAAAGCTGCGCTTTGTAATTCCTTTTTCATAAAAAATTCCTCCTTTATTTAATTTGTACACTTTGCACATGTATAGTGTATAATATATAAATTTATTTGTCAATGCCTAAAATTTATATATATTTATGCACAAATTAAAAATGATTATTTATTATGATTAGGGCATACGGCGCTATCACATTCGTGGCAGTCGCACTTTTCGTTCCTGTCGAGTCTTTCTTTACAGCTTTTTGCTTCTCCTAAAGTTGAGCATTCCTTACAAGATTTTGGGACGGCCATAAATTTGTCATCCTCTGTTTTAATGATTTTTCCTCCCGAAACCTTGTCCATTTGCTTTTCCTGTAAATTTTTTTCTTCTTTCATTTAAATCCCCTCCTGATTTTTATTGTACTTCAAATTTAAAGTACTTTGTTATTATTTGATTTTTTAGACAAAAAATACGTCCTGATTAAAATCGTCAAAAATTGACATTTAGGCATTTTTGTGATAATCTATTTACATTTTAGAAGGTGGAATTTTACTTGGTTTACTTCATTTTTGACAGGAAATACAGTTCGGAAAAACTCAAAAAAATAATAATCGAAAACGTCACGTCCAAAAAAGAAAATACTGTTTTGATTGTGCCTGAGCAAAGTTCATTCGCTTGCGAACGTGAAATGTTAAAACGCATGGGGAATAAAAATTTTGCAAAGATAAAAATTCTGAGTTTTTCAAGAATTTATGATTTTGTTTCTCAAATAATAAAAATTCCACCCATCAAGCCGATAAGCGACACCAAGAAAATTCTTTTGATGAATGCCGCGATTGAAAACGTAAAAGACAAGTTAAATTTATATAATAAAAACAGCAATGATATCAACACTGTTGAGCTGATTCTTAGCACCATTATGGATTTTAAATCCGAAAAAATCAGCGATGATGACCTACAAAAAATTGTAAATTCAACGGATAAATCATATCTAAAGCAAAAAATTTCCGAAATCCAACTCATAAAATCCGAATATAAAAATCTGACAGAAAATAAATTTGTGGACCTCTTTGACAGCCTGAACATTTTGGAAAAAATAATAAAAGAAAATAATGTTTTTAAAAACTACACAATCTATGTGGACGAATTTGCAAATTTTACGAAGCAACAGCTCGAAGTTTTAAAAATAATAATTTCTCAAGCGAAAAATGTTTATTTTTCGTTTAAGTTTCCTTCGGGTGAAGATACTGCGGAGGAATTATTTTACTCAGTAAAAAAATCCATAAATCAAATAAAAAAAATAGCCTCTGAAAATTCCATTCCTACGCGCAGCATTGAGGACACGGGCAATATCAACCCTTGCAAAATAAACAGCGAACTCGAAATTTTAGAAAAAAATATTTTTAATTCCGAAAAAATTTCATATCCAAACTGCCCTAAAAATATTAAATTATACAGGGCCGTGTCGACCGATGAAGAAATAGAATTCGTTGCGGCAAATATCAAAAAAATGGTCATGAATGACGGATATAAATACTCAGATTTTGCGGTGATTATGCGCTCGGCGGACTCATACGCCGGTTTATTCAAAAGTAAATTCAAAAAATATAGGATACCATTTTTTTTGGATACCCCTCAAAAAATTTTGCAAAATAATTTGATAAATTTAATTTTTGCGGCCATCGACTCTGTAAAATCAAATTACAGCACCGAGGACATTATGAGGTACCTAAAAAGCGGTCTGACAGACCTTACAACCGAGGAAATTTCACTAATCGAAAATTATATTTTGCTCTGGGAAATAAAAGGAAAAACCTGGCTGAAGCCCTTTTCGATGCACCCTGAGGGATTTAAATCAGGTTTAAGTGAAAAAGACAAGCAAATTCTTATACAACTAAATGAACTTCGAATTAAAATAATTGAGCCGTTGGAAAAATTAAAAAGCTCTGTAAAAAAATCTTCCGGAAAAGAAATTTCAAAAGCTGTTTACAATTTTTTGACAGATATTAATGCTTCGGAAAATTTAAAAAAATTTTGCTTAAAAAATATAACAGAAAACAACCTGAAGATTGCTCAAGATTGCGCAAGAATCTGGGATATTTTGATGGAAATTTTAAATGAAACGGGCATGATTTTTTCAAACAAAATGATATCCGTTTCGAAGTACCGAGATATTCTTTTTTGTGCGATAAATTACATTGATTTTTCGTCCATTCCACAAAACTCCGACCATGTCCTAGTCGGGGTCGTGGAAAGAACTTATATCAGCAGACCTAAAATTTTATTTGCAATCGGAGCAGCAAACGGGGAATTTCCAAAAGCACCTTCTCAGTCAAATTTATTTACAAACGCCGAAATTTCGGGAATAAACGCACTAGGAATAGAAATAGGCAGCGCCAACGAAGATTTTTTAAAAAAAGAAAAATTTTTAGCATACGACATTTTAACGAGCCCCACCGAAAAATTATTCATCACTTGGTCATCGTCCGGTCCGGAAAACAACGCCTTGCTCCCATCTGAAATCATAAAAGAAGTAAGAGAAATCTTTCCTGCAATAAAAATTCCGGACAGGTACTGTTTTACGGAAGAAGAAATGATTTGGTGCGAAAGTTTTGCATTTTCGACATATGCTGAAAAATACAAAGATAAATCTTTACTGTCGCAAACTTTAAAATATTACTTCGAAAATAACGCAAATTACAGTTCAAAATGCGATATACTCAAGAAAATTTGCGATGATTCTCCTATAAAATTGAAAAACTCAGAAAATATCAAAAAAATCACTCAAAGCACCTCTACCCTATCCGCTTCTCAAATAGAAAAATATTATACTTGCAGATTTGGATATTTTTGTAAATATATTTTAAAGGCAAAAAATAATTTGCCCGCCAAATTCAACGCTATTGAGTACGGTAATATAGTTCATTTTGTACTTGAAAAATTATTTAAAAAATTCCCGCAGGAAAGCCTTATTTCCAAAAATAATCTTCAAATTTCAAACGAAATAAATGTGCTGGTAAACGACTTTGTAAATAACAAGCTCGGTGGATTCGAAAACAAAAACCAAAGGTTTATATACATAATAGAAAAAATTAAAAAATCGATTTTGTATCTTGTTGAACATTTCAAAAAAGAATTTCAAGAAACACTGTTTAAGCTTTCGGATCTGGAACTGGAAATTTCTGAAAAAGGCGACGTACTGCCGTTTACATTTCAAAACAGCGACGGAACAACGACCAAAATAGAAGGGAAAATCGACAGAGTTGATATTTTTAATTCGCCCGAAGGCACCTATGTGCGCATAATCGATTACAAAACAGGCGCAAAGGAATTTAAACTTTCCGACGTCCTTTTTGGGCTCAATATGCAAATGTTAATTTATTTGATGTCAATTCAAAAAAACGGCGAAAAAAAATACGGAAAAGTCCTGCCTGCGGGAGTGCTTTATTTCCCGGCATTAAAGCCTGTCGGCGAAGCAAAAACATTAAAAGAAGCCGGAGAAATTTCGAAAAACTTGGATGAAAAATTAAAAATGAACGGACTGATTCTGAATAATATCAAAGTAATTTCGGCAATGGAAAAAGACGGCGAAGGAATTTTTATTCCGGCAAAAATTTCAGGAGAATCAATAAAATCAAATTCTCTGACAGATTTTAACAAATTAGAAATCATATATAAGTACATCGAAAAGAAAATAAAAAATATGATTGAAGAATTAAAAAACGGAAATATTTTCGAAAGCCCAATAAAAAATACCGACACTGCGTGCAAATGGTGTGAATTTTTCCCTATTTGTTGCTATGAAAAGACCAATTTTACGGAAATTAAAAAAATAAGTAACGAAAAATCAATCGAAGAAATGGAGAAAGTCTAAAATGAGTTCCAAATGGACAACCGACCAACAAAACGCAATGAACGCCTCGGGCGGAACTATACTTGTCTCGGCAGCGGCAGGGTCCGGGAAAACGTCTGTTCTTGTACAGCGCATAATAAACTTGATTACCGACCCAAATAACCCGGTTGACATCGATAAGTTTTTAATCGTTACTTTCACAAAACTTGCTGCACAGGAAATGAAAATGAGAATTTCAAAAAAACTTTCCGAAATGATTCGTGAAAACCCGAGAAATAAAAATCTTCAAAGGCAACAATTACTTCTTCAATCGGCTTCAATCGGCACTATTGACAGCTTTTGTCTGAATATAATCAAGGAAAATTTTTTTAAACTGGGCATTTCGCCAAACTTCAGGATTGCAAACGAAAGCGAAATAGAAGTTATAAAAAACTCCGCGCTGGAAACCACTTTGGAGCATTTTTATGAAGAAAAGAGCTCGGATTTTCAAGAGCTTGCCGATTTTTTTACAGGTGAAAAAGATGACCGAAATTTGGAAGATATAATAAATCAAATGTATCAGTTCACAGATTCCATGGTATTTCCGAATATTTGGATGGAAGAAATTTTAAAATTATATGATTATTCAGATGTTTCAATCTGGGAAAAATACATTTTGGATTTCTGCAAAAAACAAGTCATATCGCTGAAGAATCTACTGGCACAGGCGAAAATGTACACCGAAAATTTTGAAAATATCAAAAAAGCTTATTTTGAAACATTAAATGACGACATGGAAAAAATCGATAGGCTTGAAAAGATAATTCTTTCGGAAAATATCGACGAAATAAAAAAATATCTTTCAGATTTTAAATTTTCACGATTAAAAGCTTTGAAATCGCCGGAAGACATACAAATAAAGGAAAAAATCGTATACATAAGAGATTTCGTCAAAAAATCAATCAAAAAAATATCTGAATATTTTTACAGCGACAAAGAAGAAAATCGCCTTACTGCCGCCACACTTAAAAGTATTTTTAAAACTCTTTTTGAAGTGGTAAATTACTATTCACATGAAATTTATTCAGCAAAAATTTCAAAAAATTTGCTCGGATTCAGTGACCTCGGGCATCTTGCGATAAAGCTTTTATGCAATCAAAAAGACGGCGAAATTATTCCTTCTCAAATTGCAAAAGATATCTCGGAAAATTACATTGAAGTCATGGTGGACGAATACCAGGACATAAACGACATTCAAAACACCATATTTAAAATGGTTACAAAAAACGAAAAAAATCTTTTTATGGTCGGCGACGTCAAGCAAAGCATTTACAAATTCAGGCAATCCCGACCTCAGATATTCCTTGAAAAAAAGGATGCATTTTCTATCTACAATCCGGTATCGGAAATTTATCCCGCAAAGATAAGTCTGGGGAAAAATTTTAGAAGTAAAAAAGAAATTTTGGACTTTGTAAATTTTATTTTTGAAAACATAATGTCGAAAGAAACCGGAGAAATAGAGTATAATCAAGAAGAATTTTTGATACCGGGAATAAACTCCGAAGAAAATCCTAAAAATAACGTGGAATTAAACTTAATAAATCAAGAAGAATCCGACGAAAGTTCCGCCATTATCGAAGCGCGGTTTATTGCCGAAAAAATAATGGAAATGATAAGCACGGGTTTTGAAATCGAGGCAAACGGAACCCGGCGCCCCGCGACGTATTCCGATTTTTGCATTCTTTTAAGAAACTCCAACAATCAGGCGCATATTTATGCCGAAGAACTGATTAAATGCGGGATACCAGCACACTGTGAAATCAACGAAAAATTCCTTGCGACTCAAGAAATAACCACAATAATTTCGCTTCTTAAAATCATAAGCAATCCCGTGCAAGATATCGCTCTAATCGGCGTAATGATGAGTCCTATATTTGATTTCAGTGCGGACGAAATCGGCATTATAAGGCAAAAAGACAGCGATTTGCCGTTTTATTTTTCCCTGAAAAAATCCGCCGACGAAGGCAATTTAAAAGCCGAAAAGTTTTTGAATCAAATAAATTTATACCGAGATATATCCCAAAATTTAACTTGCGACGAGTTTATAAATTATATTTACGACGAAACATTTTACCCTGAAATATGCAGCGTAATGCCGAATGGAGCCCAAAAAACCGCTAACTTAAAATTATTTGCGGAATACGCCAGAAAATACGACGCAAACTTTCACAAAGGAATCATAGGATTTTTAAAATATCTCGAAAATATACAAAATAAAAACTCAGATATTCCCGCCGCAGCGCTTTCTTCGGAAGCCGAAAATAATGTAAAAATACTAAGCATACATAAATCAAAAGGGCTGGAATTCCCTGTTTGCATACTTGCAGACTGCGCCAAGCAATTTAAAAATGACACCGACAGCCTTTTAATACACAAAAATTTGGGACCCGGAACAAAGATAAAAGCTGAAAATAATACCGTAAAATGCGATAATATAATACGGAAAGCAATTTCTATTCAAAATAAAAAAGAGGCCGTCGCAGAGGAGCTCAGAATTTTATACGTTGCTTTAACGAGGGCAAAACAAAAGTTAATTTTGATTTCTTCTTTAAAAAATCCGCAAAAAACCGTCCAAGAAAATTTTATATTATCGGATTTGCTACAAAAAAATGACGTTAATATTTTAAGCTGCGTAAAGTCATTCTCAGATTGCTTGCTTTTGGCTTTGGGAAAAAGTAGCGCCAGAAATAAAATATGTTCGGCTTTGAATCTCGGGGAAAATATTTCGGAATCTTTTGAAGAAAATAATTTAAATTTAGAAGTAAATCTGATAGAAAATAAAAAAGAAGAAGATATTCCCACTCTGCCGGACGAATTAAACGAGGATATCAAAGCAGATGAGAACCTCCTTGAAAAGCTCAAAAAAAGATTTAATTTTAATTATCAAAAAAGCTCATCGGAGGCTCCTCTTAAAGTTGCAGCTTCACAACTGGCTGAAAATTTCGTATGGAAAGAATACATAGCCGACTCAAAGCCGGATTTTTTAAGTAAAAATAATACAAGCGCTACCGCTAAAGGTAACGCTATGCATAAATTCATGTGCTATGCCGATTTTAAAAAATTTGCTCTTTTCGGTGCTGATGCGGTTATTTCAAACCTAGTTTCAAAAAATTTTTTGACAATGGAAGAAGCTAAACTTTTGGATAAAAAAGCTTTGATTAACTTCAAAAATTCAACATTATTCAAAAGGATTGTGGAAAGTGAAGAAGTTTTGCGAGAGTACAGATTTTCAATCATGCTCCCTACAAGTCAAATCATAAACGGAGCGAGCGAAGCCGAAAATATTGTGGTTGAAGGTGCTCTGGACTGTGCATTCAAAGAAGATGGTAAATATATAATTATAGACTACAAAACCGACCGCGCGGATAATTGCAAATCGCTTTACGAAAAATATAAAAGCCAACTTGAAATTTACAAAAAGGCCATTGAAGAAATAAAAGGCGCAGAAGTTTCGGAAATAGGAATATTTTCATTTAGCTTGGGAGAATATTTTAATAATAAAAATATAAATTAATTGAAAGGAATTGATACTATGAAATCATTATTCAAAAAAATTATCTTTATCATGCTCGCAGTAACTCTGCTTTGTCCGGCATCATTGGCGATGCACCGCAGGATGCGTTCAAAAGTGGTGGATGACATTATACCTGAAAATCAAAAAATTATCTTAATCCGCAAAAATCCGAGTTCTAAAAATTCGGTAATTATTAATGTAGATGAAAATTTTTTTGTGAGACTTATTCCGGTTTTGACTAAATATTCTTATCTTTGTGAGTTCAATCAAAGATGCCAGATAACTATAACTGATCAACGCAAAAGCTCGAAAGAACTCATGGAAAATGTTTTAGAAAATTTTTCTGAAAATAATATTCCAAAAAATTCAATAGAGATACTTTAATTTTTAATTTACCGCGGAGTTAACAGCTTCGCGGATATTTTTTGCGGCTATTATTTCTATTTTATACTTTTTGAAATTATTAAGGGATTTAAAATTATAATAAGGAATAATACATTTTTTAAAGCCCAATCTTTCAGCCTCTTGAATTCTCATATCGCAATTCGGGACAGAACGAATTTCCCCGGCAAGACCTATCTCTCCGAAAGCTATTACCTCATCGCTCACTACGGCGTCTTTGAGGCTGGAAACCAGCGCGATTGCAACCGATAAATCGGCGGCGGGTTCTTCGAGCTTTAATCCCCCGACCACATTGACATACGCATCCATGGAAGAAAAGAAATACCCGGCTCTTTTTTCAAGCACAGCAAGTATCAGTGACATCCTATTGTAATCAAACCCCGTAGCCATGCGCCTTGGATTACCAAAACTCGTAGGCGTAACCAATCCTTGAACTTCTGTGAGAATGGGTCTGGAGCCTTCCATAACGCATGCAACACAAATGCCCGAGACATTCTGAGGCTTGCCCGCCAAAAGCATCGCCGAAGGATTTTCAACCTCTTGTAGGCCGTTGTCATCCATCCGAAAAACACCTATCTCGTTCGTAGAACCATGCCTGTTCTTAACTGCTCTTAAAATTCTGTAGGCAGTCTGGCTGTCGCCCTCAAAATAAAGAACAGCGTCAACCATGTGCTCCAGAACCTTAGGTCCGGCAATAGCACCGTCCTTGTTTACGTGGCCGATAAGCAGCACGGTAATATCCAAAGATTTGGATAATTTTAAAAAAATATTCGTACACTCTTTTACCTGAGATACGCTGCCCGGAAAAGTCGATGATTCCGGATTGCTCATAGTTTGAACCGAATCAATGATAACCAAATCTGGGCGAGTGTACTCGATTTCAGCCGCAATAAGATTTATATTTGTTTCGGTCATTATGAATAGGTTTTCGTTGCACACTCCAAGCCTTGAAGCACGCATTTTTATTTGGCGTTTGGATTCTTCGCCCGAAACATAAAGAATTTTGAGTTTTTTATCTAAATTATTGCAAATCTGCAATAGGAGCGTTGATTTGCCTATGCCTGGGGTTCCTCCCAAAAGAGTAAGCGAGCCTTTGACGATTCCTCCGCCAAAAACTCTGTCCAACTCATTAAAACCCGTGCAATAACGGGTTTCTTCGTCGATATCAATACTGCTCATCGAAACTTGGGAAACTTGCGACGGGCTAAATTTTACCGCTCCGAGTTTGCTTTGCTTCGAAGATGATTCCCTGATTTCTTCCAACATGGTGTTACCTTGCCCGCAAGAGGGGCATATTCCGTTCCATTTTGCGGATTCAAAACCGCATTCCGAACAGACAAATACTGTTTTTATTTTTTTATTCATAATCTCTTCCTCTAAACTCTAAAAATAATTTTACTTACTAAATATACTACACCTTTTAGAAGCTCCTGTTAAGAGATTTATTTATAAAGTAGCAGAGCGTTTTAGCTTTGGTTTTGCAGGGGTATGGTTATTGGTAAGATTTGTAAAGCCCTTATATGTGCCCGGTCGACCGGATATTTTAGTTGTTTTTGTCAATCTTCTGGCAAGGCGATAGGCTCCTCGCTGCGACATAGGGTAAAATGAAGGCTCCAAAAATTTTTTAAATGAGCATCCTTTTCCGCATTCAATGCTTCTAAGCGCTGACCTAACATCTTTTCCTCCGTCTGCTCCCATTCCGAAACACGGATCGCACACTGCCAAAATGGAGCAGAAATATGCCAAAATTTTACTTTCATACTTAGACTTAAAAACTTCGCATTTCCACGGGTCTGAACCTTTGGATACAGGAGCTGAGGTCAAGTATCTGAGTATTTGTTCGTAGATGGCTTTTCTGGATTTACAATTTCTATATTTTTGATCTAGTTTTTCTACAAGTTCAGTGTATTTTCCGCCACCGCAAATAAATCTGTTATAGCGTTTTTGAGCCGGACAATATATAAACCTGACGGTAACTTCGCCGAACGGAGTTTTAAGAGTAGTGGAGAAATTTTTAGGAGAATTATCGTCTTGTTCTTTAAATTCCAAATCTATTTTCAAATTATCTGAGCAAAGCTGCGATTGAAGATAGGCATAATCTCCGGTTTCTTGTTCCATTTTATAACTTTCGGATGATTCTTTCCTACTTTCAACAATGCTGGTCGGAGTAGAAATATACGCATCCATTGAAACATCCGGGCTACACATGTTAAAACACGGAAAAAACATACTACGCAACCACTCCTGATATTTAAATTTGTATGTTCATATTTTAACATATTTTTCATAAAAAGTCAATATTAATTTAAATTTATATTAAAAAGCAGAGTGGTTTGTTAAAAATTAATGTCAAATTTTATCTGTTGAATTGTTTATGAAATAATTTGAGATTCCGCAATAAATGCTGAAGGCCAGTTGAGTTTGATATTCGGGTTTTGTGAGTTTGTTGGCTTCATCCTCATTAGAAAGAAATCCGCATTCAACAATAACCGCAGGGATTTGGGCATTATGAAGTAAGAATATTTTTTTATCCGCAGGTTTGGTTTCTCTTGTGTTTTCGGGCTGGATAAGTCCCACAAGGGAATCCTTTATCCCGGAGGCTAAATTCTGGCTCCCGGCGTGATTTTTTGAATAAAATATTTGAGAGCCGAAATATTTTGCATTTGGAAATTTATTTTGATGTATGCTTACAAAAATGGTTTTTTCTTTGGAATTATCTTTAATTATTGCCGCACGATTATATAAATCCGAACGCTTTTTTTCTCTTAAAGTTTTTGAATCGTCATCATATATAGCAGTGTCTGTTTCACGAGTCATAATAACTTTATAGCCCGCAGCTTGCAGAAGGTCCCTAAGCTTTAAGGATATGCTTAAATTTATATCCTTCTCAATAATTCCATCGATTCCTACAGCTCCGCCGTCTTCGCCGCCATGACCGGGGTCCAAAATAACCGTAGCTAAATCATTTTTTTCGCCGCTGATTTTATCGCTTATAACCCCATAAACAACGAATCCAAGCGCAAAAACAGATATAAACCCCACTACCCACATAAAAGTTAAAAATTTTTTTGCTTTTATAATTTTTACAAACTTCATATGTTATGTATCTCACTCCTTTTGAAGTATATATATGCACTTCTTAGAATATTTAACACTATTTAAAATTTATTTGAAAATCGCTTAATATGTAGGTATAATGGATTAGTAAAAATTATAATACTATACGATACAAAGGTGATAAACATGCTTAAAAAATCTATTTCCAAAAGCACATCAACTATGCCCGTATACACTCCGATGGAAGAACTTTTAAATTCACTTTCTCATGGCGTGGGAGCTTTGCTCGCACTGTGGGGAATAGTAATGTTGGTGATTAAAAATTACTGCGATAAACGCTCTTTGCCGGGAATTTTAATTTACGGTATTACACTTTTTACTCTTTATTCCGTTTCTTCAATTTATCATGCTTTACCTTCAGGCAAGCTTAAATCCGTGTTCAGAAAATTTGATCACTGTTCTATTTTTTTGCTCATAGCCGGGACTTACACTCCTCTGTGCATGAATTACATCACAGAAACAGCAGGGACTATCGTTCTTTTGACTGTTTGGTCGGTGGCAATCGTCGGAATAACTTTAAATTTAATAGATGTGAATAAATTTTCCAAAATTTCAATGGCATGCTATTTGGTAATGGGTTGGAGCATCGTATTTATTTCTAAGCCTGCTATGAGGTGTTTAAGCTCTTCCCACCTGAAATGGCTATTTATCGGAGGAATTTTTTATTCAGTCGGAGCAATACTGTATGTTATCGGTAAAAAAGTGAAATATATCCATTTTATCTGGCATTTGTTTGTTCTGGCAGGAAGCATCTGTCACTATCAAGTACTCGTAATCTAAAAAAGGAGAATTTATGTCTAAAAAAATCAAATTAGCAAGAAATATTACCTCTGCTGCTCTATTGCTTGCTTTATTCGGAAGCAGTGCATTATTTGCAATAGGAGACAATGAAAGCTCAGTATCAAAGAGGATGTTCGGAGAATGCTCAGCTTACGAAAAAGCAAAGAGGCTTAAATTGTACGGCAAAGATATTTGCAATAAAGAATGCGGTTATTGCGACAAAAAAACTCAAAATAAAAACATCAGATTTAAAATTATAGAAATACCCGGCTGCACAAGACAGGCCATAAAAATTACTCCGGCGGCAAACTATAACCCTTCTGAAAAGCTAAGCGAAAAAGATGTGAAAGAATTTCTTCTTTCAAAAAAAGAAATTTTTCATCGAAAATACAAAACATTTGTACTCAACGAAGGCGAAGCCATTACCTATGCGGACGCTTTGATTATAGATTCAAAAATAGCTTTGGAAGATGGTTTTCTTTCTAAAAAAAGCAACTGGTCCAAGCTTGAAAATATTCCGGGTAGAGTTATAATAGACGGCTATAATATTTATGCTAAAAACAAGTTTAGAGATAAATTCTATGAAACGGATTATTACGAAAAAGAAGTTGAAAAAAGCCCTCCTCCCGGCGAAACTCCGGCTGACCCGAATGTGGTTTTCACATATGGCGGTGAATCAATGGAGCGCACTCATCATTTGGATGAATTTATAGAAAAAAATAATACTTCTGAATATTACAATTATGAAATTGTATCCGTGCCAAATTGGACGATGAGAATGCTTAAAATAACTCCGAAATATTCTGATTCTTTAGAGCATCCCGTGGATTGGGAGTCCGTCAAAAAATATTTAACGGATAATCAAACCGCATTTGAATATACTCAAAAATTATCCCGGCAGCAACTTTCGAACCCCCTTGAAAAATTGGACGCTATCATTGTGCATGGCCTTGCTGACGGTCTGGAATCAGACACTCAGTTCATAAGAAGGTCCGTTGTTTACAGGAAAGGCAACTTCTTCAGACTATTCCTAAAGCCCGCTAAAGAAGAATTCATGCCTGATAATCTTTTTAAAGATTTTGAAGCGGAAGAAAGGAAAAGAACTCTTGCTCCTTCAAATTCAGACACCAAACTTATGACTATCGTTAAAAAAGAAATCATAAAAGGAATCTGCTTTACCATATCAAAATCTTTAACGGGCAATCATTATTTTTTCAGCATCACTCCCGAAAGTTTTGATTCTTATAAATCACGTGCAACCCTGGAAGATATCAAAAAATTCATAATAAGAAATAAAGAGCTTTTTGGATTTGAAAAAGCACCCAAAGAATTTATTTTTACAGATTATTTCGACATGATGATATTTGATGAAAAAATATTGGACTACAAAGAATTAAAAACCGTTTCCAAAAACTATATCGTCGCACGCAAGCCGTCCAATCTTTGCATGCTTGTAAGACGCGATTTTATAGGTTATGTTCCCACTGATTTATTTTTTGAAAAATTTGCACTGGCGTATAACAAAGATATGGATTATATCATAACCAACGGTCAAACCGTTTCCTGGGAAGATACCAAATACGCTATGTATCCTAAACCTCATAAATATTCATATTTGCCAAGGACATGCGATTTGGATACGCTGGAGTATTTAAGTGATAATTTTTATTTGTATTTAACAATAAACAGAAACGAAAAAATTTTGGATGAAGCTATTGTTGTTGCAGAAATTACTCCCCAAACAGAAAGGGTCGAAAAAAAGAAAGCGCTTGATATAAATCTTTTCAGGGATTATGTATATACAAAGGCGATAAATTACCTTCCAAGTAACAGGAAATTCCTTTCAATCGATGATTTTGAATATCTTGACATACTTCTCATAGATAATGACATCAGGACGAATTTTAATTTGCCGCTAAAGGAATCTATGTGGGCCAAATTCCAAAAAGGGCTAAACTGCACGATTTATGTAAAAAGAGACCTTCTTAGGAAAATAACGAGGGACAGTTGGCAATATATACTTTCATATATTCGTCATCTGGGAACATTATAATTATTTCCAGAGTCTGAAAATTTGCGAAAAGCATGTGCATTTTCGCTTTTTTCTAAATACGGGGTTATAATTCACAAGAATTGTATCCTCGCCGACAACCTCAATGTTTTCCCATTTTATTACTACGTCGTCTTCCCGACCGAAAATGCCCAGGCATTTGGGTCTGCCATAAACAATAATAGAAACAAGTTTTGCGCATTTCATATCCACTTCCACATCATTGACACATCCTATTCTGCAGCCGTCTTTAACGCTTATAACTTCTTTATTTTTCATATCTACTATTCTACAAGTCATATAAATTATTCACCTCAAGATATATATTTGACATATTCACCGAATTATTTATAATTTACTCAAATGAACTTATAGGAGGAAACTTATGGAAGAAGCTGAAAATCAAATCGTAAGATATCACCCCAAAGAAAATTTTGGCCTTACCGATAAAGAAATAAAAAATCGTATAAACGACGGACTTGTAAACGTTGACAAATCCATAAAAACAAAATCCACTTCCGATATAATAAAAGATAACGTGCTCACACTTTTCAACATACTGAATGTACTTATCGCCTTGGCGGTTATGTACACGGGTTTATATAAAAATCTTATGTTTATGGGAGTGGTTATATGCAACTGCATAATAGGAATCAGCCAGGAGCTTCGAGCCAGAAATACGGTTGAGCGTTTGAATTTCATATCATGCAGCCATGCAAATGTTATAAGAAACGGCAAACATAAAAAAATTCCTATAGAACAAGTAGTGCTTGATGATGTACTATTTTTCGAGCCGGGAAATCAAATCATGGCGGATTCCGTAATAAAACAAGGAAAATGCGAAGTAAACGAATCGTTTTTGACCGGCGAACCCGATTTAATTTCAAAAAAACCCGGAGATTTATTGTTGGCGGGGAGCTATGTGGTAAGCGGAAAATGCACAGCCCAGGCGGAACACGTAGGGAAAGAAAATTATTCCTCGGCGATGCTTAAAGAATCCAAATGCATCAAAAAAACAAAATCCGAAATCATGACCACTGTAAATAAAATAATAAAAATTATTTCGATAGCAATTATACCCATCGGCGGAATTCTTTTTTATCGCCAATTATTATCCTCAGGATATGATTATTCCTCAGCGATAATCACAACATCGGCAGCTTTAACGAGCATGATTCCCGAGGGACTGGTTTTGCTCACAAGTTCCGTGCTTGCGGTAGGAGTTTTAAGGCTCTCGAAAAGAAGAATTCTTGTACAAGATATTTACTGCCTTGAAACTTTGGCACGAGTCGACACACTCTGCCTCGACAAAACCGGAACTATAACCGAAGGGAGCTTTGAAATACATGATGTTATCCCTTCAAGTAATTTTTCGAAGCAAGAAATGAGCCGTTATTTATCGGCAATCGCAAATAATTTAAACGATTCCAACGAAACTTTTAAGGCTATAGCTGAGGTATTCAAAAGCAAAGAAAACAATATAACAATAGAAAAAATCATTCCGTTTTCTTCCGAAAAAAAGTGGTCCGGGATTCAATCCAAAGAGCTCGGAACCATAGTAATGGGCGCAGGCGAAATAATTTTTAAAGATGAACATTATAAAATCGAACATGAAATACAAAAATTTTCTGAAGATTACAGAGTTATAACTATCGCTCATTCAAAAAATTCTTTCAAAAGCGAAGATTTACCGCAAGATTTGGAATATATCGGAATAGTCCTCATAAAAGATAAAATAAGACACAGCGCGGCTAAAACACTGAACTTTTTTAAAAAGCAAGGCGTAAATATAAAAGTTATTTCGGGCGACAATCCAATCACCGTGTCAAAAATAGCCAAGCGTGTTGAGCTTGATAATACCGATTCATATATCGATGTATCCACTTTGAAATCCGAGGAGGAAATCCGTGAAGCCGCAACAAAATACACAATCTTCGGGAGGGTAACCCCGCCGCAAAAACAACTAATAATAAAAGCTCTTAAAGAAAGCGGGAAAACCGTGGCAATGGTTGGAGACGGTGTGAATGATGTTTTAGCGATGAAAGAATCCGATTGCAGCGTGGCAATGGCTAACGGAAGTGATATCGCAAGGAATATTTCTCATTTAGTACTTTTAAATTCTGATTTCGCATCGATGCCTTTGGCTGTGGCAGAAGGAAGAATCGCTATAAATAATATTCAAAGGTCATCTTCTTTGTTCCTCGTAAAAACTATATATTCATTTTTGCTTTCACTTTTATTTGTTATTATTCCTTATTCCTATCCTTTTATTTTAATTCAAATGACTTTGTTAAGCTCCTTGACGATAGGAATACCTTCATTTGTGCTTGCGCTCGAGCCAAACAGGCAAAGAATTCAAGGAAACCTATTTACAAACATAGTAAGCAAAGCTTTGCCGGCGGCACTCACAATCGTGAGCGAGATTTTGATTTGCGTAGGGCTATACGCAGTGTTTAACCTGAGCTATTTCAAGTACTCTACTTTAGCGGTTTTAATAACAGGTGCAATCGGGATTATGCTTTTATATAATATTTCGCTTCCTCTCAACAAACTGCGAAAAACCTTGTTATGGGGCGTGAGTCTATCTTTTTTTCTAGGGATGACAGCCTTTTCCAATGTATTCAGTGTTGAACCTTTTAACTGGGTAAATTTCTTGATTTTCATACCTCTTTTCGTAATCGGATATGTAATTTACGAGTTATTTTCAAAAATTCCTTGGGAAAAATGGACCGAAAAATTAATTTTAAAAAATCATTCGACATAAATTTAATTGACTTACCAATCCAAATTAATTAGTATAAACTTAGGATAAATTGAAAGGGGAAATTAAAATGAACGGAAAAAATAAGTTAAGTTCCATGATGTTTGTAGGAATCATAGCATCAATATTTACGATTATTACCGTGGCAGTTTCGATGGTGCTTTTATTCGAAAGAAAGAAAAAAAGAGAAGACAAAGAGCTTGATGAATACCTGGAATCCAGCATAAATTAATTAAAGCTCCCTAAAAAGGGAGACATTTCGTAAAGAAGTCATTTTCCTATTGCAAAAAACAGAAGTCAGGGTTAATTTTTCCCTGACTTCTGTTTTAATCATCTAACCTTTTGCACACCGTGTTGTAATAATCTGGATTTATTTCAATACCAATGTACTCTCTATCCAATTCCTTAGCAGCTTGTAGCGTTGACCCACAACCACAGAAAGGATCTAATACGGTTTGCCCTTTTATAGTGGTTAGTTCTATTAAATATTTCATAAGTGCAATCGGTTTTTGAGCAGGGTGTAACCCCCTGTCCGATTTTTCCGCTTTACACTTAATGATATTAGAACATATTTCAAGCCCTTGATTTAAAAGGGGATTGTTTTTGATAGCACTTTCGTTGTATCCGCCAACTTCATTTTGAATAATATTATCTGTTAAAGTATCTCCAATTGCATAGGGTTTCATAAACCATAAAATTGGTTCAAATAACGGTCTTAAATTACCCAGTTTCCAGCCATTCCATTTTTCTGCATTTATAATATCGTTCCTTTTGTCAAAAACAACAGAAACATTTTGAGCTCTATGAGCCGCAGCATCTTTTTGCCAAGAAAGCATATCCTTAAATATAAAACCAGCATCTTCTAAGGCACAAATGCACCTATGCGCATATCGTCTACCCGCAAATATGAAACAACTAGCACCGGGTTTAAGCACTCTCAACCATTCGGAAGCCCATTTGCTACACCATTGATAATATTCTAAAGGGATCTGCTTATCAGCTTCTGACCAACCGTTTAAGGGTTTTCCTCGTGTTTTAAAAACCGAGCTTTTATCTTGTGCCGGACTTTTTCCAAGCAAAGCTGAATTTGTATTATTATGCAAAACATCCCATTTATCAAATGAAATTCCATAAGGAATATCTGAAAGTATTAAATGTATTGAATTATCACTAATTTTTTTTATTTCTTTAATCGAATCTCCGCAAATTACAGCACTCATATTACTCTCCTATAAGGATGAAACAAATTTTTCAATCGTTGAAATTCTTTCTAAAACTTTTTTGCTTTTTAATAGTTCAGCTATTGCTTCATCTCTAGTTAACGTTGTTATTGCTTCTTTTTCAGTATTAAGATATTCTAATTCATAATTACCTCTATTACGAATAATATCTTTGCAAACATCTAACTGCTCACTAAATTTCTGGATTGGAACTGAAATTCGGTCGCAAAGCATTTGATTTATATAAGGAAATTGACAGTTCATTCTATCAGCATACGCTATCCGTGTATCTCTTGCCAGCCTAACAGGAGCATTCCAAATAGATTCTAAACTTAAGGTGTCAGATTCCATTACATTGTTTTCTAATAAGAACAAAATATGTTCCCACGAAAGCAGACACACTTGCTTATCTAATGCAGATGCGTATATTTGACTTACAGTGTTAGGATATTGAAAATATGGAGCAACAAGTAATGCAAAATCGTGTTCTGACCCACGCCAGTTACTTAATGTATCAATTTTAAAATCCTTTTGGTTTTTTGCCGTTCGGCTCAATCTAAATGTTTTGGCATCTGCAACCAAAGTATACCCGTGGATACTTCGTGCAATAATATCTGCACTGTTACCGCGCTCGTTTACCGCAATAGATGGCATACCTAATTCTGAAAAACAACGAGCTAAAATACAGTCTGATGCTTTTGAAAATAATTTCTCGGAAGAAGAACTTGCCTCAATACATTCTGGTATAGTTCCAATTTCTTTTACTATATCAATAACTGTTTGTCTGTCTAACTCATTAACATATATCTTGATTTCTTCAGAAGCTTCGGCAAACTTTCTTGTCACGGAAAGCTCAATAATTGTACCAATAAAATGATTAAAACTCATATTAACACTGCCTTTTTAATAAATTATAACATAAACGCGTATTATTATCAAATGTTTTTGTAACTAAGTTTTATTTATCCTAAAAAATTTTTACAACCGTTTTTTGTCTATTCCGATAGAATCCACTGACATCTTTGCACGGAGTATTCGTGAAAGTGTCATAGTGGGTTACACACTTTGAAAAGGTGTGTAACAAAAAAGTGGCATAGCCAATGGCTACACCGCTTAAGGAAATCAATTATTTAGTTTAGATACAAGAGCCACCCTTTGGGGCACCTTCCCTACGTAGTGTGCCCCAAGGGAGCTTTTTTATTTTATTTAATTGATATTATATTCTGTATGCGTCGAAAGAGTCGAAATCCATATCAGAATCCATATCGGAATCATCATCACAGATAAAATAGAACCTGCGTTCGTCATTCGTCTTTCTTTTTAATTTTTCCTTAACGTCATAGCCGAACTCTCTGCAACCTATAAACCGAGCGCCGCATTCTTTAGCGCTTTCGAGGACATCCTCGGGTTCGACCCCTAAATAAATTGCAGCCAATTTCAAAGCATCATCGTCCGAAAAGTCAAATATAGGTATCACTTTACTCAAAACTTCACCGAATGCATGTTTGAAACCTCTTTTTGAAATAATAAACATAGAACCTGTATTTTTTTGATCCAGCATTTTTTGGAGCTCCTCAGGCAGAAGTGCTTCGATTTGACTCTTTCTGTCTAATCTAGGAGTGGTATTCATATAATTGTACAATTTTTTAAAAATTTGGCGCTCTTTTTCGTCATATAACCTATCAATAAATCCTTTATTATTGAGATATTGATACTCTCCGTGAACTTTTATAGAACTTACCGCAAAAATTCCTATTATAGACAAAAAAATCGCCTTTGCGGCTGAAAATATACGTATTTTCCCCATAATTTTACTCTCCTATTTGAAATATAAATTTTATTTTAGATTTGTTAATGATTATACTACTTATTTTAATGTTTGTCAAATCAAAATTAATCATTAATTTTAAAAAAATTATTTTAATATTTAACTTTTAATTTTTTTATTAATTTATATGTTGTTGAAAAAAATATATTTATGTGATATACTTAGGTGAAGAATTTGATGAATAGTATATAAAATAATAAATTTGCAATTTAGATTGCCAGTTAACACGGAGGGTTAGCATATGGGTTTTGAGTTCGATAATAACACTGAGGAAATAGTTAAAATAAAAGTTGTCGGAGTAGGCGGCGGCGGCGGAAACGCTGTAAACAGAATGGTGGATTCGGGAGTAAAATGTGTTGAGTTTATCTGCGTAAACACAGATAGACAGGCTTTGCTCCGTTCTAAGGCTACCAATAAAATCCAAATCGGAGAAAAAATCACCAGAGGTAAAGGCGCAGGTTCTAAACCTGAAGTCGGTCAACGTGCCGCTGAAGAAAGCCGCGACGAGATAATCGCTGCACTTAAGGGCTCCGATATGGTATTTATAACTGCCGGAATGGGCGGCGGAACAGGAACAGGTGCTGCTCCTATAGTTGCACAAATCGCAAGAGAAATGGGAATTCTTACCATAGGAATCGTAACTAAGCCGTTTGCATTTGAAGGCCAAAAGAGAATGGCTCAAGCAGAGCACGGAATCGCAGCTTTAAGAGAACACGTAGACTCTTTGGTTGTAATTCCAAACGAAAGATTGAAACTTGCCAGCCAACAAAGAATCACTCTTATGAATGCATTCATCGTTGCCGATGACGTTTTAAGACAAGGTGTTCAGAGCATCTCTGACTTAATTCTTTTACCGGGTCTTGTAAACCTAGACTTTGCAGACGTAACATCTATAATGAAAGACGCCGGATACGCTCACATGGGAATCGGACAAGCAAGCGGAAAAGACAAAGCAGAAGTTGCCGCAAATATGGCAATATCCAGCCCGCTTCTCGAAACAGCAATCAATGGCGCTAAGGGTGTCATCATTAACATTACCGCTTCGCCTGATATCGGACTTGATGAAATCGAAACCGCATCATCTATCATTTCTCAACAAGCCGATGAAGATGCAAACATCATTTGGGGTGCTGCTTTTGATGAAAACATGGACGATTCAATCAGCGTAACCGTTATCGCAACAGGATTTTCTACTCGTGAATCTTTTATGCCGGTACCATCAAATGGTAAGCAAAACGGTGTACATAACGGATTGGATTCTTCAAAAAATAATTTTGCACAATCAAATCAAAAAGAACAAGATGATGAAAGTTTCTACGATATAATGTCAATATTTAAAAAAGACAGATAAAATTATTACTCGGCTCATCGGGCCGAGTATTTTTATGCCTAAAAATTTCGCACCGCTTTTAAGCAGGTGCTTTTTTATATAAAAAATCCGCCACATCGGGCGGATTAACGAGCTACATTTTTATATTAAATTTAAAGCAAAGTAGCATTTTTACGGTGTTTTCACGGATAGTTTCAATCATGGCGTCAAACATATCGAAGCCTTCTACCCTATACTCAACAACCGGATCTCTTTGACCATATGCTCTCAAATTGATTCCTCGTTTTAATTCTTCCATGGCGTCAATGTGATCCATCCACTGTTCATCAACATTGCTGAGGAGAACCACTCTTTCGAGTTCACGAGAGGCTTCTTCGCCTAAAATTTCTTCGTGTCTGACTCTTATTTTCTGGGATTTATTTCTTATAAATTCAACGATTTCATCATAAGTCATATCAATCGGATTTTCATCGCCGAATTTAAGTTCATCCTCGCCAAGAACCCAGCCCATATAATAACTTCTAAGACCTTCAATATTCCAAGTCTCTTTTGGAGAACTAGGATTTATAAAGCGAGAAACTACTACCTTGGACATTTCATCAATCATCGAAATTATCATCTTGCTAAGGTCTTCGCCGGCAAGAACCTGATCACGCTGACCGTATATAATTTCGCGCTGACGATTAAGAACATCGTCATATTGAAGTACATTTTTACGAATTGCAAAGTTACGGCCTTCAATCTTTCTTTGAGCAGCTTCGATGGACCTGGTGAGCATTTTGGCTTCGAGCGGAGTCTCATCATCAACATTGAGGTGTTCCATCCAGCGTTTTAAACGGTCTCCGCCGAAAAGTCTCATGAGGTCATCTTCGAGAGACAGATAAAAGCGGCTCTTTCCGGGGTCACCTTGTCTTCCGGACCTTCCACGAAGCTGATTATCAATCCTTCGGGTTTCGTGGCGCTCCGTACCGATTACGTACAATCCGCCGAGTTCTCGGACTTCTTTTGCGGCGCCTTTTAGGCCATCTTTATATTTCTTATAAAGCTCGGCATATTTAGCTCTTGCATTTAAAATTTTCTCGTCTTCTGTTTCCGAGAAGCTGTCGGCTTCGTTGATTGTTTCATCGTCATATCCCAAGTTTTTCAGCTCAGTTCTGGCCATATATGCTGCGTTACCGCCCAAAATTATATCGGTTCCACGTCCTGCCATGTTCGTTGCGATTGTAATAGCGCCTTTTTTGCCCGCCTGAGCAATTATAGCGGCTTCTTTTTCGTGATATTTAGCGTTTAAAACTTCGTGCTTGATGCCTTTTTCTCTTAAGAGGTTACTCAAAATTTCGGATTTTTCAATCGAAACCGTACCGACGAGCACCGGCTGGCCTTTTTCGTGGCTTTCGATTATATCTTTAACTATTGCATGATATTTTCCCATTTGAGTTTTATAAACAACATCGGGGAGATCTTCTCTTATAACCGGTTTGTTGGTAGGAATCGTAACGATATCGAGCTTGTAAATCTCTCTGAATTCTTCTTCTTCGGTCATAGCAGTACCGGTCATTCCGGAAAGCTTGTTATAAAGTCTGAAATAATTTTGGAAAGTTATCGAAGCCAAAGTTTTGGATTCTTTTTCAACTTTAACGCCCTCTTTTGCTTCGATTGCCTGATGAAGACCGTCATTGTATCTTCTTCCAATCATTATACGACCGGTAAATTCATCAACGATAAGTACTTCGCCGTTTTTTACAACATAGTCAATATCTTTTGTCATAACGCCGTTTGCTTTGATAGCTTGGTTGATATGATGTTGTAAATTAAGGTGTTCGGGGTCCGTCAAATTATCAATGTTGAAATATTTTTCGGCTTTTTCCACGCCTGATTTTGTTAGGGTAGCTGTTTTTGCTTTTTCATCTACTACATAATCGTGGTCTTGGAATAATTCCTCGTTGTCCTCTTTTGCATCTATTTCGGCAACTTTTAACATTCTTAAAGATTTTGCAAACTTATCGGCTATTGTATAAAGTTCAGTAGATTTATCGCCTTCGCCGGAAATAATCAACGGAGTCCTTGCTTCGTCGATTAAAATGGAGTCCACTTCGTCGACTATAGCAAAATTATGTCCTCTTTGAACTTTTGCCCTCATATCCGTGACCATGTTGTCTCTTAAATAGTCAAATCCGAATTCATTATTCGTGCCGTAGGTTATATCAGCGGCATAAGCTTTGATTTTTTTCTGTCTGGTGTCTCCGCTCAAAACAAGGCCTACAGTTAATCCCAGAAATTTATAAATTTTACCCATTTCTTCGGAGTCACGCTTTGCCAAATAGTCATTAACCGTTACGATATGAACGCCTTTTCCGGTAAGAGCATTAAGATAAGCCGGCATGGTTTCGACCAAGGTTTTACCTTCACCGGTCATCATTTCACTGATTCTTCCTTGATGAAGAACTATTCCGCCCAAAACTTGAACAGGGAACGGGCGCTTTCCAAGAACTCTGTCGGCAGCTTCGCGGCAAACTGCGAATGCATCCGGAAGAATATCGTCCAAAGTTTCGCCGTTTTTAAGGCGTTCCTTCAGAACCACCGTCTGAGAAGCAAGCTCCTCATCGGTCATATTTAAATATTTGGTTTCTAAATTATATACCGCATTAGCCATAGGCCTTATGCGTTTAAGTTCACGTTTACTGTAATTTCCGAACAATAATTTTAAAAAACTCATATTTTACACCTCTCGATATTAATTTAACGCTACTTTTAGTCTTATTTTAATTCAAAATCGAAGTAAAATCCACTATAAAATTAATTTTAAAAAAATTTTGCACAAAGTAAGTGCATTTATGTGGAGACATGACTATCTCAATTTATAATAATATCATATTTCAAAAAGCAAAACATACATTATTGTAAATTTTAACTAATCTTATCGTATTCTTATTTGATTTTAATATTAATTTATAATAGAATAAAATAAAACAAAAAAGGAGTGAATTATTGTGACCGATCACTTTGAAGAAGTATTTAAACTTATGGAAAAATCTTTTCCCGAAAATGAATACCGCACAAAAGAAAATCAAAAAAAACTTTTAAAAAATCCTATGTACAAGCTGGACGTCAAAACCGATGAATCCGGCAAAACAATAGCATTTATTGCAAGCTGGGACTTTCCAAAGTTTTCATTTATTGAGCATTTGGCAGTCGACCCATGTTGCAGAGGAAAAGGAACGGGCTCCAAAATAATGAGGGATTTTATAAACAATTCCCAAAAGCCCATTGTGCTCGAAATTGAAATCCCTGATGATGAAATCAGCATAAAGAGAAAAAACTTTTACGAAAAATTAGGATTCAAACTAAATAATCACGAATATTATCAACTGCCTCTAAGAAAAGGCAACAAGCCTATAAAACTAAACTTGATGAGCTATCCCGAAGAAATCCCGGATGAAAATTTTGAAATAATAGAAAATATCATTCAGAGCTTTGTCTATCCGGAATTTTAAAATTCGTTCTTTATACTTCTTAAAAACAAATCTGTAACTGATTCTTTGGTTACCGATTTATTTTTTACCGCTTGATTTACGGCATTACAAATAGGCAAGTCAACTTTGTATTTTTTGCCAAGCTCAACAATAGCGTAAGAAGTCGCCACGCCTTCGGCGAGCTTGTCGTAGGGCTGATTTGTGGCAAGGAGTTCGCCGAATTTTCGATTATTACTGTGTGGTGAAAATAAAGTAGCTTGATAATCGCCCAAATGAGCCAATCCAAATGCCGAGAGCGCATTGCCTCCCATGGCTTTTATAAGCCTGGAAATTTCCATAGTGCCTCGGGACATAAGCGCGCCTTTGAGCGAAACATATCCAAGCCCGTCCAAAATTCCCGCAGCAATTCCCATTACGTTTTTCGCTGCGGCTCCTATTTCACTGCCGATAAGGTCCGTGCCGTAATAAAATCTTATCAGAGAGCTCGAAAATTTATTAACGAGTTCTTTCTTTACTTCATCTTTTTTGGAATCTATTACCATACAATTCGGAATGCCGTCGGCGAAATCCTGTACATGTCCCGGACCTACCCAGACTGCAATATTCGAATCCTCGCCAAGGTACTGTTCCATAACTTGAGAAAGCCTTCTTCCGGTGCTTTCTTCTATGCCTTTCATGCAAAGGACAAAGGTTTTTTTATTTAAATCACTTATACTGAATTCTTTGGATAAATCCTTCATAAAATCGGACAGGCACTGCGCACTTATGGATATAATTATGATTTCAGAGTGGCTGAGTGCTTTTTTAATATCATCAGTCAAAACGATTTTTTCGTCCAAATTAAGCCACTCATTTTTGCGATTATTAACAAGCTCCGCAAGATGTGTGGAACCTTTACGTCCCCAAAGCACAACATTTTTACCGATTTTATTCAAATACCATGCGATAAAGGTTCCCCATCGCCCGCACCCCAAAACAGATACATTCATTGTAAAAAATCCTTTCTTTTGAACAATTATGGTTATACTCCAAATTCAACCTTAAAAATACCTATGCTTTATTTTTACTTCCCATTACATTTTCGATTTTGTGTTTAACGACTTCTTCGATTGATATTCTGGCTGCGGATAAATATTTTCTGGGGTCGAAATTTTCGGGATGCTCGCTGAAACTCTTTCTTATTGACGCTGTCATCGCAAGTCTTAAATCAGAGTCTACGTTTATTTTGCATACAGCCAAGCTTGCTGCTTTGCGTAGCATTTCTTCGGGGATACCTATTGCTTGGTCCAATTTTCCGCCGAATTCATTTATTTCTTTTACGTATTTTTGAATTACACTCGAAGCCCCATGTAAAACAATCGGGAAACCAGGCAATTTCTTTTCTATTTCGTCCAGAATATCAAATCTAAGCTCGGGTTTTTGACCGGGTTTAAATTTATATGCTCCGTGGCTTGTTCCGATAGCTACCGCTAAAGAATCTACACCTGTTATTTTTACAAAATCTTCCACTTGTTCGGGGTCGGTGTAAAAAGATTTTTCTTCGGAAACATTTACTTTATCTTCGACACCCGAAAGGCTGCCAAGTTCGCCCTCAACGGATATTCCGTACTTATGAGCGTAATCGCATACTTTTTTGGTTACTTCGATATTTTTTTCATATTCAAGCGAAGAACCGTCAATCATGACCGATGTAAATCCGCTATCTATACAATTTTTGCACAGCTCAAAAGAATCGCCGTGATCCAGATGCAGAGCTATGGGGATATTTGTTTCTTCGCATGCAGCTTCAACAAGTTTTCTCATATATATAGCACCGGCGTATTTTCTGGCTCCGGATGAAGCTTGAAGTATTAGCGGCGAGGACATTTCTTGTGCGGCTTTGGTTATTCCTTGCACTATTTCCATATTATTTACATTAAAAGCTCCTACTGCATAGCCTTCTTTATATGCTTTTTTAAGCATTGAATTTGTATTTACT
This sequence comes from uncultured Eubacteriales bacterium, assembly GCA_934725425.1. Lineage (GTDB taxonomy): Bacteria > Bacillota > Clostridia > Oscillospirales > Acutalibacteraceae > UMGS1491. The sequence continues at coordinate 45,884 of CAKVAX010000005.1, read as the reverse complement.
AAATTCATTATAAGCACCTCTTAGATTAAATATTAAGTTACTGGTCTATTATACTATAAATCGAAAAATATAATAACCTAAAATATAATATCATTGACTAAAAAATAAAAATTGTATATAATCTTAGATATGCTACCGTAGCTCAGGTGGTAGAGCAGCTGATTCGTAATCAGCAGGTCGGCGGTTCGAGTCCGCCCGGTAGCTCCAATTAAAAGGCATCCGATTTGGGTGCTTTTTTTGGTTATTTTTTATTTATTTTTCATAAAAGTATTTACATTTTCCTTGATATATTATATAATAATTAGCTAAATAAATTATATTTTAGAAAGGAATGAAATTAATATGAACCCACAACTTAAAAATAAAATGACAAATATCCTAAGCAGCATCTGCATGATTTCCACGCCAAAGCAATACAAATCAGATAAAATAAAAGAAATAATAAACGACAATAAGTTAACCGAATCTGTTGAAAATGAAACTGCGGAAAAAATAGAGAGAGCCCATAGCCCGGAGGATTTGATAAATATTTTGAAAGAGATAGCAGTAGAAGATGCCGGAACTTTTGATAAACTCCTTGAAAAAATAGAAAAAAATCAAGAAAATATGAAACGCAAGGATACCAAAGAAAAAAATATAAATCAAGAAAATCCAAAAGTAAACACAAAAGACGAAATAATAGCTAAGCTATCGGAATTTCTAAAAAATATTAAAAACGATTTAAATGAAAAAAATCTAAGTTTCAATGAATTTGCAGAAAAAATTAAAAATCAATCCATGAATCTGAATGAAAACTATAAAAAAAGTGACAACAAAAGTTACACGAAAAAATGGCTGCGAAATATCAGCAACTTAAAATACAATAACTCTGATAGCGATAAAGACAAAAAAGAATACCTGAAAAAACTCAGGAAGGAGCTTTCCAAAAAGCCAAAACTTTTTGGAGGATTCGGCTCGGCCATATCGAACAAAGAAGTTCAAAAAGAATTAAAAGAATTAATCAAAGAAATAGATAAAAAATAAAAACGTACTCATAAGAGTACGCTTTTTTTAATGGCTGTGTCCGTCGAAACCATGATTATTTGTGATGGGATCTTTGAAAAGAAATATTTTTGGGGGATTTATTGTAAATCTAAGGTACATATACATAATCAAAATAATCAGCGCAAAGCCAAGATAATTAGTCCACGGTAAAACTGCGGGGGACTTTAAAATGCTATACGAAATCCACTGACCTGCTACGGCAGAAAAAACGAAATCAAGTATTCCGAGTATTAAAAGTTCTTTCTTTAAAATCCAAAAATAAATATAAAAAATTATCGGGATAAGCAGCATCATGGCGGTTATAGAAAGCGCTTTTGCCAGAACAAAATTAGGGTTAGAATGCAAAAACGGCGTTTCAATAGCCATCCAAATAAGCGACGGTCCTATTACCATTTTCATATGTTCCCATGTCGACTCATTAACCGCGCAAAGTATCCCCGCTAATTTATTATGTCCCGACCATTCGTATATAAAATGTGAACACGTGCCAAATATCAAAACAAATAAAAGTCCAAGTGCTTCCAAAATAAGTTCCATAATCAGTCTCCTTTACAATAAATATGCATACTGAGCGAAATCGCTCTTTGAAACCATTTTTCCTTGCTTTTTAAGTTCATATTCTACACTTTTTATAATATGTTTCATTTCGACCTTATCGGATTCCGACGCAGCCATAAAGGTTGCGGTTAAAACAATATTTTTTATGCTTCCTCCGGCAATTTCAAAATTCTTTGCAAGATATTCAAAATTGACATCATCGGAGATGGGAGTATCATCCGGAAACATATTTTTCCATATTTTTAAACGAAGGTCAAAATCCGGAAGATTAAAGTGTACTACATAGTTTATTCTTCGGAAGAAGGCTTTATCAATATTTTCTACAAAATTGGTTGTCATTATTGTGATTCCACTATACTCTTCCATTTTTTGAAGGAGATAAGAAGTTTCAACATTGGCGTTTTTATCGTGAGAATCTTTAACTTCGGTTCTTTTTCCAAATAACGCATCGGTTTCGTCAAAAAGCAAAACAGCGTTGCTTTTTTTGGCACTTTCAAAGACTTCGCTTAGATTCTTTTCGGATTCTCCTATATATTTTGAAATGACTTTTGAAAGGTCAACACGATATACCTCCAAATCCAAATCACTTGCCACAACTTGAGCAGCCATTGTCTTACCTGTACCCGGAGGGCCTGTGAAAAGCATGCTAAGACCTCTGCCATACAGAATCCTCTTGTTCATTCCCCATTTATCATAAACTATGTGCTTATATTTTATTTGATTACAAGCTCTTACAAGGAGTTCTTTTTGTTGTTTTGGGAGCACAATATCGTCCCAAGTATGCTTTTTCTTGATAAGGATAGCTTTATCGGAGAGGTTCCCGATTGTTTGATGATGTGCACATTTACTAAGCGTTTTGCTGTCGATTTTATCTTTGTGATTGTATTTACATTCAAGCTGTGCTTCTTTGCATGTATTTTTTATTTGCCGGGGAGTAAATTGGAATTTATTCGAAATTTCTCGTATACTCAAATCCTTATCTTTTTTAAATCCTGATAGTTCTTGTTCCCACATTCTAAAGCTTTCTTCATCCGAAAGTTCATCTATGAAAAAATTAATCAAAGGTCTGTTAATTTCATTCATATAAACATTTTTTTCGGAATTTGAAAGAACAAACACCACCTGAGAAAAATTAAATGCTTTCTTAAATATAAATTTTTTGTAGAGTGAACCTTTTGATTCATCCACAGCCTCAAAATTATAAAAACAAAGGTAGCTGTCGGTAATAAGAGCCAATCTAAAAATAGAAATAAGTTTTGCGATATTTTCTTTGGAGTCCGTGGCAAAATAAGTGAAATCAACTTCTATCAAATCTTTTTTAAGCATATCGCAAATACGCCTTACAACCGTCTTTTTGCCTACACCTTTAATCCCGCTGATATTTACACACAGCGATTCATCTTCGATATCTTCTAAAAAATTAAAAATCTCTGAGGATAATTCTTCGTGAACAGTTAAAGCCCGGCTATCATCTTCAGCGCCTCTTTGTTGCATGCCGGCACAATTTATATCTTTGCTTATATTGGTTATAAAAGCCTCTAAAATATATGGGTCGCACTTTAAAGAATCTTCAACAAAGCATATTGATTCCAATTTATATTTCGATTTAAAATAAATATCCGAAAAATCATCTCTTTCCGATAAATCTTCAACCAAAAAAAATACCTTAAAAAGCGATTCATATGACAGACTTTTTTTATCTGAGTTACTGTCGACCTTCGAAAACTCCGAAAGATATTTTTCGTCAAATTCACTCAGTACGGAACTCAAAAAGCAAAACCACTCAAACGGGGTAAGAGAAAATAAATTTTTAAAATATTCACCGAAAAAAAATTTAGGTTGAGAGGCTTTTAATCGTGACTCCAAATGAATTTTAACATTAATATAATTTCTGAAAAATTTATCTCGAGCAAGTTCGAAATCATTGTTTTCTATAGCTTCCAGATACAGCTGCAAATACATTTTTACAAACTTAAACTCATTCCTCAGATACTCCGAATATGATTCGTAAGGCTTGCTTTCCAAACTATAATCAAATAATCCTTCAATTTCTTGTCTCATCATCAGGCACTCCGATTTAAAAAATTATTTTTTGTTTTTCTTGAGTTTCATATCAAAATAAAAAACTTCTCCGGATTCATGTTTGCCTGTAACATCCACAGATGCTTTTGCAGAACTTTCGTTCGCTTTACATTCAAATTTCAGCACATTATCTTTCATAAATTGCTCTATAAGTGGCATCGTAATTTTTCCGTTGCCATCTGTTTTTAATTTCCAAACAGGATAAAAACTACCCTCGGGATCCAGCTCGCTCTCAAGTGGCTGCTTCAAAGTGTAACATTTTTTTTCGGCATCATATCCCCATAAGGAAAGATTCGTGGATTTTTTGCCAAGAGCATAAACATATTCTTGACCAATTATTCCGGGGCTCATTTCTTCTATGTTTAGTTTTACCTCATCGCTGCCGGGTTCGGATTTTTCCACAAGTTTTAAAAAATCAGCAGGATTATTAAGCTTTAAGTCAACGTCTGTATTTTTTAGAGCTTCTTTATTTTCATAAACCGAAATTTCAAATCTTGTCATACGAATAAGATTTTCGTTATTCACGGCATAGGGCATGTTGGCGTGTATAACTTGAGTTTCGTTTTCTCTTAGTTCAACAGTAAAATTAAGGTCAACATAACCTCTGCAGCTTATATTTACCTCGCATTTTTCGGGATAAAGGTTCGAGAATACATAATATCCTTCTTTTTTTCTTGTGTATGGATTTTGCTTTCCGTTGCAAAGGATAACTGCACCGTTTATCGGCATTTTGGAATATATATCTTTAAGCATTATCACAAGCGAAGCCATATATATTTTTCTCATTTATGATTTCTTCCTTTACTTTTATTATTTTTCTGATTTTAATCGTGTATTTATATAATCCCAAGATTTAAAAATGTCACCCGTTCAAAATCATTCTCCGTTTTCAAAAGTTAAATCATCACTCTCGTCACTTGGCTCGTCAGGTTCAGATTCATCCTCGCTATCCTGGGAGTCAGAATCAGAATCGGAGTCGGAATCAATACCAAGTTCAGCATCCAAATCCAAGTCGGCATCTAAGTCATCTAAACTGTCTAAATCGTCACCGCTTTCTTCTCCGCCTCCTTCATCTAAACCGTAATCCTCGTCGCCACCCATTTCATCTGAGCCATAATCCTCATCTTCGTCCTCGTCCTCATCAGGGCGCTGGGTATATTCATCATCAATATCTTCTTCTTTAATAAATGTTTCAAATTTAAGAACTTTCTTATATGCGTAATGTTTACTGTCAAGAAATACAGTTTCAACTCTCCTTTTGGGTTTAGTAATTTTCTCGGAGTCTATCGCTACCGGACCGACAACATAAAAAGCCGACAGCTTATACGATTCACCGAACATAGTCCAAACTTTTACTTTTTCTTCCATACTGAGCGGCAACATAGAAATCGGCACCTTTTCTACAGCAGTACCCATATTGCTCGGCATATAAATTGAAGGAATTATGGAATTATCTTTAAGAACCTGAATTATTTTTCCTATTATTTTGGCTTCGTCCAGCGCTCTGTCGCCAATCTCCGCCTTACTGTTAACCGAAATAACATAGTAAAGTTCGAGCATTGCCGGAGCGTCTTGCGAGCTTCCGTCCGGAAGCGAAATAGCCTCAGTGTTTTTCCCGCTGGTATCTTCTCTTATGTCATAAGGATGTATTCCGACTATATAATCTCCGCGGTCTTTCGGGTCACATATACCTATGCTTTCGCCTTTATCCACGGTATCCGGAACCAGTTTATCTCTTAAAAGCGCAAGCAAACCCTTTCCAACATCGGAAATTATAGTATACTTAGCCATATTATTTCACTCCTTAAAATTTATTAGTCTTTATGAAGTTCATTTGGAACAGATTGGTTTTCAAGTTGAACCAAGTTGTAGTAGAGAATCAAAAATTCTTCGTCTGCAACATATTTATATGAAATATCATAGCATTCGGCGAAAAACTCTACTGACATATAAATATTATCGTTATAATTTAAAATCGGAACAGGAATATTTTTAGGTTGGTCATTTAAATAAGCCTCGTTTTTCCCGCTGACTATTTCAAGAGTTTTTCCGGGAGATTGGATGACCATGGTAGCATTGTTGTACATATATTCAATGGAAGCATCAATGTATTGATATAGGTCATCAACAGCCATTAATATATGTCCGTCATACATAATCGGCGCATGATTCATTTTAAAATAGCCATTTAAAAACACGATTTGCTCAGGAATTACCGAAGAAGCTTTTCTACCTGCTTTGGTGAAATTATCTGAGTCTGCTACCAATTTATCGTAATCTTCAGAAGGGTAATTCTGTCTTTCATAAGATTTTAATATAGTGATTGCCACAGAAAGAGTTTCTTTTGCAAGAGTTAATCTTTCTCCTTCTACCATATTTTCTTCGATTATTTTGCTAAGAAGCAATACGTCAAGCAAGCTCCTCTGTTGAACAGATAAAGACCCGACGTCTTTTATGTCTACTATAGTTTCGATTTCGCTGTAAGTTTCTTGTAAATTCTTTACATTTTCTTCACTGAGTGATTCCAAAATAATCAAGCACTCATCCGAAACTGCTCCGCGTAAATCTTCGGTTATTGTGCTGACAGATAGTATTTTCGTAACTTGAGTGTCAACTTTAGCTATTCCGGAATTCTTTTTTTTCATCGACGAAAGCAACCCATTTACGCTATCGAGTTGTTTTTGCAATTCGTATTTTGTTTTCATGTTTGTTGCATATTCCTGAAGCGCAGAGTTACCCGATAATTGAGCTCTATATATAATATCATCAAGTTTTTCAAGAATATTATCTATGTTGCCCGAAATTTTCAAATCCTCAACTATTTTATCAATTTCTTCGGCGGTCAATTTATTTTCAGAATTGCTCGACGAAGACGAATCCGAACTATTTGTTGCCGAAGAAGAACTGCTGTTTTCCATAGCCTGAACGATAGTATATACAGTCAGCGCCCCCGCTACAGTGAGTACACAGATAAAAAACAAATTTCTGCCAAGTTTAACGAGAATATTTTTCAATTTATTCATAAAAATAAACCCCCAAAAAGCAAAGAATTATTAATAACATATATTTTCTCACAATCTCTAATTTTTTGCAAGATAATTTTTAGATTGTATATACAAAATATTTTTTAATACTTCCATTAAACTGTAGAAATAAAATTAGGCCTGCTAATTTTAAATCAGCAAGCCTTTAAAGTAATCTTATTATTGTTAATTTTTTTGTTGAATTTCATTTTTCTTTAATATATAATTAAATTCAGTGGTAGGAGTTTAGCCTATAGAGAGCGGTTACTCTGCCTCCGATTGGAGGTAGATATTATGCTGGATTTTATCATTTTTACAAGCTTTTTTGTAATTTACTTTATAGTGCTTTTTAGCGCTTTAAATTTTATAGATAAAAACACAAAAAAATAAAAACCGTTCCTCTACCAAAAGCACGGTTTTTATAATAAATAAAACCTTTGGGAGGCTGACCGCTTTTTAAACGGTTCCGCTCCTACTACTTTTATTATATGTCACAATTTCTAAAAAGTCAACTTGACTTTATTTTTTTGTTGAATTTTATTTTCTTTTAATATATAATTAATTCCTGTAGTAGGAGTTTAGCCTTAAGAAAACGGTTTAAATCTACCCTAAAAGAAAGGGTGGATGATATATGTTGGATTTTATTATTTTAATAGGATTTTTTATATTTTATATTCTAATAACGATAGATATCTTAAATAACATAAATAAATAGCCGTTTCCTTCGCCAAAAGTAACACGGCTATTTATATTATTTTGTATAGTTAGTTCAAAGTAACTTTGGGGCTAAACCGCTTTTTAAACGGTTCTGCTCCTACTGCTTTTATTATATGATACAATTTCTTAAAAGTCAACTTGACTTTATTTTTTTGTTGAATTTCATTTTCTTTTAATATATAATTAATTCCTGTAGTAGGAGTTTAGCCTATAGAGAGCGGTTACTCTGCCTCCGATTGGAGGTAGATATTATGCTGGATTTTATCATTTTTACAAGCTTTTTTGTAATTTATTTTATAGTGCTTTTTAGCGCTTTAAATTTTATAGATAAAAACACAAAAAAATAAAAACCGTTTCTCGCTCAAAAGGACGGTTTTTATTCAAAAACTTTTCTTCTGGAGGCTGACCGCTTTTTAAACGGTTCTGCTCCTACTACTTTTATTATATGCTACTTATTTTCAAAAGTCAACTTAACTTTATTTTTTTGTTGAATATTTAATAAAATAACTATATTCAAACAGAACCTCATTACTACTCAGAACAAATTAAGACGCCGCCAGCGCCTACTACAAAGCCGGTCAATGCGTAAGCAGTGATTGCCCCAGCAATTACTGCTTTTGGAATCTTCCTCGGATCTTTATATTTCTTTTTTAGAAGCCACGAGGCCGCATACATCGGGATACTGACAAGCGCTGCACCGGAGGCTGCTCCCAACGCACCACCTGCCAAAACCATTTTCGCGTCTGCGCCACCTCCGGAAATTTGCGTAAGCTCCTCTGGGGTCATCTCTTTAACTTTTGCGGCGACTTCGGAAACTTGTTTCAGTTCTTCCGGGGTCATTTTTTTAACTTCTCGGGCGGCTTCTGAATAAAACTTCTTCAAGTCTTCAAATTCTTCGTCCGACAGGTCTATCTTTTTTTCTTTGAACGCAGTTTTTACCTCGTCTTTAGTTTTGCACTCTAGAATTTTTCTTACGAACTTTTCATCTTGTAAAACATCTTCAATTTCAGCCATATATTTTTCCTCCTTTTTATATTATATATTATATATTATATACATAATTGCATTAAAGTCAAATTATTTTGTGAATATTTAATAAAATAACTCTATTTGATGTTCAATCAAATAGAGTTTTCTTTAGGCTTTAATTATTACAGATTTCTATACATTTAAGCTCTGTGCGGCCTTCATTGAAATAGAATCTTATGAAATAATTTTCCATGATATACTTATCGCTCGGGACTTTTTCCACATTATCTATATTTATAGCGAGGTTAGAAAATACTGTCTTATAATAATCCGGGCAACTGTAATTGATTGAAGAGAACGGTTCACCCATGACGCTTCTTCTTTCAACCGCAGTACTTTGAGCTCCAAGACCCATGAACTGCTCTTTAATTCCCAAAATTATTTTTTCGCAAACATACTCGCCCTCGGATTCATCCACTTTGAATATAACTGAAGCATCATGATTGAGATAGGTAATGATAAGTCGATTATCAACCTCGGTCCTGTAGCTTTCTTGACCGAATTCAGAGGATATTTTATCAGGTTTAGCACCCAGATATCCGATATAATCAATGCTATCTCCACGGAAATTACCGCTAAATTTCTTGGAACCGAGAGTATCATAATATGTTCCGACGCCTTGCTTCTTGCCTTTCGAAAACGCTCCGGTATACTCCATTACCGAAGTATTTACATTATAAAGAGTACCGCTACCGTCGTAAAGTCCATTTTTAAATTCACCCGAATATTTTACAACTCCCGTATCTAAATCGTAAAGGTCTCCGGTGCCGCTGTACTCCCCATCTTCAAAGTTTCCCATGTATAAAAGAGTAGAATGAGAATAAAGCTTACCGATACCACCATATTTTCCGTCTTTGAAATTACCCTCATACAAAACTGTGTTTCCGTCAGATTCGTACTCGGTGCCTTGCCCGGATCTGACTCCGCTAACATGATTGCCATAATAAGTTTTTACTCCTGTGTCGGGGTTATATTCAATACCTATTCCGCCGTATGATCCGCCGGAAAAATTACCTATATAAATCACTTTGCCTATTGAATTATAAAGTTTTCCTTCACCTTCGTACAAATTGTTGGCAAACTTGCCGTCATAAATAAGCACTCCGTCGCTGTCGTAAAGTTGTCCCTCGCCACTATATTTTCCACTTTCAAAATTGCCCTTGTATACCAAATTACCTGAAGTGTCATACTGCGAGCCTTGACCGTTAGGCCTTCCCATTTTCACGTTTCCTTCGTATATTCTTACGTTGGAAGTATCGTAAAGTCTTGCTTTCCCTTCAAAAGAGGAAAGTTTGGCGGTATCTATTCTTATGTCCGATGTCCAAAGCTTTCCGTCTGCCCATGGGTAGACCCAATAAATCAAAGCATACCCCGCGACCATTGTAATGACAGCGCTCATAACTACAAGCTTTTTAGAAAAGTAAAGTCCTAATATTTTCCAATAATCCGATTTTGACGCCGGGTCTTTGGTCATGGTCTGAACAAATTTTTGAACCTTTTGTTGAACTACCTGTGCAACTTGAGTACCAAAATTTTGAATCCTTACCATAAATGAACTTAAAATTGTAAACTGAGAATTCAAACTGGTAGTTATTCTTCCTAAAATATCACCTATACTATTCATGGACTCTCATCCTCTTACTTTAAAATTTTAAATTAAATATCCTGAAAAACCCAGCGCTTTGTCTTTGTTGTTTTTCTGCTTGTTAATATATTCATCACATCTGGTAAGATAATGGACCGCTACTTTATCATTTTCATTAACTCTCAGGACATTTGTAAACATCTTTCGTGCCTCCTCGAATTCGGCAGTGATATAGAGTTTTACGGCTTGTTCAAATGTTTTCTGAGTAGAAATATAAAGATCGTGCTTATATTTATTTGAAGAATCAATTATTTCGTAAACATCCGTGCAACCGGCTATGTTGGTGTTATTTATTTTTCCGATATACCTATAATCATAAATTGAGTTGTTGTCAAGATTATCAATAATCTCCTTGGTCGCAATGTGATTTACACCTATAGTTTTCATGTAGCTGTCAATATTAAACATCTTCATGATTTCGTCCGAAACTATGACCGCGCCGCGCCTGTCATCGGTTCCGAGAACACCTACCAATGCGTTGTCATAACCCACGGTTATATTCATATGATTTTTAATCTTGTCCGGAATGTTAATCTCACGGAGCTGAACCGAAGCATTCAAAGCATCTTGAGTTCCTTTTGAGAATAGAATTACACAATCCAAACTATCAAAAGATTGTACTACGCCGCCATTGTCTTTCACGACCTTAAATATTTCTGTGTAAGTATCCTTAAGGTACTCAAATATTTTAGATTCGCTACCGAGTTCGCTCGAATTTTTCGAAAGGTTAAAAGTTATATAAATCATAGAAAGGTCGATATTGTTATTATTAAAAAGGTCAACTTGAGTGATTTTTTCTTTGTTCATAAATCTGAAAATTTCTGAGGGGACATATCTTATATATTCCTTGTTAAGCCTTATAAGGTTAGAAGTGTATCTGTCTATTTTGTCGGACATAATATTAAACGCCGAAGCAATATCTGCAAATTCATCTCTTGAAGCAATTTTAATTCTTGTATTCCATTCTCCTTTTGAAATCTGATTTATGCCTTTTTCAATCTTTTTAAGAGGTCTGAGGCACCATTTAATTACAAAGCAAACATAAGCTATCAGCAGAACTGCTATTACAAAAATTACCGCTATGGAATGTTTTAATATTTCGTAAAATTCTCTGGTAGTGTGAATGTTTTCATCCAGGTAATTTCCTACGAATCCTACCACTGTGCCACTGTTATCTTTAATTGCTACAAACGAACCCGAGATATTTCCGTAAACATCTCTGAAAGATTCTTCCTGAGAATCCACAGTCAAACTCTTATTAGAAAATTTTTCCCAAATATTGTAAAGAGATTCCATTTCGTCTCTTTCGAGCACGGAGTCCACCAAAACGCAATCTGATGACACCATATCAGGGTCTGTGTATTTTAATGTTTCGTAAGAATCTGAATCACCGCTGTATTTGCTGTTTATCAGAGCATAAAGTTTATTGTATTTTTCGGTGTAAACAACTATATAATCGCTTCGATCACCGATTTTTGTAATCAAATCACTATAGCCCTTATTTACTGCGTTTTTAAGCGAAACATAATCTTTGCTCATATAATCTGTCACAGGATTTATTTTTGAGAAACTGTTTCCGTCGATAGCATCAACAATCGTTTTTGCGCCGCGTTCCTGTTCGCTTCTTAAAACTGACATATATTCATTTACTGAGTCTTTGGTGTTAATTCCCACCAAAATTCCAAGTCCTATTATCAAAACCGGAATAAACATCAGCCCTATTCTTACCCCAAGAGAAATCCTTGTAATTTCAAATTTAGAAAGATATTTTACTAGGTATATAATTCCCAAAATAGCTGCGGAAATTATCAAAGTATACAATAATCCCCAAGGAATAATTTTTTCGTGGATATCCGAAACTAATTTATTTTCCATGCCAAATCTTACATAATATGGATTTACAAAATCTTTTGACGGAGCGTAAAAATCGTTTTGGGATAATAATTTAACTTTTCTTACATCTTTTAATTTTACCGAAGAACCTTCATTTATTGTGGATTCAAGTCCGTAAAGTTCTTTTGACACTATGCTCTTGGTATCTAATTTATAGAATCCGCCGTTTACTGAGTCGGTAAAATATATGTCATCCATATTGTCAACGTACATTCCCGAAATTAAAAACTTTGAAGAAATTGCATTTGAATACTCAACAAATGCTCCTTTATTATCCATTCCCCAAAGCTTTCCGTTAGGAGTGGAATAAAATACTCTTCCTGTAGACAATACGCATGAATCAAGTATCCAACCTTCGTCGGTGTTGGTGTATCCTTCTTCAGGGGTTACTTCAAAAGAATTAATTTTTTGCGGACTTACGTCTTCAAGAGGAGATACTTTTACGATATCGTATCTGTTTTTATTTTTTGTTATAACAGTCATGTTTGTGTCCACAAGTTGAATTTTTTGTATATATGAATTTGTGGGAGGAGTGGAATCTTTTGATAAATCGAATGAAGCAGCTTGTTTAACATAAGCTCCGTTCGTATCATACATCATTATAATTTCATTTTTAATGGGATAATATGATTTGTCCGGCACAACTACATTAGTGTTTTTCTGGCGCTTTACAACGTAAAAATTACCTTTTGAATCAACTTCCAGATTACTGTATGAGATAGCGGTGTTTTCTTTTGATTTTTCCAAATCAATGGAAAATTCTTTGGAACCGTTTGCCCTTATTTTAGTAATTTTATATTGATCCTTGTCCTCGTCTACGCCAAGAATATAAACATTTCCCAAAGAATCCATATCGGAAGCAAGAAAAGTTCCGACATTAGGCGTGCTTATAAAATACTGGAGCAAAAACGAAGCAATCAACACTATAACTCCTATCACAGAGTAGCGAACTTTTGGATCTTCAAACAATTCTTTAAATTTTACGAAAAATTTTTTCTTGGGCTCAGTCCCTTTTGTTTGTTTTTTAACACTTGCAGTTTCTCCCATAATTTTTACACCTCAACTTTAAATTTATTGTTTATTCGTAATGCGAAAAATAAAAATATGCATTTTTTATAATTTTTTTAGAATAAATAAATTTACTATTTTATTTTTATACTGTATAATATAGTATATTATTATAGAATAATTCAGTCAAGCACAAAAAATATAGTTTATTTTTTAATTTTGAATTTGAAGGGGTTTTAGATTTATGTTTAAAATGAACAAAGACACAGATTACACAGTAATAGCTACTCCGTACGAAAGTTCAAATATGAAAATTTCAATTTCATACAAAGGAGAAAAAAATTTGCAAAATAATCTTTTTCTTATAAATGAAATACCGTATAAAAATGAAAACCTTCGCATTTTTAAAACTTTATTCAAAATTTTTTCCGATAAAAACCGCCCGAAAGAGTTTTTGAATTTTTTCACTCATGATAAAAAATTTTACAGTGTTTTTAAATATGTAGAAGCTCCCACAATAAAAGAAAAATTTGACAAGGAACTAAACACCACCGCTTTTAAAGACAGATGTAAAATACTTGAAAATATCCTCATAAAAATTGATAAGATAAACAGAATTTCTCCTCAAATTCTTGCGTGTGTTACTGAACCTGAAAACATAAAAATAGACGATAAAAAAAATATAATATTTATTTATAATCTTAAAAATATAGAACTCTACGAAAAAAATGCAAAAGAAAAAACTAATCAAAACCTGCATGATATAATCTTTTACATTCTAAGGCAAGAGTGCGAAGCAGGGTTCAACAAACAGCTTCACATCGTGCTTTATAAATGCAAAAAAGGGCTTTATGGTTCAATCCCCGAAATGATAGTGGACTTAAAAAAAGCCGAAAAAGTTTCGATGACAAGTTCATGGATGGGATATATAAAATATCAACTGAGCCTAAGAAAACCGCTTATTAAGAAAATCTCTCAAACCAGCTTGACCTGTGCGATTGTGGTAGGGCTTGTATACCTTGGATATAACAAAATAAAGAAAGGACAAGCAATCGGATCAGCAAGCGCTATATTTTCAATAGGAAGCATAAACTACAACGGAAATTCCGAAGATGAATCCGATAAAAGCGTTTCTACGGATAACGAAGATAACCAGGCAACAAGTAGATCCCTTGGAAATGTAACTCTTTCCGAAGGCCTTGACATAGCCTATGAAGATTATATAGTTCAATACGGCGACACGATAGAATCTATTTGCAAAGATTACTACAAAGACGCTTCATTTATGAAAGCCGCGTCGAGCTTCAATGGAATGACCGAAAAAGACAACCTCACTCCCGGCAGTATTTTCAAACTTCCAAACAGAACCGCCATTGCACTTTATTCCACAAAATAATTTTTTAGAAAATAGAATGATAAAAAGCTCCTGCAAATGTTGTCGATTTTTGCGGGAGTTTATTTATTTCTTTATGGAAATAATTTGCAATGACTCACATTTTTATTTTCTTTTTAACGTATATTTTATAATTAATATAGAACTTTTTGGCTTTATATTGAGATTCGACTTATAATCCCATATAATAAAAATAAAAAATAAAGTTAAAGGAATTTTATAAAATGAAACAAATTAAAAAAATATTCTTAATAGTATCTTCTCTTGTTATGATTTTCTCGGCACAAAATTTATCGGCTGTAAAAACCCGTTCTGCTCAAAATGAAAGCTCATTTGAAGAATTCATCCCAACAAAAATCCACCGTAAAATTTCGAAAACATCAAAATCTTCCAAAGAAAAATTAAAGAAACCTGTTATTCCGAAGCCGATTCGTAATTTCCCGATGTACAATCCGAGAAAAGTCTTTGGAAAGAAAATTTGCAGCTATATATCCCGCAAAGAATTGGATAAAAATCAAATATATATGACGATTACAAATATAAATCATAATATCGATATTATTAGCGAAAAGCCCTCTTTTATCGGCGATAACGAAGTGGATAAAATCAGAATTCAATTCAACAACTGCACACCTGAAATCAGAGAATCAATTTTGAAATATATAAAGACAAAAAATTATTACCTCACAAGTCTTTATTCTACCGAAGAAAATATTTTGCTCGTAAATTTGAATTTACCCTACCACGAACGCAATATTCAGAGGATAAAAAATGTATTCCGCAGAGAAGCTTCAAAAATCTTTTCCGGAAAAGATTTTCAATTAGATGTTCTGGAAAACATAGGGCAAATTGTATATGACTCCGATAGGAAAAAATTTATTGTATCGTTCGGGAATGCTCACGTAGATTTATTACTTAAAATTTCGAAATATTTTTATGAAAAAAATTATAAAGTTTGGTGCAGAAAAGAATCCAAATCCATGTCCATAGCTATCGATGATGAAGTTACTTACGACAAAGTAAGAGATGAACTCAATAACTATATGGAAAATAATCCTTTATACATTCCCTACGCAGATGAAATATTAAAATTTTAAAAAGTCCGACCCAAAAGGGTCGGCTGTTTTTTAATCTTTCATAGAAAAAAGTTTTCTTAGTGTAAGATATTCTTTATTTTTAGGAGCTTTTTCTGCTAATTGAAATATTACACTTTCAAGAAAATTATTGTCCATATTTTCAAAAAATTTGTACTTCTTAATTTCTGTTGAAATAGTACCTTCTAATTCTTTAATATCATTAAAATCCTTACTAGAATTAATTTTAGATTTAATACTCTGACGCGCTTTTTCTGCATCACCAATGAAATCATTGCTCTTTCCAATGTAACTGTTTTTAGTGATTTTTCTTAAACCCCTGCAAATCGCGTCAGCTACATTCATATCATCCACAGCGCAACAACTTGATAACAATACTCCCATTAATACTTTCTTATCAAAATTTTCTTTCTTTATTTTATTTTTTGAACATATTGATTCCATAAATGTATACCACTTAGGATGCGTCTTTTTAACTGTTTTAAAATGTCTATACATATTTTTGAACTTTAAATATAACTTATCTTCATCATCAATTTCAAACAAAGGTAGTACTTTCTTTTCGAATATTGCTTCAAAAATTCTCTTTACTCTTATATCGGATCTTTTATTTTGTGATTTTACTACGCTTTTGGTAGTCTTTAAAGCTTCATCGTATTCTACATCAAAACTAATTCTTACGGTCTCTAATTCTACATCACCTGACTCATAATCTTCTAAAGTTTTATGAAATTTTTTAACTATTTTTTTGTCCATTTTTTGCGCATTCTTAAAGCAAGCCGCTTTATAAATCTTATCTAATTCACTTCTGACATGTTTAAAATCTGTTGCTTCTTTGTATATGTAGTCCGCATAAATCTCTTTAAATTCTTCAGATAATGCATTAAGTTTCCTATTCATATATTCAAGACAATCATTTTCAGAATTTGTGGCTTGTTCGATTTCTCTTTGTGCCTTTTCTATAACTTTTGAAACTATATCCACTAATTTTGAAAAAGAATTTTCAATTTCTTCACAGTTATTTATTTTGGGGTTGGAGTTATAATATATGTTTACTTGCTTTTCAAATTCATCAACAGCACCCCTATCCATCTCAACACCGGCACGTGGCGCTACCTCTTTATAAATTTGAATAACTCCTTTTCTCATGCTATTAAAATCAGCTGCTCCCGGAATTCTGGTATGTATACCACTAATAAGATGTTCGGCTTCAGTTGCCAATTGTCCGAAGAACGGTACCATCCTGTACATGCAATCTTTTTCATTGTATCTTTCAGCCTGTTTTAATTGCTTATAATAATTTGATTCTTCTATCGGTCCAAAAGCGTCTTTTTCAATTGTCATAATCACATTTTCAAAAGCATCATAAATATCTTGACAATCACCCTTAGTATTGCTACGAATATATGAATCTGCCTTATTGTAAAATTTCTGAACAACATTCTCAACTTCCTGCCAGTTTGCTTGAACATTATTCTTGTAATTTTTTATAACCGCGTTATAAAAATTTTGAAATTTCTCTTTCGCCTCTGTAACACTAGTCGGGTTTTTCATATTTACTTCCAAACCAAAAGTTCCCGACCACCTGCGAAATACAAAAAACATTACCCTTACATTATCTAAAAATTCTTGTTCTGTCATGTTAATCTCTCCTTTTCATTTATTTTTGACTTTTTATATAAAAATTTACTGTCATAAACTTAAATACATGCAAATTATATATATGTGTATATATATTGTCAACAAATATTTGTGAAAATTATATAATTATTTTAAAAAAATAACCAACCCTTAAAGGTTGGTTATCTGAATTTTTAATATTAACCTAAATAAGAATAATTAGGAGCTTCTTTTGTAATCTGAATATCATGCGGGTGGCTTTCGCGCAAACCTGCGGCTGAAATCCTGACAAATTTTGATTTTGAATGTAAAGTATTAATATCTTTGCAACCGGTATATCCCATTCCTGCGCGGATTCCGCCCATTAACTGATAAACCGTATCCGAGAGCAAACCTTTATACGCAACCCTGCCTTCCACGCCTTCAGGGACAAGTTTCGAGGCGTTGTTTTGGAAATATCTGTCAGAACTGCCTTTGCCCATTGCGGCAATACTTCCCATTCCACGATATGATTTGAATTTACGTCCTTGATATATCTCATTTTCGCCGGGGGATTCATCGCATCCCGCAACCAAAGAACCTATCATGACACTATCTGCACCGGCTGCAAGAGCTTTTACTATGTCTCCCGAGTATTTTATTCCTCCGTCGGCAATAACTTTCACGCCGTATTTTTTGGCGACATTTGCAACATCATAAATAGCTGTTATTTGCGGAACACCTATCCCTGCGATTATTCTTGTCGTGCATATTGAACCCGGGCCTATTCCTACTTTAACGGCATCCGCTCCTGCTCGTATCAAGTCTTCGGCGGCTTGTCCTGTGGCGATGTTTCCTGCAATTAATGGCATCTCAGGGAAAGCTTCTTTAACTTTTTTGACCGTGTTTACGATATTTATATTATGTCCGTGAGCCGAATCCAAAACCAAAACATCAACATGAGCCTTAATCAAAGCTTCGACCCTTTTAAGAACATCCTTGGTGGCACCTATTGCTGCGCCGCACAGGAGCCTTCCGTCGGCATCTCTGGCGGAATTGGGGTAAAGAGCTGATTTTTCGATGTCTTTTATAGTTATTAATCCCGCAAAATCCCCGTTTTCATCCAAAAGAGGCAATTTTTCTATGCGGTGTTTTCTCAAAATTTCCTTTGCTTCTTTCATAGATGTTCCTTGAGGAGCAGTTATTAAATTCTCGTGAGTCATGACGTCTTTTATGTTCTGACTGTACTCGGAATACCCCATAAATCTCAAATCTCGATTGGTAAGAATCCCGACAAGCTTCTTGTTTTCACACACCGGAACACCCGAAATTTTATATTTATCCATTAAATTTTTTGCTTCCATGACCGTATTTTCCGGAGAAAGATAAAATGGTTTCGCGATAATTCCGTTCTCCGAACGCTTAACACGATCGACTTGATCGGCTTGTTTTTCGATGGACATATTCTTGTGAATAACTCCTATGCCGCCTTCACGAGCGATTGCGATTGCCATTTTGGATTCCGTTACAGTATCCATTGCCGCGGTCATAATCGGAATATTAAGCTTTATATTTTTAGTGAGATATGTTTCGGTGATAACATTTTTGGGTTCCACATCAGAAGCGTCCGGGATAAGCAGAACATCATCAAACGTAAGACCTTTTTTGCAAAATTTTTCAGAATTCATAAAATCAGACATCAGTAATACCCCTCATTATATTTTATTTTATTATATCGGTGCCCATAAATTCCTTGAGAACATCAGGAACGCTGACAGAGCCATCTTCGTTTTGATAATTTTCAAGAATTGCAGCAACAGTTCTTCCGACTGCAAGACCGGAGCCGTTAAGCGTATGGACGAGTTTTGCTTTATCTTTCGGGCTGTCTTTGTACCTTACTTGCATTCTTCTTGCTTGATAATCTTCAAAATTCGAGCACGAAGAAATCTCAACATATCTTCCGTACGAAGGCATCCATACTTCTATATCATAGGTTTTTGCGGAGCCGAAAGTTATATCACCTGTGCACAAGCAAACCACTCTGTAAGGCAATTTAAGAAGCTGCAAGATTCTTTCGGCGTCATTTGTGAGCTTTTCGAGTTCATTATATGAATCTTCCGGTTTTACAAATTTAACGAGCTCAACTTTATTGAATTGGTGCTGACGAATAAGCCCTCTGGTATCACGTCCGGCAGAACCGGCTTCCGATCTGAAACATGCCGAATATGCGCAGTATTTGATAGGGAGCTTTGTGCCGTCCAAAATTTCATCCCTGTGGAAATTTGTAACCGGAACTTCGGCGGTTGGAATTAAATAATATTCCATATTTTCGAGTTTGAATTCATCTTCTTTAAATTTTGGGAATTGCCCGGTGCCGTACAAAGAATCGCTGTTTGCGACAAAGGGCGGCAAAATTTCGGTATAGCCGTTTTGAGTGTGGGTGTTTAAAAAGAAATTTATAACCGCTCTTTCAAGCCTTGCACCGAGGCCTTTATAAAAATGAAAACGGGTTCCGGTAACTTTAGCGGCTCTTTCGGGGTCTAAAATGTCCAAATTTTTACCGATTTCCCAGTGTGGTTTGGCTTCAAAATCAAATTTTCTGGGTTCACCATGGCGCCTTACTTCGGGGTTTTCGCTGTCATCTTTGCCGTAGGGAACACTTTCGCTCGGGACGTTCGGCACACCTAAAACCAATTCTCTTTGCTTCTTTTCAATTTCGGTAAGCTGTTTGGATTTTTCAGCTGCCGAATTTGATATTTCTTTCATCTTGGCCATTATCTCGGTGGTATCTTCGCCGGATTTTTTCATGGCGGGAATTTTTTTATTGAAAGCATTTTGCTCGGCGCGCATAGCTTCAACTTCAGAGATTAATTTAAGTCTTTTTTCATCCAAGCTGACTATTTCGTCAATTACGTCGTCCATGGGTTTTTGACGATTTTTCATGGCTTGTTTTACAAGCTCGGTATTGGTTTTTATAAATTTGATATCTAACATAATCTATCTTCTCCTATCATATTTTTTTATCTTATACTTTGAATTTGATTTTTTTGAAGAAGCCGATCCAAAATGACTAAATACTATATAGAAAATCATTGCAATAAATATCCATATAAATGAAATAAGCGCATCCTCGATGCAAAGCCTTCTGAAAAGAGCTTCAAGCACCGCAATAAAAAGTCCGACAAACATTATTATCGGCGAATTTCTAAATAAGGTTTTAGAAGATAAACCGGATACAATCGCTGTCATGCCGGTCCCGAGTATAAAATATTCCAAAAATCTTATGATTGTAACCGTGTCATTTTCAGAAAAATTATAGCCTATTTTGCACATTTCAAAAAAATTATTCAAATTTGCCGTCAGCCATTGACTGTACTTAGAAATAGGATTTAAAATTATCAGCGCTATCATTCCCAAAACCATAACAGAAATAACCCAAGATTTTGTGGTACTGTTTTTCATATCTTTCTCTCCTTATCCGATTTTATTCTTTATAAGTAAGTTATAAATATCCGAAAGGTCCTCTTCGCCCAAAAATTCAATTTGAACCGTTCCTTTTTTTCGTCTGCCGGAAACTATTTTTACTTTTCTTTTTAATTTCTTATTCAAATCGGATTCTATTTTATTGTAAAAAGCATCTTTTTTTATGGATTTCAAAGATTTGGGTTTTTCTATTTCTTTAAAGCTCATTTTTTTGACCAGCTGTTCAAGTTGCCTGACGTTAAGTTCTTGAGAAACGGTTATTTTAAGAGCTCTTTTAACATCATCTTCAGACTCAAGCGAAAGCAGAGCTCTTGCGTGACCGGCTGAAATTTCGCTGTTTTCAAGACTTGTTATGACCTCGGGCAAAAGATTTAAAAGCCTTAAAGTATTTGCAACATATGACCTGGATTTTCCGACAGCTTTTGACACTTCTTCTTGGGTCATATTGTAAGTTTCAGATAGCATTTTGTATCCTCTGGCTTCTTCGAGAACAGATAAATTTTCTCTTTGTAAATTTTCAACCAGTGCAAGTTCCGTGATTTCTTTATCGTCGATATCTTTTATGATTACAGGTACTTCAACAAATCCCGCCATTTTAGCGGCTCTGTAACGTCTTTCACCGGCGATTATTTTATACTTTCCCGAAGAAAGAGGCTTAACAACAATCGGCTGAATTATTCCGTGTGAAGCGATGGAATTAGAAAGTTCCACGAGTGCTTCGTTTTTAAAGCTTGTCCTGGGCTGAAGTTTGTTCGCTTCAATTTCATTTATTTTTAAGGTCACAGGGACATTTTCGTTTTCAATATTATTTTCCATAAAAATCATATCCAGACCTTTCCCAAGACCACTGAGCTTAGACGCCATATAAAAACCTCCGTAAATTAATTATTATTCTTAATTACTTCTTTCGCAAGACCTTTGTACGCCCATGTACCTTTGTTAAGTTTTGAAAAATACATTACAGGCTTTCCGAATCCCGGTGCTTCCGAAATTTTTACGGTTCTTGGAATAGTCGTTTTGAAAACTTTTCCGGGGAAGCTTTTATTAACTTCTTCCATAACCTGCTTTGTAAGATTAAGCCTCAAATCACACATTGTAAGCAAAATTCCTTCCAAATCAAGTTCCGGATTGTGATGACGTTTTACAACTTTGACTGTATTTATAAGTTGTGACAAACCTTCAAGAGCGTAATATTCGCATTGTATCGGGATAAGTACACTGTCGGCCGCGCAAAAAGCATTTATTGTTATGATTCCAAGCGACGGCGGACAATCTATAATTATATAATCATATTCATTTTTTAAATGGGCGATTTTGTGCTTAAGTTTTGACTCTTTCCCCGAAAATAAGCTTATTCCGGCGTCTGCCGATGCCAAATTTATATGAGAAGGAATAAGACTTAAATTTTTAAACGGAACTTCAAGAGTTGCTTCTTCAGCAGAATTGTCTTTTTCAAGGACATCATAAGCAGAAAGTTTTAATTCTTTTTTATTAATTCCAAGTCCGCTCGTCGTGTTGCCCTGAGGGTCTAAATCTATTATCAAAGTTTTTTTGCCGAGTGCGCCTATGGCTGCTGACATATTAACGGTTGTGGTGGTTTTTCCGACTCCTCCTTTTTGATTGGAAATAGCGATAATTTTTCCCATAAATTTCCCTCTTTTCACTAAATAAAATCAATTTAAATCGCATATAAATTATACCATTTTAAATGCAAAAAATAAAGTACTGTTTAAAAATTTGATTTTCAGTGTTTCACGTGAAACAGTAAAAACATTCCTCGCAATTTTATATAAAACTAACTCATATGTTTCACGTGAAACATATGAGTTAAATTGTCCTTATATTATCGGAGATTTCGAAATACTCGAATTCGAGCGAGGATATTTTGCAGGGGTCGAAGAAACTTTTTTTATAATCACAAGAGAGCGACTTCCTTTTTCTTCGGGCAAATCAAACTTTTCAACTCTTTCGATTTTTCCGCCCAAAACTTTAATTGATTTAGCGGATTCCTCAAGTTCATCTTCAACATTGCTCCCTTTGAGCGAAACAAAAAATCCTCCGACTTTCAACAACGGCAAACAATATTCGCTGAGGACTGTTAATTTTGCAACAGCGCGCGAAGTTACGATGTTGAATTTTTCACGAAAATTTTTATTTTTTCCACATTCTTCTGCACGGCTGTGAAAAACTTCAGCTGTCAAATTTAGTTTTTCCAAAAGCTTGTTTAAAAATATTATTCTCTTATTTAAGCTGTCTAAAAGCGTCAAATTTATCTCCGGATTTGCAATTTTAATCGGCACCCCGGGAAAACCGGCGCCTGTACCAACATCGATGAGTTTGGTATCCGAATTCAATTCAAAAAATTTAGTAAGTATAATGCTGTCCAAAAAATGCTTTATAATCACGTCATTTTTCTCGGTAATGGATGTCAAATTCGTGTGCTGATTGTATTCGACAAGAAAATTATAGTAATTTTCAAATCTTTTAAGAGCTTTTTCGTCCAAGCTTATACCATAATTTTTCGCATAATTTAAAAGTAATTCCATTATTTAAATTTCTCCTCGTTTATTTTTTGAAGCAAGAAAAATAATCAACACAGAAATATCCGCGGGGCTGACGCCTGAAATTCTGGACGCTTGACCGATATTCAAAGGTTTGATTTTACTGAGCTTTTCTATTGCTTCCAATCTTAATCCTTTTATTTCGTTATAATTTAAATTTTCGGGAATAATTTTACTTTCAAGTCGGCGCATTTCTTTAATCTGGTGATTTTGGCGAGCAATGTAACCTTCATATTTTATTTCGGTCTGAACTTTATCGAAAACAGATTTCGGCAAATCTTTTCGGTTTTTATCAAAAGGAGCAAGGTCATCATAGGTGATTTGCGGGCGTTTTAGGAGTTCGCTGATTTTCACGCCGCTAACGATTGGAGATGTTTCACGTGAAACAAGTACTTTGTTTAGCTCGTCGGTGGGGGATAAAACTTCCTTTTTTATTCTTTCTAATTCTTGCATTTTTAAGGACAAAGAATGCTCAAATTTTTTCATTCTTTCATCGCTGATAAGCCCGATTTTTCGGCCGATAGGAGTAAGTCTTTCGTCGGCGTTATCCTGCCTTAAAACCAGTCTGTATTCCGAGCGGGAAGTCATCATTCTATAAGGGTCGTTTACACCTTTTGTAACCAAATCGTCTATGAGCGTGCCTATGTACGATGAGCCTCTGTCCAGCGCCAACGGCTCTTTATTTTTGGCTTTCATTGCGGCGTTTATTCCGGCGATAAGCCCCTGCGCACCAGCTTCTTCGTAGCCTGAGCTTCCATTGAATTGACCCGCGCCAAAAAGTCCGGAGAAATCCTTAAATTCGAGCGTATTGTTCATTTGAGTAGGGTCGGCGATATCGTACTCAATGGCGTAGGCAGGGCGCATGATTTGTACGTTTTCAAGACCCGGAATCGTCCTATACATCTCAATTTGAACTTCCTCCGGCAAGGATGTGGACATCCCTTGGAGGTACATTTCTTCGGTGTTTATTCCACAAGGCTCGATGAACATTTGATGACGTTTTTTATCCGGGAATCTCACAATTTTATCCTCGATACTCGGGCAATATCTTGGACCAATACCTTCGATTTTTCCGCTATACATCGGGGCTCGGTGAAGATTTTTAAGTATGACTTCTTTTGTTTTGTCGTTCGTCCAAGAGATATAACATTTCACCTGATTTTCACCCGGGTTTTCGGTGTCGTACGAAAACGGAACTATCTCATCGTCGCCACATTGTTCCTCTAGATTTTCAAAATTTATGCTTGATTTCAAAGCTCTTGCCGGAGTTCCGGTTTTGAATCTTTTGAGTTTAAGACCAAGTTCTGCCAAAGATTTGCCTAATAAATTCGCCGGGAAAATTCCGTCCGGACCGCTGGAATACGATGTTTCCCCGATATGAACTTTACCCTCAAGGAACGTACCCGTTGCCAAAACGACGCATGTGGCGGTGTATGTCATCATGTTTCTAGAAGAAAGAACCCATTTTTTATTCGTTTCATCATATTTAATATCGGTTATTTCGGCCTGTTTTAAAGAAAGGTTTTTTTGAAGTTCCAATTTATGTTTCATAACTTCTTTGTATTTATTCCTGTCTATTTGAACTCTAAGCGACCTAACCGCAGGGCCTTTGCCCATATTGAGCATCCTGCTCTGCAAAAAGCATTCGTCAGCGGTTTTGCCCATCTCTCCGCCAAGTGCGTCGATTTCTCTTACAAGGTGCCCTTTAGCCGTCCCTCCAATCGAAGGATTACACGGGCAGTTCCCGACAGAATCCAGATTCACCGCAAATACCGCAGTGTTGCACCCGAGCCTCGCCGCCGCAAGACCGGCTTCTATACCGGCATGGCCGGCGCCTATTATTATTACCTCATAGTCTTCAGTTTGATTCAAATTTTTACACCTCTTATTATATTTGCATTATTTGCCGACACAAAATTTCGAAAATACTTTATTAATAACAGCCTCGCTGACCGTTTCGCCGGTGAATTCCATGAATACTTCCAATGCGTCCTGAAGAAGCACCGTTACGGCATCCAAAGTCATTCCGAGTTCCAATTCATCAAGCGATTTTTTCAAGGTATTTTCAGCATTCTTGAGCGAAGCGAGTTGCCTTTCGTTGGAAATAACGACGTCAGCCGGATCCAATTTTGACACTCCGACCAAATTTTCAACACAGTTTTTCAGCTCGTCCATTCCTGTGTTTTTGAGCGCCGAAAGTTCAACAATTTCCGCTTTATATGTTGATAAATCCGCTCGGTTTATTTTTTTGGATTCATCGCACTTGTTGAGAATTATTATGGATTTTTTGCTATCGATATCCTCAAGTATTTTCTTGTCTTGTGGAGAAATCTCCGCCGAAGCATCCAAAACAACAAAGGTAATTTCGGAATCTTTCATGTGATTTTTCGCTCTTTCAACGCCGATTCTTTCCACAGTATCGTCAGTTTCACGAATCCCGGCAGTATCGACAAGAATCACAGGAATGTCGCCAATCATTATACTTTCTTCGATTGCATCACGCGTAGTGCCGGGAATATCGGTTACAATCGATTTTTGCGAACCTGATAAGCAATTCATAAGTGTTGACTTCCCGACATTCGGTCTTCCGACTATCGCAACTTTCACGCCTTCTTTAACGGCTTTAAACATATCATAATTTTTTATCATTTCATCAAGCATCGATATTATTTCGGAAATATTATTTTTTAACATTTTTTCATCAACTTGTGGAATATCGTCCTCGGGGTAATCCGCCCAAACGCTCAAAGCTGCCATTATATCGGTTATTTTTTCTTTTATTTCGGATATTTTCTCCGAAGAATGTCCTTCTTTCATTCTGAAAGCGATTTTATTCGCACGTTCGCCTTTTGCAGAAATCAAATCCATTACGGCTTCGGACTGCGAAAGGTCCATTTTTCCGTTTAAAAAAGCTCTTTTTGTAAATTCACCCGGACCGGCAGGAACGGCTCCGGCATCGAGCACGGCTCTTAATACTTTTTTGGTAATATAAAGCCCACCATGACACGATATTTCCACGACATCTTCGCCGGTGTAACTATTTGGAGCTCTAAAAACCAAAACTACAGCATCATCAATCGGTTCGCCGTTTTGTATTATTTTCCCGTATTTTGCTCGGTACCCTCCAAGATTTTTTATGCAATTTCCTTGCTCGCCAACATACGGGTCAAAGACTTTATCGGCTATCGCCAAGGAATTTTCGCCCGAAATTCTTATAACACCTATACCTCCGACGCCATACGCCGTGGATATAGCCGCAACAGTGCTCATAATTTTTTGAACCTCCAAAATAAATTCTAAAAATTTTTGCCCCCTAAACCAGGGAGCAAATATCTAAAAACAGTATTATTACGCTAATTTTTATCTTCGTCCGGCGCTATCACTATGTGACGTTTTTCTCTCTCACCGGTTGACCATGATTTTACTCCTTCGATTTCGCCTATAGCCGTATGAATAATTTTACGTTCATATGACCTCATCGGCTCAAGATTTATTATTCTATGAGTAACAGAGGCTTTTTCGGCGATTCTTTTTGCTAAATCCGTTAGAACTTCTTTTCTTTTTTCTCTGTAATTTCCGGCTTCCAAACGAATTTTATAGAACTCATCTTTTTCATTCTTTTCATTCACTACAAGAGAAGTCAAATACTGAAGCGCCTCTAAAGTTGAACCGTATTTCCCGATAATCAATTTTATGTCATCCGGATTATCGCTGTCTATTTTAATCTCGCAAAAATTTGATTCTTCGGAGATTATTTTTGCGGAAATATTTTCAAATCCCATATAGAAAAGAACTTCTTTTAAATATTCAAGAGCCCTTAAAGACGGCGATTTTTTCAGAGTTGCTTTTACCTGAGCAAGTTTTCCTCCAAACATTCCAAAAACCTTTTTGGACGGCTGCTGAATCACTTCGAAATCAACGTATTTTTCCTCCGCACCCAGCATCTCACAAGCCTTCTGCTTAGCCAAAGCTACGGTTTCATCGAGCGCAAAAACTTCATTTACCATAAATCATCACACCTCTGCAATACATCACTATTTAATTTTTTTAACCTTAGATTCTTGCAATTCCAAAAGCGCACATCTGGCGGCTTCGTCCTTCGCATTTATAGTGTATTTGTTGTAATATTTATTTATTATCAGGCTTTGAACTACACCCACCGCGGAAGAAAGCACCCAGTAAAATCCGATCGCACCGGGAACAGTATAAGAAATCCAAGCTATTACCAAAAAGCTCAAATACGGGAAATATTTTCCGCACCCGGGCATTTGGCTGGACTGCGGGTTGGATTTTTGCATTATTATCGCTGAAGCAACCGAACCTACAAAACACAGCACCGGAATAATCCAAAGCATATCGGAAAATTTGGATTCATTCGGCTTTTTAAGAAGATCGATTCCGCAGAAATTAAATCCCGAACTGTATTCTTCTATGTCAGCGAGTTCATCCTCGTTCATCATTGTAAGTCTGTCCTTTACTTCAGGGAAATATTTTATAAGCTGAAGCTCCTCGTATCCTTTACTTATTTTTCCTTCAAGTTCGGGGACTGTCGGCAAAACTTCAACCGCTTGAACAATTTTTTCCTGAGGAATATGTAAAGTGTTTTGTAGAGGCTTGTTAATTGCTCCGATAATACCGCTAAGCAAAATTATCGGAATAAGCATCGGGAGACAACCGCTAAGCGGGCTGAATCCTTCTCTTTCATAAAGTTTAGCCACTTCTTCGTTATATTTTTTCGGATTTTTTTCGTATTTTTTCTTAAACTCAGCTTGCTTTTCAGAAATATACGCATTTTTCGACATTGATCGTTGTCTTTTTATTATCGTGGGGAACAAAATTATATTAACTATTATTACGAAAAGCGTAATTGCGAGCGCATAATTGCTTACGGCATCAAAAAAGAACCAAATTAAATAACCAAACATACTACCTAAAAAATCAAATATAAATCCCAAACAGAAAACTCCTTTATCCTTTATTTATGTCTACACATCTTTTAGAATAACATAATTTTTGCTTTTATCCAAGCTATTTTATTACATAGTCAAGGAACGGGGTCATATCCGCCTTTGCAAAAAGGGTTGCATCTCAAGAATCTCCATACTCCAAGAGCGATTCCAATTATAACGCCGTGTTTTTTTACGGCTTCTTTGGCGTATTCTGAACAAGTGGGGGTGAACCGGCAACATGGCCTTTTTAATGGCGATATAAATTTTTGATAAAATTCTATCAATCCTATGAAAATTTTTTTCATTTGATGAGCCCCAATTTAGAAAGTTGATGCTGCATGCTCGAAAGAACATCAAAAGTTTTTACTTCAGAAGTTTTTTGTCTGGAAACAAAAACAATATCGTATCCGCACAGAATTCTGTCTTTAATTTGCGCCAAAGCCGCTCGTATAACTCTCCTTGCTCGGTTTCTTTTAACGGCATTACCGGTTTTTTTGCTTGTGGTTATGCCAAATCTTTGCGAATTTAAGCGGTTTTTTACAGCATATGTAACCAATATCGAAGAAGCCCTGTAAGCCCCGCGTTTGTAGGCTTTGCAAAAATCTCTGTTTTTATTTATTACATGTTTTTTATTCATAAATAAAAAAATCCTTTTAAAACAATTAAAAATAAAGACCACCGAAATGGTCTTTTCCTGATGAATCTTAATCTATTTTCTAATATTAACTATTAGCACATTAATTTAGTTTAGTGGCTTAATCTTTTTCTGCCTTTTGCTCTTCTGCGTGCAAGAACGCGAATTCCGCTTCTTGTAGACATTCTTTTTCTAAAACCATGTTCTTTCTTTCTGTGAAGTTTCTTTGGCTGGTATGTTCTTAACATTTATATTCCCTCCGAATTGTTATTTGTTACTTTAAAAAGAGTATAGCCTGTAAATACTCTTCACGATTTCATTCCATTTAATTATATAACGATAAATTTATAATGTCAACAAAAAAATATATTTAAACAAAAATTCACATTCCCAAGGCTTTGATTGTTGAAAACTTTTGAAAAATATGCTATTATATTGTGATAAACGCCTACAACCACGACTTATATAATATCATCACTGGAGGTTTTATTTTTTATGAATTCTTTTAACGAAGCGTGGAGTATTATATGTGATTTTTGCAAATCAAGCATCACCGATGTTGCATATAAAACATGGATAAGTCGAATCGAACCGATTGAACTTGATTTTGAAGCCGGCAAGGCTGTTCTTATGGTTCCCAACGAATTCCATCGCCAAACTTTGAACAGATGTTACAAAAAACTTTTAGTAAATGCTTTCGACCAAATTTTTGGTTCGGGAATAGATATTTGCTTTGCAATACCCGACGAAATCGAAAAACTCAATAAAAAAAGCGACCAGAATCTTGCTATAGACTCGGATTATGAATTTACTTTCGATACATATATAGTGGGTTCTTCGAATAAATTCGCTCATGCCGCAGCACTGGCAGTTGCCGCAAACCCCGCGGGAGCATATAACCCTCTTTTTATTTACGGAAATTCCGGTCTAGGAAAAACTCACCTTCTTTACGCCATTTGCAATGATATTAAAAAAAGCAATCCGAATAAGAAATATCTATATATAAAGGGTGACGATTTTACAAACGAACTTATAGAATCCATCCGAAAAAATACAATGAGCGAATTCCATCAAAAATACCGCCAGACCGACATACTCTTGGTGGACGACATTCAATTTATAGCCGGAAAAGATTCTACGCAGGAGGAATTTTTCCATACTTTCAATTCACTCTACGAAGCAAAAAAACAAATCGTTCTCACCTCGGACAGGCCTCCAAAAGAAATTCAAACCCTCGAAGACAGATTAAGAACCCGCTTTGAATGGGGACTTATAGCGGATATTCAGCCCCCGGATTTTGAAACAAGAATAGCAATAGTAAAAAGAAAAGCGGAACTTTTGGACATAAAAATGCCGGATGAAGTCTGTGAATTTATTTCAAAAAAACTCAAAACAAACATCCGTCAACTTGAAGGCGCCGTAAAAAAAATGAAAGCTCACCACCTTTTGGGAGGAGAGCCAATGGGAATTCAAACCGCAAGAATAGCCATTTCGGATATTCTAAACAACGACCAGCCGCCTCCGGTAACAATCGAAAAAATAATCGAAGAAGTAGCCCGTACATTCAACGTATCTGCTCAAGATATACGTTCTTCAAAAAGGTCGGCTTCCATATCGAATGCTCGCCAAATCTCAATGTACGTAGTAAGAGAAATCACTCAGCTTCCTCTGGTGTCAATCGGCGAAGAATTCGGCGGCAGGGATCACTCAACTATAGTTTACGCTTTGCAACAGGTTGAAAAAAATCTAAGCAAAGACCAAAAAACAAAAGCCATGGTCGAAGACATAATAAAAAATATACGTGACAGGTAAAATCCTATATTTTTTTGCCTCAAAATCTTTCAACAGGTTTTTAACTTTCAACGTAAACTTTTCAACTTCGTTGTTGAGAAATTTTCACCCTGTGGAAAACGATTCAAACCCTCAACAAACTTTCCACATGTCCGAAAAATTGTTGAGAATAAATTTTTTCTGGCTTTGGACAATCTTTCAACATATTAACAGCCCCTACTACTATTACTATATTATTTAATACTATTCTATACTTTCTTAGCATTATAAAAAAAAGAAAAGGATTGATTATGTGAAATTAACTTGTGAAAAAGAAAAACTCGTCGAAGCTCTTTCAAATGTTCAAAGAGCAGTTTCGCAAAAATCTACGATTGCTGCTTTAGAAGGGATTCTCATCAATGCCACGGATTCCAAGCTTGAGCTTTGCGGATATAACACCGAGCTGGGAATAACCACCGTCATACCGGCGACAGTCACAAACAACGGGACCTTGGTTCTGAACGCAAGACTTTTAACCGAGATTGTCAGAAAATTACCCGGTGACGTGCTCGAAATTTTTGTAGAAGATAATTTAAAAACAACCGTAACTTGTGGGCAAAGTAAATTCGAACTTATCGGTATCGATGCAGAAGAATTTCCGACACTGCCCTTGGTTGAAAATGCACGGGCTATGGAAGTATCGGTCGAGATGCTCAGAAGCATGATTCGCCAGACCATATTTTCGGTTTCGGAAGTTGATACCAAACCCGTTCACACCGGGACGCTCTTTGAAATTAAAGATAAAACCCTTACGCTTGTGTCCGTTGACGGTTACAGGTTGGCGCTCAGAAAAGAGCCTATAAAAGAAGATTTGGAGCTGAGCTTTGTTGTGCCGGGTAAAACTTTAAGAGAAGTATTAAGACTCCTTCCTGATGAGGATGAACAGGTGACGATTTCAGCAGGCATGACTCATATAATTTTTTCGGTGGGAGATTATACAGTGGTTTCACGGCTTTTGGACGGCGAATTTTTGGATTACCATTCTACGATTCCTAAAAAAAGGGAAATAGAAGTTATGGCCAATACTCATGATTTTATAGAAAGTATCGAGAGGGTGTCTCTTCTTATAACCGACAGGCTTAAAAGCCCTGTAAAATGTATATTTTCTAAGGACCACATTCACCTTTCTTGTTGCACTTCAATAGGTAAAGCCGACGATGAATTACCGGCTGACAGCACTAGCGACGAAGAACTTGAAATAGCGTTTAACAACAAGTATATGACCGATGCGCTTAAAAACTCCGAAACGGACGAAATCAAAATTACTCTTAACGGTCCTTTGAGCCCCATAAAGATAACGAATAAAGACGAAACTTCGTTTATTTTCATAGTCTTGCCGGTCAGAATAAAAGCTTAAAAATTTAAAAGGTGTTACGATGAAAGAAATTACAATTGAAACTGAATATATAAAACTGGACTCTTTTCTAAAATACGTAGGTTTGGTATCCACAGGCGGAGAAGCTAAATCTTTGATATCATCGGGAAGGGTAAAAATTTTAGGTGAAACTTGTACACAAAGAGGCAAAAAATTAACTGATGGTACGGTATTATGTATAGATGATGAAGAATATAAGGTTTTGAAGGCGTGAAAATTTTAAATTTATCTTTAAAAAATTTCAGGAATATTTCGGAGCAAAAATTTGAATTCAGCGACGGCGTTAATCTTATCTACGGGAAAAACGCTCAGGGAAAAACCAATATCACCGAAGCTGTCTGGATGTTCACCGGTGCTCGGTCTTTCAGGGGTTCAAAAGATATCGACCTTGTGAATTTCGGCGAATCTTTTGCTCGGATTGACGGAGATTTTTGGTTTGAAAATAGGGAACATGAAATTTCGATTTTATTTTCCGGCGGAAAAAGAAAAGCCATACTGGACGGCATAACAAAGCCATATCCCACGAATATAATAGGCAGGTTCAGAGCAGTTATCTTTTCGCCTGTTCATCTATCGCTCATAAAAAGCGGCCCTGATTTTAGAAGAAGATTTTTAGATGCGGCTGTTTGTCAACTAAAACCGACATATACTTCTTTGATTTCAAGGTATAATCAGATATTGAGACAAAGAAATTGCTTTTTAAAAAATACGCTCGGCAAAAATCCGGATGACGGTCTTTTGGAAATTTGGAACGATAAAATCAGCGAAATCGGAGCTTTAATCATAAAAAATCGCCTCGAGTATCTCGAAATCTTAAAAAATCACGCCTATAAAATTTTTAATGAGATTTCGGGCGGGAATGATGAGCTGATTTTGAATTATAATTCTTCGATATCCAAAAATTTGGATTTTAATACTCCCGTCAAAGAAATCGAAGATATGTTTGGGAGCAAACTCCAAAAGTTAAAATCATCGGAGCTAAAATGCGGTTCAACACTTTGCGGCGCTCACAAGGACGACTTGGATGTTATTATAAACGGCTATCCTGCGCGGAATTTTGCCTCCCAAGGTCAGCAGCGCTCGGCTGCACTTACTTTTAAGCTTTCCGAGGCAATCGTTCTGGAGGAAGTCACCGGCGAATCGCCTGTTATTTTGCTTGACGACGTTATGAGCGAGCTTGACCCGTTCAGAAAAGAGTATCTTATCAATAACATGGGCGGCAGGCAGGTTTTTATTACTGCGTGCGATTTGAGCGATTTGGCTTCTGCAAAAAAAGGCAGGGCATTTGGAATAAACGCCGGCAAGGTTTTTGAAATTAAAGATTTTTAGCGGGAGAATTTTTATGTATATTAATATCGCAGGGGATTACAGTTTAAAAACATCTGAAATCATCGGTATATTTGATATCGATAAGCTCACGGTTTATAAGTCCAACAGAAATTATTTGTCAAAGATGGAGAAAAGAGGTAAAATAATAAGTGTGACAGATAAGATACCGAAGTCTTTTTTGCTCTGCGGTACCAAAAAAGACAGCGTTGTTTATCTTAGTAATCTTATGCCTTCAACTATTTACAAACGGCACGAATCGTAAATTTTTGGAAAGGAGTGAAAATGGTTGGGTAATTTAAAACTGCCTTTTTGCCCTTATTGCAAGGCCAGGCTGTGGTATGCAGAGGCTTTTTTGTCAAAAAATCATAATTCGTATAAATGCAAATGCTGCTCAAAAACCGGAAAAGTTGAAGTGGACGCAGGTATATTTAAATTTTTGGGTTTGGTAGAAATTTTATCTGTGATTATTTTTGCTCTGTCAATGTTTGCCGGTGGGAGCTATTGTTTTTATGGGCTTCTGTTAATTTTGGCTTTATTTGGATGCTTTTATTTTATTTCGCCGTACAAAATTACAATTACAGAAGCAGAAGATGATTTTATCGACCACGATGAGAACTCGCATGATAGCGCGCATACCGAGCGCTTTGGAAAAGATACGGACACCGAAATTTACAGTAATTAGAAGATATTTTAAGAAGGGAGCTTTTATATTTGGATACTAACGAAATGAATCAAAGCGGTGAAAAATACGGCGCCGGAGAAATACAAGTTCTTGAGGGCCTTGAAGCTGTAAGAAAAAGACCCGGAATGTATATAGGCACCACAGGACCTCGAGGGCTTCATCATTTGGTGTATGAAATTGTAGATAACTCTATCGATGAAGCTTTGGCGGGATATTGCGACGAAATTAATGTGGAAATCTTGCCGGGTGATGTAATAAGAGTTACCGATAACGGGAGAGGAATCCCCGTAGGAATGCATCCGACAGCCGGTTTGCCTGCTGTTACGGTTGTTTTCACGGTTCTTCACGCAGGAGGAAAATTCGGAGGAAGCGGCTATAAAGTTTCGGGAGGTCTTCACGGTGTTGGTTCATCGGTTGTTAACGCCCTTTCGGAGTGGCTGGAAGTAACTGTTTATGACGGCAAAAATATCTATAAACAAAGATTCGAAAAAGGAAATATCGCCAGTGACCTCGAAGTAATCGGCACTACAGCCCGCAAAGGTACCACAATAACATTTAAAGCCGACCCCGAAATGTTCAAAGAAACAACTTCATATGATTATCAGGTCCTTCAAACAAGGCTCCGTGAGCAAGCATTTTTGAATGCCGGAGTGAGGATTACTCTTAAAGATACAAGAGACCCCGAAAATATTTTGGAAGACGATTTTAAATATGACGGTGGTATAAAGAGTTTCGTTGAGTACATACATAAGAAAAGAGCGCTGGAAGTTGTTAATCCTGAAGTAATAAGCTTTTCGGGAGTGCTCCCGGATAATAGCGCCAGTGCCGAAGTGGCTTTTCAGTTCAATGAAGGTTATAATGAGCTCATTTTGTCGTTTGCGAATAATATTCACACAATCGACGGCGGAACGCATGAGGACGGCTTTAAAAGAGCTTTTACAAGAGTTATAAATGACTATTCGAGGAAATATAATTTACTTAAAGAAAATGACCGCAATTTTTCGGGTGACGATGTCAGAGAGGGTCTGACTGCGATAATAAGCGTGAAAGTAACCAATGCGCAATTTGAAGGGCAGACCAAAACTCGTCTCGGAAACACTGAAATAAGAGGGCTTGTTGACGGTTTGGTAGTGGATAAACTTTCGTCTTATCTCGAAGAAAATCCGGCGATTGCAAAAGCAATAATCGAAAAGGCGATTTCAGCTTCCAGAGCCAGAGACGCCGCTAAAAAAGCCAGAGATTTGGTAAGAAGAAAATCCGCAATGGAAACTGCTTCTCTCCCGGGTAAACTTGCCGATTGTCAATCTAAAAATTCTGAAGAAACCGAGATTTACATCGTGGAAGGAGACTCAGCAGGAGGCTCCGCAAAAAGCGGGAGAGACCGTAAATTTCAAGCGATTCTTCCACTTTGGGGAAAAATGCTCAACGTAGAAAAATCCAGACTCGATAAAGTATATGGAAACGAAAAATTGATGCCTGTAATTACTGCTTTGGGCTGCGGAATAGGCGATGATTTTGATTTATCAAAATTAAGATACGGAAAAGTTATAATAATGGCCGATGCTGATGTTGACGGTTCGCATATCAGAACGCTCCTTCTTACGTTCTTCTTCAGGTTCATGAGGCCTGTCGTTGAAGAAGGACACATATATATAGCTCAGCCGCCTCTTTATAGGATTACTAAAAATAAGAAGCATTTTTATGCTTATTCCGACGAAGAAAGAGATAATATTCTGAAAGAACTCGTAAACGGAACCGAAATCCAGCGCTACAAAGGTTTGGGTGAAATGGATGCCGAACAGCTTTGGGAAACTACTATGAATCCCGAAACAAGAATCATGCTCAAAGTTACTCTTGAAGACGCTGCCGCAGCGGATGAAACATTTACTATTCTAATGGGCGACAAGGTGGAGCCAAGGCGTGAGTTTATAGAACAAAATGCTAAGTATGTTCAGAATCTGGATATTTAATTTTGGGTATATAACAACAAATTGTTGAATTATAGAGTGAAAACGTGTATAATTTATATAATAATATAAATATTAAATTTAAAAGGAGAAGTAATGAGTAAGAACGATTCACACCCTGCCGAAAAATTAGAGGTTAAACCTGAAAATCAAATGGATTTAAACTCGGAATTTAATGAGGAAGACGAAAAAAGCGAAAATGACGAAGACGGGGAACCTCCCGAACGATGGGACGGTTCCGAAGCTGAGATAATCGTTGACGATGAAGGCGAATCTTATGAGGAAGAAGACACGGGTATAAAAATTAAATACAGTCTTACTTCGGATGAAATTAAGAGCTTTGTTAAACGAAGTGAAATTTATCAAAAAAATAAAAAAGCGCAAAAAAAACACACCATTATTCAAGGTATATTTTTTACTTTGATGATAATTTTGGCTATAGTTTTTAAAAGCCGATATTACGCATGGCTGTCTGTTTATGCCGTTGTGTTTTTGGCGCTGATATGGCTTATTCCTTTTATAGGCGTTAGAAAAATAGTTAAAAAAATGTTTTTTAACGAAGAAATAACCGCCGAGATTTTTACCGATAAAATTGAAATCCAACGAGGAAATCAAAAAAGAGAGATAATTCTTGACGGTTCTTGCAATTACGAAGAATATGACAATATGATTATTATTTCTTCGCCGTGCGACGGATTGAATCTTATTATTCCGATAAGAGCTATTGAGCCTGAGTTCAGAGCCGAAGTTCAGGCTATGCTTCTTGCCGGTTCAAACAGCGATAAAGATAAAGAAGAAGAAAAAGAATAACTGCTTATTGGGATTTAGTTTTTAAAAAGAGAAATTTTTCGAAGGGGTACTTAGATGGACAATCAAGACGAAAAAAATATTATAGAGCCTAAGGTTATAGATGTAGATATAGAAAAAGAAATGAAACAATCGTTTCTTGCGTACTCTATGTCGGTAATAGTTTCAAGAGCTTTGCCGGATGTAAGAGATGGCTTGAAACCGGTTCATAGAAGAATTCTTTACACTATGTTTGAAGATAACCTCGGTCCGGATAAAGCATACAGAAAATGCGCAAATACTGTAGGGTCGGTGCTTGGAAGATATCACCCTCACGGCGATGCGTCTGTTTATGATGCTTTGGTGCGTTTGGCACAAGACTTTTCAATGAGATATATGTTGGTTGACGGTCATGGAAACTTTGGTTCGGTGGACGGGGATCCTCCGGCAGCATATAGGTATACCGAGTCCAGAATGAGCAAAATCGCTGTTAAAATGCTCACAGATATCGATAAAGAAACAGTAGATTTTGTTTCTAACTATGATGACAGATTGAAAGAGCCTACAGTTTTGCCCTCTCGTTTTCCAAACCTTTTGGTTAATGGTTCAACAGGTATCGCGGTAGGAATGGCGACCAATATTCCTCCTCATAACATGAACGAAGTTATTGATGCGATGTGTTACCTAATTGATAACCCCGACGCAGAAATCCCTGACCTTATGAATTACATAAAAGGTCCTGATTTCCCGACCGGCGGCATTATTATGGGAAGATCGGGCATAAGAGCCGCTTATTCCACGGGCCGCGGAAAAGTAATCGTAAGGGCAAAGGCCGAAATAGTCGAAGATAAAAATTCCAGATTTAAAATTATTATTTCGGAGCTTCCTTATCAGGTAAATAAAGCAAGGCTAATTGAAAATATCGCTGAAATGGTTAAGGATAAACGAATCGAAGGAATTTCTCATATTGATGACCATTCCGACCGCAACGGTATGCATATAGAAATTGACGTAAAAAGAGATGCATCACCTCAGGTCGTTTTGAATCAGCTTTATTCATATTCTCAACTTCAAACTACTTTCGGCGTAATAATGCTTGCTATCGTTAACGGTGAGCCGA
Organism: uncultured Eubacteriales bacterium; assembly: GCA_934725425.1. Taxonomy (GTDB): domain Bacteria; phylum Bacillota; class Clostridia; order Oscillospirales; family Acutalibacteraceae; genus UMGS1491. The sequence goes on along the minus strand of CAKVAX010000005.1, from coordinate 8,083 downwards.
AGATTTTGAATCTAAAACAGGTTCTCGAGGAATATATAAAATTCCAAATCGAAGTTGTTACAAGAAGAACACAATTCGACCTTAAAAAAGCCGAAGAACGTGCGCATATTTTGGAAGGACTAAAAATAGCGCTCGATTTCATTGACGAAGTGGTTGCGATTTTGCGTTCGTCCAAATCTATAGCCGAAGGAAAACAAAGACTTTCCGAAAGATTTGGCCTTGATGATATTCAAACTCAAGCAATCGTCCAAATGCCTCTCGGAAGACTGACCGGTCTTGAAAGACATAAAATCGAGGAAGAAATCGAATCTTTAAGAGCTAAAATTGCGGACTTCAAAGACATTCTCGCAAGCGATGCAAGACTTCGTGAAATAGTCAAAACCGAAGCTTTGGAAGTTAAAAACAAATTCGGCGACGAAAGAAGAACCGCTATCGAAAATGTCAGTGGCGAAGTGGATATCGAGGACCTCATTCCAAGGGAAGATTGTGTCCTTACAATGACTCGCTACGGATATATAAAGCGCCAGAGCCTTGACAGTTACAAGACTCAAAAACGCGGTGGCTGCGGGGTTTCGGGCCTTACAAGGCGTGACGAAGATGTCGTAAATGAACTCTTTATCATAAATAGCCATGATTATGTTCTTTTCTTTACAAATTTTGGAAGAGTATATCGTCTTAAATGCTTTGAAATTCACGAAGGCTCCAGAACATCAAAAGGCAGCAATATCGCCAATTTATTGCCTATTGCAGCCGATGAACGAGTTACATCCATGATAAAAGTGACCGAGTTTGAAGACAATAAATTCTTGATAATGGTTACCAAAAACGGCATAATCAAAAGGACGGACTTAAAATCGTTCAATACCGCAAGAAAAGGCGGGCTTATCGCTCTTGGACTTGATGAAGGCGACGAACTCAGTTGGGTTCGCATGACTGACGGCTCCAACGAAATGATAGTTGCGACAAGGCTCGGAAAATGCATAAGGTTCAGTGAATCGGATGTCAGAGTAGTCGGAAGAACAGCAAGGGGAGTTCGTGCGATAAAACTCAAACCCGGTGATGAAGTTGTCGGAATGGCGATAGTGAACCCGGATAAACTCGTGTTTACTGTGTCCGAAACAGGCTACGGTAGACTTTCTAACCCCGAAGATTACAGAATTCAATCAAGAGGCGGTCAGGGTGTCATAAATTATCATACCGAAAAATATGGAAACGTGGCTTCGCTTATAAGCGCAGGGCTTGATGAAGATGTAATTTTAATCTCTGACAGCGGTGTTATTATCCGTATGCATGCCGATTCCATAAGGCTTTGCTCAAGACCGTCAAAGGGCGTTAAAGTGATGAGGCTAAGAGGCATCAGCAAAGTTGTTGCGGTTGCATGCGTACCTAGGGAAGAATCCGAAGAAGTCGAAATGCCGGAGGAATCGCCCGAAGATTCAGAAGAAAATTTAAATAAAGATAATTAATAAATTAGGGGGTTCGTAAATTTCAGCCCCCGATTTTGTTACAGTAAAAATAAAGGAGGCGCAAATATGGAAGAGTTTTGTCTTGTTAAGCCGGATTTGTCTATGCAAGAAGAAATCAGTGCTTTTAGGAAAGAATTTTTGGATGCCAAAGAAGAAAAAATGCCCGGTTGCAGCGATTTGTGGAAATTTCCTAACGCGGAGGATTGGATTAAGTATACTCAGGATATTTCTTCGGAATATACTCTCCCGGAAGATAGCATTCTGTCGGAACAATACGTATATATTCGAAAAAATGACCAAAAAATAGTTGGAATGATACTCCTAAGGAAAATTCACAAAGGAGAAGACCTAGAAAATTATAGGGGGAATATAGGCTACTCCGTTAGGCCGTCCGAGAGGCGCAAAGGTATCGCAAAGAAAATGCTTAAAGATATTTTGCCGGAATGCAAGAAAATGGGTTACAAGAGCATATCTGCCATTTGTGACACGCACAACGAAGGCAGTAAACGAGTTATCATGGCATGCGGCGGAAGGCTCGAAAAAAAGCTTTATTACAATTCAAACAGTATATGCGAAGAAAGATACATAATAGATTTATAAACAAAAAAATAACCCTTTAAAGGGCTATTTTTTTATGGTTTTTTTAGTACATAAAATAATCATCAGCATACCCGAGATTATAATCGCAAACGCCGCAAAAATCACTGCGCTGTTATTGTCTCCTGTTTTAAGAGCGGTGCTGACGGACTCTTTGTCACTACTTTTTTCCTCACCGATTGGAGTTTCATCTTTGCTGGGAGAAGGTTCCTTTTCAGAGTTAATTTCATCTTTAGTTTCATCCTCTTTATTATTTATATTTTTGTCCTTATCACCGTCATCAACCGGATTGTCTTTTCCTTCGTCAACGATTGTTAATTCTACAGGGAAAGGATATTCATGTGAGCTCGCGTAAAGTAATTGTGGATATTCTTCTTCCTCTGGGAGTTGTGCTTGGTAGGTTACCAAGGCGTTTTCACTTCTGGCAGATTTTGGTGTGGGGGATTCCTTTTTTATAGAGTAAGCTTTAAAAGAAACTTTATCTCCTGCTTTGATTGTTGGGAGGAGAGAAATTTTCCAAGGATTTTGAGGATCAACTTTTTCAAGGAAGTCTGAATATTGGTCATGGTCTATTGATTCTCCGTTGATTTTAAGTTCGTCAATAGTATTAATACGATTTTTAAAATTATATTCTGTTTCATACTTAGTTGCTATTTTTTCAGGTATTTTTAATTCAAAGCTACTGCCCGCAGGTAATGTCTTTGTGGTCTTATCGACACTCAACTGCAGTATAGACGAGACTGAAACAGATGTGGTTATGTCTTCGCCTTCCTCTGTTTCACCCATTTTAGTTTCATATCTTGAAGTTTGTGACAAATCTATTTCTACTACGTTCTTATTGTCTCCTTCACTTGTTTGGGCTGTGGGTATGGGCTCTGCTATTTTACCCCTGATTACATAATCTTTATTTTCCATTATGTTGGTTAAAACAAATGCAAAATCTTTATTAGGCATGGTACGAGTAACCTTGAACGTGCCTTCTTCCAAATTCTCGAGGGTAATGTTTACGCTCCCCCCCTCGTTCCCATAATATCCGATATTTTTGTTCATATCCTTAATTTTAATTATGTCTCCGGGTTCTAAATCAGTGGTTATAAAATGTCTGTACCCTGTGACTGTTTCATATACATTTAAGTCAATAGGGACGGTGTTTGAACTTTGCTCTGTGCTGGTCTCGGTTGCGTGGACTTGAGCCAGTGGCGATGAGAAACATACCGAACCGAGCAGCGCCAAGGTAGTTAAGCATGATGCTAAGATTTTTTTCATATTTTTCCCTCCTAAAACTACGTAATCATACAAATTTATTCATATTATTCCCGATTTTTATAAAATAATACAAAAACAGCCATTTGTTAACGGCTGTTTTTAATGTTTACTCAGGAATTATTTTTCTTCGTTAACATTTTTTTGTTTTTTGGACATAAATGCTACTACTAAAGCCGAAAGTCCAAGTGTTAATATAGCTGCTGAAACAGCCATGAAATTGTCGCCGGTTTTGGGATAAGCTGAATTCGAAGTATTATCTTCTACTTCTGCAACTTCTGCAGGGATTTCAACGTCAACTTTGCTTATTCCGAAAAGTTCATCTTCATAACCTTCAACATAAGCAAGGATTTCTGTTGAACCATTTGCAACAGCTGTAACTGTTCCGTCTTCCGCAACAGTGGCAACACTTGTATCTCTGCTTACGAATAATACTTTGAAGTGACCGTCTTTTTTCATTTCTGCAAAGGTGTCTTTTGCTTCTTGGTCTGCGTCTTCGTCGATTTCAACGCTTGCATCAACTTTATAGGTTTCGCCTTTTGATGTTAATTTTTTGTATTCAGGTGTTACATTTAAAGATACGTTTATTTCGTCGTCATCAGCCGGATCGCCTTTTCCTTCGTCAACGATTGTTAATTCCACAGGGAAAACGATGTTGTCTTGGTATTGGGTAGCGAATTGTGGATATTCTTCTTCCGGTACGAGTTCTGTTTTGTAGGTTACTAAAGAGTTTTCAGCGCTGGAAGCTTGTGGTTCGTGCATTTTTTTACGGCCATTGGCGACAGCCTGAAAAGAAAATTTCATTCCTGCTTTAATTGGCGAGAGGAGAGTGGTTGGTTTCCAAAGATTTTCAAGATCAGAAAATTGAACGTGGTCTAAATATGTGTTAGGATCTATGAAAGCTCCATCGATTTTAAGGTTTTGAATAGTATAACTACGCTCGTCGAAGTTATAATCCTCATGATTACCTGCTATTTTTTCAGGTAATTTTAATTCAAAAGTACTACCCACAGGTAATGTTTTTGTGGTTCTGTCGATACACAAACAATTCTCTGCTGTAACTGTAACGGATGTGATTATGTTTTCGCCTCCCTCTGTTTTACCCATCGTAGTATAATAATTTGCAGTTTTTGATAAATCTATTTCTAACGGTTCTACTGAAGGAACATCTTCTTGTCCTTCTTCTTGTTCTCCTTCACTTGCTCTCAATCTTGCTTTAGCTGAGTTTGCTACGGCTGCGGCTACTTCACCTCTAACTATATACTGTTTATTGTTTTTTGTATTGTCTAAATAAATTTCAAATGTATTTTGCTCACCATTCACAGCAAACGTACCCTCATCTGAATCCACTAGTCCCGCTCCATCGGAGTCAATATAACTTATATTGGTCATACCCAAAATTTTAATTATTTGGTTGGGTACTAAACCTTCGTCTATAGTATGTGTGTATATGCCGGGTGCCTCTTTTACGTTTAGCTCAATAGGGACAGTGCCTGAACTTTGCTCTGTGCCGGTTTCTGTTGCGTGCACTTGGGCCAGGGGTGATGAAAAACACATTGAACCAAGCAGTGCACAGCATGTCAAACATGATGCCAATATTTTTTTCATAACTGAGTTACCTCCTAAAAATTATTATTCACATTATTCGACGAGTTAATGCTTTCAAAAACTTATCTCTAGCCAGGTTTTCACTACTTTCGAGGCATTTATACGTTTTGAAAAGCATTTTTCGTCAAATTTAAGTGCTTTTGTATAAAAAAAGCTTACTTAAACCCTAGTATAGTACTTTTGGAAGGTTTGTCAATTAAGTTTTTGTAAAAAAATATGATTTTTTCTTATTATTTATTTAATTTTACAAGTTTTATTGTTATATTATCATATTTTCTGCGATGGGTTGCTCCGAAACTGTATAGGTGAAATTTTAAATTTGTAAATTTTAATTATCATTATGATAATTAAAATTGATTTTACGCACTGAGTTAAATTCATTGTTAAAAAATATTTATAATTCTAAAAAAATAAAAAACTTCCCCAAATATGTACTTTTTATCTATATTTACATTATTTTTTAACGCGTTTCTCTAAAAAATTACATTATTTGCCTTGCGCGTTGTGACAAATCTTTTATTTTTTCAGTGATATTCTTTAGATTGAAAATAATATTTGCAAGGTGATTTTATGTACAAATACGAAAGAAAAGACAAATGCATAAGCCCGTACTCCGTCAATTACAAAGCTCTTTACGGCAATCAAAGCCCCGTGGTTGAAGTCAGTGCCGACGAAAAAAAGGGGAAAAGATTTTTGAGCGGTTCGAAAAATAACAAAAAGCAATCGAGGTTTTTTAAACTTTTCCTTATAAGTTTGTTTCTGGCTATTTTTTCGATTGCTTTTGTGATGGCTGTGGGATTTTTTACATTTCGTGAGGATGCTGTCAATCTTAAAAAATTTGATAATATAATTCTCCCTGTGGTAATGCAAAATCCCGAGCCTTTTAACGAAAAAAATCCTCCGAGCCCACAAACGGTGATTAATTCGGCTGTCTGGGATGCCGCCATGAACAATCAAGAAGTGATTTCGGACGAATTCGGCAGGGTGATTTTGAGCAAGGACGAGGTCAATAAATCTGCGAACCGGCTTTTTAATATGGATATTGATTTTAATGGAATTGAAAATTCAAAAGATAATTTTTATATTTTTCAGCCCGAAAAAAATGATTTTCTGGTAAGCGCAATCAGCGGCACGGATAATTTTGTTCCGCACACGGTTAATTTTTGTAAAAAAGGTTCGGAAATAATTTTGAAAGTCGGATATGTCGTCCCTGCAAACGGTTTTAACAGCAATATGACTTTGCTTTCGGAAAATAAAATCGAAAAATATATGCAATATCATTTGAAAAAAAATAAAAGCACAGGAAAATATTTTATTTCCGCTGTGCTTTAAGCCAAAAGGTAAAAAAGTACCATTATCAGTGTGAAATTTTCTTCGTTGTCCATTAAAAGAATAATCAGCATGATAATCAGAGTTTTATCGGGGTCTTTTAAAACGGCATCAAGAAAATTTGTCATTATTTGAGGCGGGGGAGGAATTTTATTTTTTTCATGATGAATAGGTTTTTTTTCGGGGATTTTTTCTTTTTCCGAAAATCTTTTCCCTTGATATGTGTTTTCTAAAGAATTATTTTGTAAGTTATTTTTTGATTTTGAATACATTTCACGCATTTTATTTAGTGATTGCTCTTGCATATTTTTAATTTCAGAAGAATATTTACCGGGATTTGTCATTTAATAACCTCATATTATTCCGTTGTTTTTGAGAAATGGTATCAGGCGGACAAGTTGCAAAATTTGAGAGGAACTGTCAAGTTTTTTTCTTCTTTGCTCAGAAAGAAGCGGCCTCAGAGCTTTTAAAAATCTTGTGTATTTGTCCTCTTTTTTTATCGAGGACAAAAGCGGAGCGAGTTTCATTACGGTATCTATAACATCCAGTGGCATTTCAAAATTTTCATTATTATTTTCGGAGTTTTCATCGGCGGTTTCCGAGCTCGGAGGATCTGACAGCCCGGAAAAATCTTTCAATTTGTCCATTATTTCCGGATTGCCAAGTAATTCGGTAATTTTTCCTGCCAGATCTTCCATGAATTATTTTCCTCCCAAGAATTTTTTCAAGAGTTCTTTTGCTTTCGGAGTAGAGAGTAATTTTGAAGCGGCTTTTTTATCTGAAAGAATTTTTTTGACTTTTTCGGATTGCTGTGGTCCTAAATTGTTAAGCAAATTATTTATATTTCCGTTTTTAGCTGCATTTTTCAATTCTTCGGGATTGGTGCCGAGTTTTTGCGAAGCTTTTTTTAGCATTTCTTCCAAGGATGGATTTTTTTCGTTCATTAAATTCACCTCCGAACAATATGTGAACCAAAATTATTTGGCTTATTATTTATATGTATAAGTAATCTTGGGTATGAACTGTTTATTTGTTAAATTTTCAATAATATGACTAAATCTCTTGACATTGAGAAAAAATTGTATAAAATAACTAATATATATTCGGTTTCTAAAAATATTCAGTAAAGGATGGTGAGGAGCCGCTAAGGCTCGAGATATGGCTGTTGTAAATGCAAATTTAAATGAAGTACTAAAAAATAAAAAATTTGTCCAAGAAATTTTGAAAAAAGAAACCGGCGAACAAGTCAGAAAAGCGCTTGCAGAAAAAGGCGTTACGCTCGGAAACGATGAGGATCTTTCAAAACTTGCTTTGATTATGATAGAGGTTTTTAAAGAGTCCGATAAATCGTTTTTGAAAGATGATGATCTGGAAAAATGTGTCGGTGGAGTTATGGACGTAAATATTAATGAAATTAGCGCTATTGCCAAAGAAATCGGCCCGATGGACGTTTGCTGGGCGATGAAAGACGAAAGCGGAAATATAATTATCAAATAAAATAAAAAAATAAGGAGCCTCGACTACTTTATCGGGGCTCCCTTTGTTGTAGATAGATCGAAAAACAAAATATCCATGCTGAATAAATTCAACATGGAGGAGTATAAAATGAAAAAAGATATAAAAATTAGTGCCAAAACAATCTTAGCTAAATGTTTAAAAACCTAACCAAGATTCAAAAACACTAACAAGTACATTATAAAGTTTGAAAAATAAAAAGTCAATAGCAAAATTATAAAAAATTGCATAAAAAAAGTTGGCGTCTTCCTATCTTCCCGGGCCGTTGCCAGCCAAGTATTTTCAGCACTACCGAGCTTAACTAC
>CAKVAX010000004.1 GCA_934725425.1 uncultured Eubacteriales bacterium | reverse complement strand
ATTTTCAGCACTACCGAGCTTAACTACCGTGTTCGAGATGGGAACGGGTGTACCCTCGGCGTCGTCAACACCAACGAAATATATTATAAAACATAAAAAATGAAAAGTCAATAGCAAAATTAAAAAAAATAAAAAAAGTTGGCGTCTTCCTATCTTCCCGGGCCGTTGCCAGCCAAGTATTTTCAGCACTACCGAGCTTAACTACCGTGTTCGAGATGGGAACGGGTGTACCCTCGGCGTCGTCAACACCAACGATATTTATTTTATATCATTCCTTAAAATAAGTCAACCTATTTTTTGAAAAAATATATCATTCTACGTAATTTATAATTTTATAGCAAGATTCAATAAACTAATGTGTACTAAATATAATTATTTTAAGATTAAAATTTATTACGTTAAAAAAATATTTCGAATTACCGGCTAAATGTGGTATAGTATATATTGTATGTTTAAAAATTTATCATAATAAATTGTTTTGATTTTTTTAATTAGAATTACAGAGATATTAAAATACCAAAATTTGAAAATATAAAATAAATTCCGTAAATAATTCTTATTTTTGGTTAATCTTTTTAAAAAACAAATCTGATTTCAACTAAAATGTTGAAAGTCTTGTGGAAAATGAGGAAAACTTTTTTGAAATTGATTCCAAATAACTCAAAAATGATGCGGATTTGAAAAAACTAAAAAATATAAACATACAAATGTTGAAAAAAGGAATGATATTGTGGAAACCAAAAGTCAAGAGAGAAAAGTGTTAAGTTTTTGTAGAAAATCAGAAAAGGCTATTATACCCAAAGTTGCAACCGAGGGTTCAGCCGGAATGGATTTGCACGCATGCATAGACGAAGAAATTGTTTTAAAGCCCGGCAAACACGTTTTGGTGCCGTGCGGCTTTGCTATAAGTATACCCGGCAGCGAATATGCGGCGTTTATTTTTGCAAGGAGCGGCCTGGCGATTAAGCACGGGATTACTCTTTCAAACGGCGTGGGAGTTGTCGACAGTGATTATCGAGGCGAAATTTGTGCGGGACTTTATAATACAAGTGATAAAGAATATCGCATTCAACCCGGCGAAAGAGTGGCTCAAATGGTGATAATGCCTGTAAAATCCTTTCCTATGGTTGAGGTTGAAAGTTTGGATGACACTTCGCGCGGGGAAAAAGGTTTTGGATCTACCGGAAAATAACTTTGTGGGCGATTCGTGTATAAATTAATTTATTTTTTCTAAATATTTAAATATGTGGAAATATATATACTGTTTTGTGATATAATTTATTATGCTACTCGCCATTATAAACAGGAGGAATATTAAAATGTTTTCAAAAGAAATCGGAATAGATTTGGGTACTGCAAACACACTTGTGTTTCTTAAAGGAAAAGGAATAATAAAAAGGGAACCGTCAGTGGTTGCCATGGATATGCGAACAGACAATGTCTTGGCGGTGGGTTCGCAGGCAAAAAATATGATAGGAAGAACTCCGGGCTCCATAGTTGCGGTAAGGCCACTCAAAGACGGTGTTATTGCTGATTTTGACGTTACAGCCAGCATGCTAAAATATTTTATATGTAAATCTGTAAGAAGTATGTTTTTCAGCAGACCGAGAGTTGTAATTTGCATTCCGTCAGGCGTTACAGAAGTCGAAAGAAGAGCCGTTGAGGACGCTGCAAAACAAGCCGGTGCAGGAGTTGTTGAATTAATAGAAGAGCCCATGGCTGCGGCAATAGGAGCAGGGCTGCCGGTTTCGGAACCCACAGGAAGCATGGTCGTGGATATCGGGGGAGGAACCTCCGAAGTAGCTGTTATTTCACTCGGCGACATAGTTACAGCAACTTCCGAAAGAGTTGCCGGTGATAAACTGGATGAAGCTATAATTTCTTATGTAAAAAGAAAATATAATTTGCTTATCGGCGAACGTACAGCCGAAGATATCAAAATAAATATGGGTTCCGCGGTGCCGTACGATGACGAGGGAGAAATGAGCATAAAAGGAAGAAATTTACTTGACGGACTCCCAAAAAATATCGTTATAACTTCCGCAGAAGTAAGAGAAGCTTTAGCTGAGCCTTTAAAATGCATAGTCAACGCCGTAAAAAGTACCTTGGAAAACACTCCACCGGAACTTTCGGCGGATATCATAGACCATGGTATAATGCTCACGGGAGGCGGCGCGCTTTTAAGAGGGCTCGATACTTTAATATCCGATAATACCGGAATGCCGGTTTATATTGCTGAAAGACCGCTCGATTGCGTGGTTGACGGAACAGGAAAATGTTTGGAAGTTTCAATGCCCAGAGAATATTATAAAGGTCGTAAATCTCGCTAAAATTTTAAACTAAATTGTTTGCGGGAGGTATATTTTTGAAATATTATTTTAAAAGCAACGCTTTCAAAATTGTATGCGGTACGGTTTTGATTGTTTTGGGTGTCCTTTTGTATAGTTCGATCGACTCGAAAAATAATGTGGTTACGAATGCAATTTCTGCGGTTGCAAGTCCTTTTCAAAAATGTGCAACTTATGTTTCGGACGGAATTTCGGGCTTTTTTGGGTATTTTGAGGAGAAAGACAGGCTCAGAGAAGAAAACGAATCTTTAAAGCATGAAATAAGCGAGCTTCGTGACGTGACAGTTGATTATTATGATGTTAAGCGCGAAAATGCACGTTTTGCGAAATATTATGATTTTAAAAAAGCAAATAACAGCCTTAAATTTGTTTCGGCGTCTGTAATAGGCAGGTACCCCAATGAATTCTTCGGTGATTTTGCTATTGACCACGGCACGGGTTCGGGTATTTCAAAAGGAGATGCCGTCATAACCGAAAACGGCCTTGTCGGGACGGTCTGTGACGTGAGTTTTTCTTCGGCAAGAGTAAAAACAATTCTTTCTCCCGATTCAAAAATAGGCGTCTATGATTCTGTTACAGGAGATAGCGGCGTTATTTCGGGCACGATTGAAAAAGCTGCCGAAAATTTAACGAGAATGAATTTTATTCCCGCTCAAAGCCAAATGAAAAACGGAGATATCGTAGTTACCGGCGGACTTAGCGGAATGTACCCCAAAAATTTAAAGATAGGAAAAATATCCGAGATTAGTTATGATGACTATGAATCGGCATATTATGCCACTTTGGAGCCTTTTGAAAACCTAAAAGAAATAAAAGATGTTTTTGTGATAACTGATTTCCAAGGCAAAGGTGAGATAAGTCTTTTGGCGTCTGAATAAATAGATTTTTTAAGGAGATACAAATGGAAACACTTAAATTTAAAGATTGCTGCAGATTTATTGTTTATATTTTTTGGATTTTGGTTTTGTACGCAACAGAACAAGCCCCCGGAGCAGGCATTGCAATTATGGGTATTCGTCCGCTTTTGGTTGTGTCGGCATTTGTTTCGATATCCTTATTTGAACGGGAATATACCGCAATGATTTTTGGTATATTTTGCGGATTTCTGATTGATTTATCTTTCGGAACGCCTCTGGGATGCTTTGCGCTTGTATTTTGTTTGCTGGGATATATACTCGGCGTGTTGACAAGCTATTTTTATAATGTTAATATTTTTTCCTTTTTAGCATTTGATTTATTCATTCTTACTTTTATATTGTTTTTAAAATTTTGCTTTTTATATTTGATTTGCGGGTATGAAAACGGGCTTTATGCATGGAATATGATTTCTTTGCCGACGGTTTTGTATTCCTTGCTTATATCTCCGATTGTATTTTTTACCAATAGATTTATTTCCTATTACATACGCAGAAATGAAGGTGAGCAAAATAAATCCTAAAGATATTAATATGAAAAGATATTTGATTCTGCTTGGCTCTGCTGCCGTTGTTTGCGGGGTGTTTGTAACCAGACTTGTCGATTGGCAGATAATAAATACCGAAGAGTATAAAATCCGGGCAAACAGCAGTAATATTTATTTTGTGAAAACTGACCCTGTAAGAGGCGAAATTCTCGACTGCAACGGAGTTGGACTTGCGGTCAATGATATGGGTTACAAGATAGTTCTTGATAGGTTGCTCATAGAAAAAGGCACGGAAAATGATTTAATATTAAAAGTTGTAAGATTATTGGAAGCGCTCGACAATGAGTGGATAGATATTTTGCCGATAGGAATTGATAAGAACGGATTTTACTTTACTCAAGGGCACGAAAGCCAAATTTTGAGTTTGAAAAAGACTTTAAATTTAGGCGAAAATGCCTCGGCAGAAGAATGTATCAAAAAGATGTGTGAAAGATACAAAATAGGAGATTACTCCGATGCGGACCGCAGAGTCGTATGCAGTGTCAAGTATAATATGGAAAAAAGCGGTGGATACTATCTTAAATCCATGCCGTATATTTTGTGCGACAGCGTTTCCAAAGAAGCCGTCATAATAATTTCCGAAAGATTTAAAGATTTAAAAGGCGTAAGGATTCAAACTTCGCTCATAAGAAAGTATATAAACGGAGAAATAGCCCCGCATATAGTCGGATATACCGGCTTTATGTCCGGCGAAGAATACGAAAAAAGAAAAGATTCTTATCCCATGGATGCTCTAATCGGTAAGACGGGGATAGAAGCGGTATTTGAGGATGAACTCAGGGGCTTTGGCGGAAAAAGAATGATGCAAATGTCACGTGAGGGCGGAGTCATAGATGTTTCGGAAAAAGAACCTGCAAAATCCGGTAATACAGTATTTTTAACCCTTTCATCCAAGCTGCAGGAAGTTGCAAATAAATCCTTAAAAGAAAACGTTGAAAAAGCTCACTTAGGAGCCTCGGACTGCGTTTCGGGGGCGGCTGTGGTGTTGAATGTAAAAGATTTTTCGGTTTTAGCTGCGTCAACTTACCCGGGATATGATTTGACACGATTCATGGAGGATAAATCTTATTACTCCGAACTTGCAAGCGATAAAGCTGTCCCGCTTTTAAATCGTGCGTTTTTGGGGGCATACGCTCCGGGTTCGATTTATAAGCCTTTGGTTGCATGCGCTGCACTTGACAGCGGAAAAATTACCCCCGACGAGACTATTACATGCAGCGGAAGCTTTAATTATTACACCGGCTACCGTTTAAGATGCATGGGCGTTCACGGAGCGGCAAATTTAAAGCTTGCTCTTTCGAAATCTTGTAATGTTTATTTTGCAGAACTCGGAAGGCGCCTTGGAGCAGATTTATTAAAGGAATACGCAAATAAATTTGGAATAGGAGTAAAAACCGGCATTGAAGTCGGCGAAAGCTCCGGGATTGTCGCAGGACCCGAACATTCCAAAGCCGTGGGAGCGCATTGGTACGAATCCGGTTCATCTCAAGCGGCAATCGGGCAGTCGGATAACATGATAACCCCTGTTCAGTTGGCCACATATGTTGCAACGATTGCCAATAACGGCGTCAGGTACAAAACTCATTTGGTAAGTAAAATCACGGACTACTCCCGAAACAAGTTAATAAGAGAAATCCCGCCCGAAGTTATTGAAAACTTGAATATTTCCGAAGAAAATTTAAAAGCAGTTCAATCTTCAATGCGAGAAGTCGCTCTTTCAGGTACCGCAAGGGATTTTGCATCGTATCCTATTCCCATTGCTGCAAAAACCGGTACGGCGCAAAACTCCGGTTCCGACCACACTACATTTATTTGCTACGCGCCCTATGATGACCCTCAGATAGCGATTTCGGTTGTAATTGCTCACGGCAAAACCGGAATGGCTTCAAAAAACGTGGCGAGAGACATCATGAATTCATACTTTAATTTATCTTAGTAAAAATATATAATTTTTTATTGTTTTAGGTCGAAAAAATTTTATTCTTGAAAAAATTGACATTTTTTTGGAAATATGTTATTGTTATAAAGCAGAGAGTGCTCTGCGTAATACTAGACAAAAAAATAGTAAAAAATTGGCACTAATGTGGAAATTCTTTTTTATACTTAAAAATTTTCGATATGGATGGAAATTACAAAGAAAATGTAGTATAATGTAAGGGAGTAACCATATAGATAGTTTTTAAGCGAATAATCCGAGATTTAAAGTATATTATAATTTAGATATGCGCGTGGATTTATTTTAAAAATTATATATATATTATAATTTTAGGAGGATAAACGAATGAACATTGCACTCGTCGCTCAAGATGTAAAAAAAGAATTGATGGTGAGATTTTGTATCGCTTATTGCGGTGTGCTTAGTCGCCATAAACTTTGTGCCACAGCTTCAACCGGAAAGTTAGTTTCGGATGCAACCGGTTTAAGAGTTGTCAAATTTTTAGGAGGCCCTCAGGGAGGATGTCAGCAGATTTCTTCCAGAATTTCTTGCGGAGAAGTAGACATGCTTATCTTTTTCAGAGATGCTGTTCATCCTGAACTTATGGGTAAATCAGAAGAAGATCTTTTAAGACTTTGCGACGTACATACCATACCTGTTGCAACTAACATAGCTACAGCTGAAGTCCTTATTCACGGTCTCGAAAGAGGAGATTTGGACTGGAGAAATGTCGGCAGGCCTATGATTTAGGTTTGGGATTTATTCTGATATTCGAGTGGCTTTCCTGTCGGAAGATAGTGACGGAGAGTCGCTTTATTTGTCGGAAAATATTGGAGGAATGGTTGTGAATATAATATCCAAAAGGGTAAGAGGAATGCAAGACCTTTTGCCTAACGAAGCCAGAAATTATGAAACTTTGGGAAAAATTATGAGAGAAGAAGCGGAATCCTACGGGTTCAAGCTTATTCGTACTCCGGTTTTAGAGTGTACGGAACTTTTTGACAGGTCTGTTGGCGATAGCTCAGACGTTGTCGAAAAAGAAATGTATACCTTTGAGGACAAAGGCGGAAGAAGCGTAACTTTGCGCCCTGAGGGGACATCGCCGGTTTTGAGAGCCGTTTTGGAAAATGGATTACATAATTCGGTTTTGCCTTTGAAACTTATGTACGAAGCTTCTTGTTATCGTTATGAAAAACCTCAATCCGGCAGGCTTCGTGAATTCTTTCAATTTGGTTTGGAAATATTTGGTACAAATTCATATTTAGCTGATGTTGAGCTTATTTGTGCAGTAAAAGCTATTTTGGGAAGAGTGCGGATAAGAGATGCTTCTATTGAAATCAATTCAATAGGTTGCTCCGAGTGCCGCAAAAAGTACAATGAAGCTATTAGAAATTATTTTGAAACCCAAAAAGATAACCTTTGTGAAACTTGCAGGGACAGGCTTTCAAGAAATCCTTTAAGAATTTTTGATTGCAAAAATGACGATTGTAAAAAAATTTGTGAAAATGCTCCTGTGATTTTGGATTATATTTGCGGTGAGTGCTCCACTCACTTTGAAAATGTAAAGAAAACTCTGGATTCTTTGGGAATTATCTATACGGTAAATCCGTACATAGTCAGGGGACTGGATTATTATTCCAAAACCGTTTTTGAGTTCGTTTGCGAGGTTGATGGCGAAAACATCACCGTAGGCGGAGGCGGTAGGTATGATGGATTGTCTAAGTTTATCGGCGGACCTGATTTGCCTGCGATAGGCTTTGGAATAGGCATGGAAAGAGTCAGAATGATTATGGAAAAGAGAGGAATAAATTTTGACCCTCCGCAAAATATCGAATTTTTTGTGGCATCCGTGGGAGAAAAAGCACAAAGATACGCAGTTAAAATATGTGAAGTTATGAGACGTTCGGGTGTTTCCTGCGAATGTGATATATCAGGGAAAAATTTAAAATCTCAAATGAAATATGCTAACAGAATAAACGCAACTTTTGCTGTGGTATTGGGCGATGAAGAGCTCGAAAATAACAGAGCAAAAATAAAAGAAATGGCTCACGGAAAAGAAACGGAAATTCCTCTTACCAGAGAAGGATTTATAAAATTTCTTCTAAATGCCCAGGTATCATTTCTTGAATGATGCCACTGGGTGTCGTTTTCGGGAGCACGGGAGCTCGGACGCAATTCTTAGAGTTCCGTCAAGGCTGCTATGTTGCTTTAATGTAGCAAAATAACAGTCTTTCCCGGTGGAAATTTTCACTCGGCAAATTACAGTTTCTAAGGACGCTACGTACGCTATTGGCGATTCCGCGGAAAAAGTTAAGTTTTTACTTTTTAGAATTTTCTTCATTATTTTATCCTTGAAGGAGTTGCACTTCACCATGCAACTGAGTAATTGTTTTTTGGTTTCAGTGCTGTTCAAATTCTCTGTACTCATGAATTCTTGATCAATTACGCTGTTTACCTCGATTACTCCATTTCCTGCATTTACGGGTAAAAATAAACAGGAAAATGTAATTATAATCAGTAGAAATATACTTTTTTTAGTCATCTTAATATACCTCACCTTTTTAATAGATGTCATAAAAATGTGAATTAATTTATATTTTCACATATTTTTATAAGTTCAAACTGTGAATTTGCCGAAAATACTTTAGCTCGCAATTCGGCGGCACCCATTATATTTTTTATGTAGCTCGCAATATGTTTGCGGGCTTCTTTTATGCCCCTAGATTCTCCTTTATACAGGCAAAGTTTCTCGATGTGTAATATCATAATCTTTTGCTTTTCTGAGGGAGTAGGAGGAATATAGGGCTTATTTTCGTATAAACATTCTATTTCTTTAAAAATCCATGGATTGCCCATAGCACCGCGACCTACCGCGACCATATCGCAGCCGGTTTCATCGAGCATTTTCTTTGCATTTTCTGCGCACGTGATGTCGCCGTTGCCGATTACAGGAATTTCAACGCTTTGCTTTACTTCTTTTATTATTTGTAAATCGCTTAATCCGGAATATCCTTGTTCTTTTGTGCGGCCGTGAACTGTTATAGCATCAGCGCCGTTTTCCTCACATATGAGCGCTACTTCTTTGGCGTTTTTATTGTTATCGCTCCATCCCGCTCTGATTTTAACCGTCACAGGGACAGGTGAAACCGATTTGGCGGCTTTTACAATTTCTCCGCAGAGCTTTGGGTCTTTCATTAGTGCGGAACCGGAATTTTCTTTTACGATTTTTTTAGCCGGGCAGCCCATATTTATATCTATCACGTCGGGTATCATGTCTTTTTCTTTTAATAATTCTATTGATTTAATAAAATCCGACGGGCAATTCCCGAAAAGCTGAATAGCAAACGGCTTTTCGAGATCTGAATGCTCCATTAGGTTGTAAGTTTTTTCGCTGTTGTATATCAGCCCTTTGGCGCTTATCATTTCGCTGGTGAAATATCCTGCGCCAAGAATCGCGCATATTTCTCTAAAAGCTCGGTCGGTAATCCCTGCCATGGGAGCTAGGGCTGCTTTGTTATTTATTTTTAAAAAATTATTTGATTTCATTTTTTCGTTCCTTTTTAAAATTTTTTTTAATTAATTTATAAATATCATTCTAACATATAACGATTTGTGATATAACATAAATGTACAATATTTTATAGATAGGTGAATTTTATGGAAAACTTTTCAAAAAGAACATGGGCGCAAATAGATTTAAATGCCGTGGATTATAATTTTAAAAATATAAAGCAAAAATTATCTCCAAGCACAAAAATTCTTTGCGTATTGAAAGCTGACGCTTACGGTCACGGCGCAGAGTATTTGGTCAAAGAATACGAAAAATTAGGAGCCGATTACTATGGGGTTTCTAACCTTGATGAAGCCATTCAACTTAGAAACAGCGGCGCGAAAAAGCCGATTTTGATTTTTGGATACACTCCTCCGGAAATGGCTGTCGATCTTTGCAATTATAATATTACTCAGGCTGTTTTTTCGCTTGAATATGCCAATGAATTGGAAAAAGCTTGCGTAAGAGGAGATTTTTCTATTAAAGCTCATATAAAAATTGACAGCGGTATGAGCCGTATCGGTTTCTTCTGCCAGACTGATGAAGAACTCAAAAAATCAATCGAAGAAATTGTAAATATAAATAAAACCATGCCTCATATCATAATGGAAGGAATTTTCACGCATTTTTCAGTTTCGGATGATATCACTGACAACGAAGATTATACCAAATTTCAATTTAAAAATTTTAAAACCGCGATTGACATATTAGAAAGTAAAGGTATAAAATTTAAAATTCGTCACTGCTGCAATAGTGGAGGAATACTTAATTTCCCCGAAATGCAACTTGATATGGTCAGAGCCGGCGTGATTCTTTACGGTTTGTACCCTTCTGACGAAACCAGAAATAAGATTGATTTGAAACCTGTTATGGAGTTAAAATCCGTTGTTTCGCAAGTTAAAACAATCCCTGAAGGAACAAGTTTAAGTTACGGAAGGACGTTTGTGTCAAATAAGAACATCACGGTTGCTTCTGTTACAATAGGTTACGCTGATGGGTATTCTTTGAGATTTTCTAATAATTCTCAGATGCTCGTTAAGGGTGAAAAAGCCGATGTTATCGGGAGAGTGTGCATGGATCAACTGATGCTTGATGTCTCAAATATCAATGGTGTTAAAGAAGGCGATGTTGTAACCGTGTTTGGAAAAGACGGCGAAATGATACTTACAGTTGACGAACTTGCAAAAAAAATAGGAACCATAAACTACGAAATAGTTTGCTTAATCGGTAAGCGAGT
Source organism: uncultured Eubacteriales bacterium (assembly GCA_934725425.1). Classification (GTDB taxonomy): domain Bacteria; phylum Bacillota; class Clostridia; order Oscillospirales; family Acutalibacteraceae; genus UMGS1491. The sequence goes on along the minus strand of CAKVAX010000004.1, from coordinate 128,456 downwards.
CCCCAGAATATATTTTTATAACAACGAAGTGATAGGAAAAGTAATTTATATTTAAACAAAATAAAAAGCAGAAAAATGTAGAAAAAAATAATATTTTGTGATATTATAGTATAAATAAAAAATTAGGTGTTGAAAATATTGTGCAAAATGTTTAAAATAGATATTGGGGTGAAAAATAATATAAGAATACATTTTGTGGCAGTATCCTAGTTTTTGATTTTTATCAAGTTAGCTCGATTGTTTCTTTAAGGTCCATTGCCAAATTGCTGGGATTAAAGGCATTGTTTTTCGGCAAATATTTAATTGCAAAGTTTGATTTGTATTTTTAAAAGTCCCCGAAAGGAGATATTTACAAAGATGAATAATTTAGAAGTCGATGCAACAGTTGAAAATTGGGGAAAAGTTTATAAGTTTTTAAATGATTGTCTTGTGAATATTGATGCCGGAAAAAAAATCACCGGACAAATTTTAATTGCCAGTGAAGAAATTTTTGTTAATATTTCTCGTTATGCCTACAAGCTGCCTTCAGAAGGTAAGGTAGAAATAAATTTTGAATTTGAAAAACCATCTTCGGTTGTTAGCATTAAATTTGTTGATAGCGGCATTTTTTTCGACCCTACTAAATTTAAACCTGATTCTGTGAAAGGTTCGGCAGGCACTCGTTCCATAGGTGGTTTGGGGTTATTTATGGTTAAAAATATTATGGATAAAATGATTTATGAGTACAAAAATTACCAAAACAATCTAATTATTATCAAAAAAATAGATTAATTATTAAATTAATTTGAAAGGAGAAATCAACATGGATATTAAAAAAATTAAGGAAAATGATTCTACGATTTACGTTTTAGACGGAAGAATGGATACTCAAAGTTCCCCCGACATTCAGCTTAAATTTGAGGAGGGGCTTAATGAAGGAGAAAAGAAAATTATTTTAGACATGTCGAAAGTTCAATATTTAAGTAGCGCAGGTTTGCGAGTAATTTTATGGCTTCAAAAAAAGCTTGTCGCACTTGATAACGACAATGCTTTGGTTCTCATAAATGTTGATGATGAAATCTATGAAATACTTGATATGACAGGATTTACAGATTTCTTAGTCATTAATCCCTAAATTTTGGTTGACTTTTGAAAATAAATAGCATATAATAAGAGTAGTAGGAGCGAAACCGTTTAAAAAGCGGTCAGCCTCCAAAGATTGATTTTTTAAATAAAAACCGAACTTTGTCAGAGTGGCGGTTTTTATTTTTTTGTGTTTTTATCTATAAAATTTAAAGCGCTGAAAAGCACTATAAAATAAATTACAAAGAAACTTGTAAAAACGATAAAATCCAGCATAGTATCTACCTCCAATCGGAGGCAGAGTAACCGCTCTCTATAGGCTAAACTCCTACTACTGAATTTAATTATATATTAAAGAAAAATGAAATTCAACAAAAAAATAAAGTCAAGTTGACTTTTAAGAAATTGTGTCATATAATAAAAGTAGTAGGAGCGGAACCGTTTAAAAAGCGGTCAGCCCCTGTACATTTAAATAGGTTATATTAAAAAACCGTCTTTACTTTTTAGCAGGAGAAAGACGGTTATTTCTTGTTATCGTAACTTATAATTTTATATATCATCACTAATATTAATAATACTATAACTGAGTCCAACATCAAATTAATCCCTCCACTTTTGAGGCGGGATTTGACCGTCTTTCGTAGGCTAAACTCCTACTACTGAATTTAATTATATATTAAGGAAAAATAAAATTCAACAAAAAATAACAAAACGAAAACCGCCAAGATACGTCTCAAAATCAGTATCTAAGCGGTTTTATAACTGGTGGAGATAAGCGGGATCGAACCGCTGACCTCTTGAATGCCATTCAAGCGCTCTCCCAGCTGAGCTATACCCCCGAAAACAGAGTTAAAACTCCCTGCACCTACTATTTTATATTATATCTTAGATTAAGTCAAGAATTAAAAATAGATTTTAAAGAGATTTTTGCGTCACTCATTATGGAAAATGAACCGAACATTACAACACAGGCGTTTTTCTGTGTATTCTTCAGAGCTTCGTGGATTGCTTGATCAACACTTTCGCATGCCAAAACATTTTCGTTATATTCCGAGGCTATTTTGGTTAACTTTTCTAAAGGCATTGCACGTTTGGATTTCGGCTCTACTGTTATTATTTTTTCGAATAAATCGGTGGTTTCAAAAATCATAGATTTCACATCTTTATCTTTAAACGCTCCGATTATACCTACGATATGTTTATCTTTGAGATGATTTCGTATAAATTGCGAAAGTCTATCAGCGCCGGCAGGATTATGCGCACTATCCAAAATTACCAGCGGGTCTCTGTGCATGATTTCCATTCTACAAGGGATATAAATTGTTGCGAGCCCTTCTTGTATACTTTCTATCGGAATATTAATTTTTTTCCTTAAAATTTCAATCGTTTTGCAGATGGTTGCTAAATTATCAATTTGATATTCCCCGTGAAGAGATGCTTTTAAATTTACACCTTTATATTCAAAAGAGAATCCATCTTCCAATGAATATTTAAGATTTTTAAGACAGGAAATATCCGCTATATACATGCTGTTATTCAGTATTTTTGAAAATACATGTGCCGTACTGTAAACAATTAAATTTTGCTTGGGGCCTACCACTACTTCAGAATCTCTTTTGATTATTCCGCACTTTTCGATTGTGATTTTTTGGATGGAATTCCCCAGAACTTTTGTGTGGTCGAGGTCTATGGAGGTTATTACCGAACATAAAGGCGAATCAATTACATTTGTGGCGTCTAATCTGCCGCCCATTCCTGTTTCAAGCACAACAATGTCGCATCCCGAGTCTTTAAAAAATTTAAATGCTATTGCTGTCATCATTTCAAATTCTGTGACAGGATTGTCTTTGAAAAATTTATCATGGCTCAAAGGTTCAAAAAAACTGTAAATTTCAGCAAATTTCTCGTTACTTATACATTCCCCGTTTATTCTTATCCTTTCATTCAGCGAATCTATAGACGGAGAAATATAAAGTCCTGTTTTATAATTTGCTTTTCTTAAAATATTTTCAAGCGCAAAGCACACGGAACCTTTGCCGTTTGTTCCTGCAACATGGATGTATTTAAGATTTTTTTCGGGATTTTTTGCCAAAGAAAGCAATTTCTCAATTCGGTCCAGCTTTTGATTTGAACCGAATTTTAAACGTGCAGTTATTCTTTTTACAGCTTCTTCATAGGTCATTGGATGGTCAACCTCTTATTAATTTAAATTGTTGCTCGGGCGGCAAATTTTTTATATTGTTTAAAAATAATCCGTATATGCTTGTGCAAAAGCATTCCTTTTCAAAAATTTTAGATCCAAATGTTGATAAATTTTTAGTATCGGAATATTTTGTGATAACGGGTAAAGCGAAATTTTTGGATTTTCTTAAAATTTCAATTCCTTTTTCATCTGCTCCCAAAATTCTGATGTACGGAACATCTTTGTTTTGAATTTCATTTTTGATGTCCAATACCGCTGCCATAATTATACGCTTTATTCGTGACATTGTATACCTTTTTGTTTTTATTTCGAGCAAAATTTTTTCGATATTTTTCGAATTATTTATAACTTTTATAAATCTGTTTTCAAGCCCTTCGGATATATCCGGCAGCGCTTTGAATTCATTTTTTGATAAGGATTTTAATTTGTAAAGTATTATTTTTTCGGCATTTTTTGTGCTTGTTGGGGCTAAGTTATTTTTTATTTCGTTATTTATTGTTTCTTCGGAATTTTTCGGCAAGTAATTTTTAAAATCTATTCCTGAGTGAATTAAATCTCTTATTTTCGAAGCCGAAATTATATTTTCACCTTCGGTTCTTTTTATGCTTATCGGGGTGATTTTTGAGTTTATTTTATTCAAATTTTTTATGTATTCTATCGCGAGATTGTCATTCGCGTTTTGCATATATAGTGAAGTATCAAGGCTTGGAAATATCTCTTGAACGGCTTTTTCTCGGGCTTTAGCAAAGGTTATTCCCGTTTCGGTATACTTTTTTAAATGATTTGGAAAGTTAGGGGCATCCAAGGCTTTCGCAATTGATTTCAAAGCCTCTGAATTACCTGATTCGCTGCCGAAAACAAGGGATTCCACGCACCCTAAAGAATCCGCAATCATAACCCCTGCGCGGGCGTACCTTTCCGAGGTTGATATCGCCCACACAGAGGGTATTTCAATCACAAGATTTATTCCGTTTTTCATCGCAGCTTGCGCTCTTGCGCCTTTTGATATTATAGCCGGCTCGCCTCTTTGAACAAAGTTTCCGCTCATTATAGCTATTTTATGAGTGTAACCGAGCTCGGATGCTTTATCTATCAAGTATTTGTGGCCACTGTGAAATGGATTAAATTCCGATATTATCGCACAAATTTTCATAAATTTTTAATTTTATAAATAAAAAATCAGAGAGCTGATTACGCCTGCCAATGTTAAAACAGAACATAGAATTGCTACTACTCTTACGAATAATTTTCTTTTGTTTTTCATTTGATTACTTCCTTTATAAAAAATATTGTATTTTTAATTATATTTTAACATAATTTTTCATAATAGTAAATAGATACAAGCAAAAATCCTCTAATAAAAAGGAGAAATACAATCATGGATGTAAATAAAGATGAAATTTTAAGTACTCCCAAAAAAAATCTCAGCATTACCTACATAAGAATTTCTGCATGTGTAATTTTACTGTTATTTTTGTTTTTTGTCAAATCGTTTAAGCCGATTTTTTATGATGAAATTAAAAATTGGTATGAATGTAATTTCACAATTTCAAATTACGATGTTGAATATATTTACAATCGCAGCCGCGAAATGATTCCAAAAATATACCAAAAATTAAAAAATATTACTGAGGATTTGAAAAAATCTCCGGAAGCTCACTCGTCATCCTCTCGGCAATTTCTTTAAACACCGGTCCGCAGCTTTCGCCGCCTCCGCCGCCGTCTTCCGATAAAATCACTACTGTGTATCTGGGATTTTCATAAGGAAAAAATCCCGCAAACCACGATTGTTCCACTCTTTTTCCGTCCTCAATTATTCCGGTTTGCGCTGTGGATGTTTTTGCGCCGGCCGAAGTGTTTTCGGGCATTCCCTTTGAGCTCGTTCCGTAGTCCATGGAGGCTTTCATGTGGCTTTTTATTATATCGGCGTTCTTTTTTGAAATTATTCTTTCTTTTTCTTTTGGAATAAGATTTAAAATTTTTAAATTTTCTTTTTTGGCTTCATTCACCAAGGATTTTATCAGCTTCGGGTTTGAATAAACGCCCTCGGATACTATCGTATTAATCACTCCCGAAATTTGCACGGGTGAAGCAAGAAGTTTGCCTTGTCCGAACGAAAAATTCGCCAAAGTTTTTATATCTTTAAGGCTTTCCTCAGACGGGAGTTTTCCGGCGGATGATGACATTTCCGGCGCGAGAGTGTTGGGACTTCCCAGTCTAAATTTTTTTGCCATTTTTAAAACAGCATCATACGGCATTTTTTTGATTAGTTCTATAAAATAGCCGTTGCAAGAATGAGCAAGGGCTTGTTCCATGTTTACTTCTTCGTGTTTTTTTGAATTGAAACATTTGAATTTGGCATCTTCGATTTGATTGAATCCCTGACAATCATACGTGAAATTTTGATTTATTCCGTATTCCAGAGCTGCCGCAGAGGTTATTAATTTAAAAACAGACCCCAAATTAAATGACGCAAAAGCCCTGTTTAAAAGCGGAGAATCTTTGTCATTCAAACTCATTCCGACATTCGTAGGAATAAAAGACGGAAAACTTAAACACGCCCTTATTTCGCAGTTTGGGACTTCGCAAATTATAACAGCGCCGCGCTTGATGTATTTATTTGCGCACTCGCTTGCGATTGCCTGAATTTTGCTGTCTATGTTTAGCGCCACGCCTTTGGACATTAAATAGGATTTATCTTCTATGATATTGCTTTTCCCGGGAAGAATTTTCCCTGAAGCATCCACGCTGTATTTTACATATATTTCATGATTTTCACCGTATAAATATTTATCGAATGCCTTTTCAATTCCACAAACACCGTTTTTGTCACCCGATAAATAGCCGATAATATGCGGAGCTATTGGCGCGCCGTAGTATCTTATCGGTATCTCGAAAATTTTTACGTAAGGAGAATTTACTTTTCTGTCAACCTCTATGGTGAAAGGCGATTTCCCGGATGATTTCTTATAAAGTTCCGCTTTTTTATTTTCCGGTACCACGGGTAGCAGTGCCGTTAGGGACTCCAGCCCCGGAATTACCGAAGCAATTAGTTTTTTATTGTTATTTACCAATAAATTTCCTCGGCAATCATAAATGCTCCCTCGAATATCCGAAATTTTAACCTTATATGATTGTTGATTTGCCGCCGCTTCATAAAGTTTTTCTTCGTGAGAAATTTTATCAATCCAAAAAAACGAAAGGCAAAACAGCCCCATTAAAAAGCCATACAGAATCAAAAATCTTTTATACATAAAAAGCCAACCTTACCTTATAAATTTTGTTATAAGATAAGTATCGGCTTATTTTTAATCAAACATACATATTAATATCAGTCGGAATTTCTTATATTTTGCAGGTGTTCGGGGTTGGTTCGGGCGTAGTAAGCCTGACCTGACGGCGAATGTACATAATAGAAGTAATCCGTTTGAGCTGGGTTTAAAGCAGCCATAATTGCGTCTATTCCGGGGTTGCAAATCGGTCCGGGAGGGAGGCCTATAATTTTATAGGTGTCATAATTTGCGGCATTTTTTCCGCGAGATTTTCCGGATTTTTCTTTCATAGCTTCTTTGGTGCGGTAAGGGTAGTAACTGGTAGCATCAAGCTGAAGTTTGTTAAGATTATACTCTCCGAATTTGTTTTTTCCGTCACTTTCGAGGGTAGACAAGCGATTGCTTATTACAGATGAAACTTTATACATATCTTCTTTATTAGCTGCCTCCGCTTGAATCAGCGAAGCTATCGTGATTAAATAATCAACCGACCATCCTTTTTTCTCTGCAATGTCCTTGATGCTTGTTTTTTCTGTATAGCCCTCTATTTGAGCCGGCGAAAGGACTTTCTTCTTATAATTTACAAGCAGTTTATCTATTATTTGAGAAATTTTTTCTCCCTGATAAAATTTATACGTATCGGGGAATAGGTAACCTTCAAGGACGTAAAGGCGATTTGATGAGTTTTTGATATCTTTAAGGAAATCATATTTTTCTATTATGGAATTCGAATTACAAGCCTTTAAAAATTCGTCTTTTGAACAAATATTATTTTTCTCCAGAAGCTCGCTATACTCCAAAATATTCATTCCCTCAGTAAAGGTCACTTCAGCAACATTTTTGACGTTTTTAGTACTTTGCAGGTGATTTAGTATGGATTGATAATCCATATTTTTTTGCATTTCAAAGGAACCCGATGAAAATTTATTTTTTGATTTCATGACTTTCACATAAAATTTAAAAAATCCTTTTTCCGAGATTAATCCCTTTTCATTGAGGATATTTGCGATTGTGGAAAGAGATGCCCCCTCAGGAATTTCCACCAGCACGGTTTCGGGTGATTTTCCTATTGCGAGCATGTCGTTTATTCCCACAAGAATGTACCTTGATAAAAGCGCAGATACCAAGCAAAGGCATATGAACCAGCCTATTTTGAAAAAGCATCCATGTTTATTTTTAGAATTTTTATTTGAATATTTCTTCATTTTTAAACCTACTTATTTTTTAATTTCTTTTATGAAAGAATCGGTCAGGAGCAAATCAACAGGTCTGTCAAAATTTCCGTGAAAAAGATGCTTTCTAATTCCGTTAGTGTAGCAAATTCCTATCGTTTCTCCGTGGAATCTTTGCAAAAACCTGTCGTAATATCCGTATCCGTACCCTAGTCTGTAACCTTTATCGTCGAAGCAAAATCCCGGCACAATGCAAATCCCACCGGATAAATCGGTAACCATTTCGCATTTTTCTTTAATTGGTTCCATCAGCCCGAATGTGCCCTTTTCGATGTCGTCAAAAGATTTTATCACATAAAAATCCATTTGTCTGGTCTCTTTTGTGCAAGCCGGAATAGCAACCGTTTTTCCGTCTTTCCAGCATTTTTCAATTAATTTTTGTGTATTCACTTCTATATCTTTTGAATAATAAGTAAAAACTATTCGGGATTTTTTGTAAATAGACAATATCGATATATTTTTAAGAATTTTATTATCCAACAATTCTTTTTTTTCAGGGTCCATGTTTTCTCGCATTGCTCGGTATTTGGTTCTTAATTTTGTTTTATACAATTTTATATTTCTCATTTTTTGTTGTCCTTTTAGAATTTATTAGTCAAGAGGGAGCCCCAAATATGGGAATTTTTTACTTTTTTTGATATTTAGTACTGCTTTTTCAGCATGGGAATTTAGCGGTTTAATCATGCCGTAAAATTCCGAATTGCTATACGATTTAAAAAATTCATTTTCCGCACATACATCAAAATTATACTCTAAGCAGCTTGGGAATTCCTTGTATATCGAGTTTAATAAGAGTTTTGAATCCCCAAAATTTCCTGCGCAAAAGTATATTATTTTTAAAATATTATTTTTGCAATAAAAACAAATGGCAAAATTTTGACCCGCAGTAACAATCTTTCCTCCAAAAAATTTACTGTATAACTTTGCCGCATAATTTATGTCTTTTTGGCAGTACTTTACATAGTTAGTATCATTATACACCATATCGCATATTTTTTCCACAGGGCACTTAAAATCATTCGAAAAATATGTTCCTGTACAAGGGCTTTTGCATATAGGTTTTTTAAAATTTTTACCGATAAATTTTATTTTTCGAATTTTAAAAAAATTTTCATATCCCAGTTTTTCGTAATATTTTTCTATTTCTTTGCAGCAAGGAACCAAAAATAAAAAATCCGTGTTTCGCTTTTTTTCAATCTCCGCCGTAAAATCCAGGAGCCTTTTCATACAGCCGTTGCTTCTGAAATTAGGCAGTGTAGCCGCCGCGTAAATATATTTTGCGGAAAAGGATTTCCCTTCCAAAATAATTGCTTGAGGGAATGCCTGGATGCTCGATATTACTTGATCGTCTTTTATAAGAGCGTTGCAAAATTCAGGTCGGAATTTATTTTCAAAGAAAAAATTCATCAGCTCTAAGGAATCAGGAAAAGATGAGAAGATATTGAATTTTAAACTGTCTGTAAATTTACTTTCTACGCCCGAGGTCAGGAGTATAATTCGCTGATTTTTCCAAAAGCGTCATATTTTTCCAGTAGTAAGAAAGGTTTGTACGAGAGCTTCGCCTTTCTTAGTCCTTCTATCCCCAAATCTTCTTCGCGGTTTATAAATTTGAATCTCTTTTCTAAAGTTTTAGAAAATTCCTGATTTATAATCGTGTAAGCGCCTTCAAATTCAGTAAATGCCTTTTCAAAATGAACAACAAAATTTTCGCTGTTTATTTTTTCGCCTATCGTGCAGGCGATTATTTTGCCGTCTACAAGTATAACTCCGCCTTCAAACTCCAGTTTTTCGTAGTTTTCCAAAGACTTTTTAATGGCTTTAAATTCGTCGATAAAATCTTTTCCTTCTTTTTCAGAATTCTTTTCAAACCATTTTTCGAAAAATTTCAGATAAATTTCTTTTTTCTCGGGAACGATTTTTTCATAAGTCCAATTATAAAGGTTTTTGAATTTTGAAATATGATTTCGCTTTCCGTGATATTTTTTCCCTTTTAAATTCGCCAAATCCTCCGAATTATATATGTACTCAAACCTGTTGCGAGTTTCATTTATTTCAAATTTGCCCGGCATAATTCTTTCCAAAGATTCAGCGTCTTCCTTGTTTAATCTCGAGATTTTAAATTCTTCACGTCCGCTGTTTTTGCAATCTTTTATCATATAATGTATCGCTTTTTTGAGTTCTTCGTCGCTTAATTTTCCTGCCGGAAAATAATAATTTAAATCACTTTTATCTGCTTTTATCAAAGCAAAATTTTCATCCATATGAATTTTTATTCCATAACGCTCCGACCATATAAAGTGAGTTCCGAAAGCAGAAAGTTCATCTTGAGAATTTTTTGAATTTAAAAATTTATCAAATTTTAATTTCATGTTTATTTCAGGAGCAATAAATTTAATTTCCATTTTCTTCCTCCTTTGAAATTTTAAATATTTATGTTTTTTACAATTTCATTATGTATATCCTCAATCTTTCGCATTTTTTCTTCTTTTGTACAAGAAATTTCTGTCCAATTATCTTTTTTAATTACGTATTTCGCCGCTTCTTTGCAATTTTTTAAGAATTCAACATTTGCTTCGTGCAAATCTTTTTTGCTGTCGTCGCCGGAATATCGCTTTTTCATGAGATTTTGCGAAACTTCCACGGGTACATTCAAAAATATTACATTATTCGGTTTGGGCAGACCTAATTTATTATATTCATAATCATACAGCCAAGTTAAATAATTTTCCCATTCGGTTTTTGGGAGTTTGGACATCTGATAAAATGTGTTGGAAGTTGTGTACCTGTCGCAAATTATAATTTCGCCGGATTTATAATTTTTTTCCCAAAATTTTTTGTAACTTGCGTATCTGTCAACCGCATAAAAAGAGGAGGCCGCATATGCGTTCACTTCGTCGGGGTTTTCCCCGAATTCTCGATTTAAATACATTTTTATCAATGATGATGACGGCTCGTTATAATCAGGAAAAGACAAGTATTTTACTTTTTTGTTTTGACTTTTTAAAAACTCCACCAGCAATTTTACCTGAGTGTTTTTCCCGCACCCGTCAAGTCCTTCGATTACAATGAGCTTTCCTTTCATATCTTCCGCTTAAAAATGCGGTTCACTTCCTTATTTTTATAAATTTTCGAATAATTTTTTCATTTCTCTGGCTTTTTTACAGGACATCTTTCCCTCGGGGCATGTGCCTTTGACGCATGAAGGTCCGGATTTATAAAAAACATTCGGAGCTTCTTTTTTCACAAGTTTCAACATTTCCAAAGCTAAATTCCTTATTTCCCACTGGGCTCTGTTACAACATCTGTGATTAAAAAAGTTAATAAGACTCCTGGCGTTGAATGTGCAAATAATTTTGGTTGTGCATGCATTCGGAAGAATGTACCTTGCGTCTTCTATTGCTGATTTTTCGCATGATTTCTCGGTTTCGAGCGAATTATCTTTTTGATTTTCCATGTGTTTTTTCTTCAAAATATTTGTGAGGTTTTCGTATTGTTCTTCAAGATAATTCATGATGTCTGTGAAATTTTTCTTGGCCTCGGGAATGCTTTCTATCTCGGGCGGAATCACATATTCAAAATCGGATAAATTTACATATCGTTGACTTTGAACCGAATATGAAGCGATTCTATGCCTGGTGAGTTGAGCAAGCAACGAACGCGAAACCCCTTCTATTCCGAATGTAAAACTTATGTGCTCAAGAGGACTTTCGTGCCCCATAGATGCCAACATTTTAACAAATGAACTGATTTTTTCGGGCGTTAAATTCTCGTTTATTTCGTCAATTTTCGACGGAGAATAACAAAGCCTTGCTGCGGTCGCCACAACTTTTTCCGGATTGGGTGTAAATTCTAGCAATTTTACATTCATTTTTATAAATTCCTTTACTATAAATTATTTCACAGAATAAGAATTATATCAAAAATCGTTCAAAAATTCAATTTCCAAATAGTTAAATTTGTTTCCGTATGGTGAATATAGTGTGTTTTTTCAGCCAATAATAATCTTAAAAATTAAATCCGTTACGAGGTGTTTTGGATTGAAAAAATTATTTATTGCCACTGTATTTGTTATATTTTTGGGAATAATAGGTTCGTTTTTTTATTTTTCATCGGAAAGAGAAGTAAAACCAAAGGATTCCTCGGTAGTTTCCGCCGAAAAGGAACCTCCCGAAAAAATTCCTTCTGCTCAAAAATATTGTGTTAAGGAGTACAAAGGGAATATAGCTGTTTTTGAAAGCGGAAGTGACATGCCGCTCAAAACTACGGGAGTTTCGGTGAGCGAGCTTCCTCCCGAAGATAGAAAATTACTGGAAAAAGGCATAATGGTTTCGGGCGAAAAAGATTTGAATATAATTATGGAAGATTATTGCAGCTGAATTAAAAATCGTATTATAATTGCTTTTTAAAATAGATAAATTTAAAAAAGCCCGGATTTACCGAGCTTTTGTTTATTCTGGTGGACTTAAGGGGATTCGAACCCCTGGCCTCCGCATTGCGAACGCGGCGCTCTACCAACTGAGCTATAAGCCCGGAACGAATTACATACATTTTACATTTTTTAAAAATAATTGTCAATAATCTGATTTTTTGAAAATAGATTGTGGAAAACCATGTTGAATTTGTGAAAATTCAATATATTTTTTTATTTTGAATCATAAAACTGTGAATATGCTCCCAAAAAATTATTTTTCAATCTCAGATTAATCAAAACGTAATTATAGTATTGCTTCCTTTTAATTTTGTGATATAATAAGAACATGTTAAAATTTAAAAATTTTTACGAAAGATGAATTTTATGAAAAAATTATTATCAATTTGTGCGGTTTGTGTTCTTATATTTGGAAAATATCCGGGAGTGAATGCCTTGAAGCCTTCTCCGGATAACTATTATTCCTCTGGAGTTGAATTCTTAAAAACGCCCGAGGATATCAAATCCAAATGTTCTCAAAAATATTCTTTAACGGTTTTTGTTACTTGTGAAGGCTCGGATTATGCCGCTCTGGGAAAAATTTTTGACGCACGTTCTTATAAATTTAACCACAAAGCCCAAAGCGAATGCTACATAAAGAAAAACTATAATAACTTTTCCGAAATTCTTGTTATGGACGAAAAAAATGCACGTGATTTTTTTGGGAATTTTGGACAAGCACCTTTTATTAAAAATTTTGAAATATATTTCGTTTCCGATAAAGATGGGACTTGTATTGAGTCGATGAAAAATATGAAGTCTTTTATCGAAGAAAATGTCCGTCCGAATTACCGATTTGCAAAAATAGGAATGTTAAAATATGAAATTCCAAAATTTAAGGAAGAATCAAAAATTTTAATTCTGCCAAGAAAAGTTTACCCTAAGCATATTTGCAAAAGGCCCTCGCCGTTGCGCCAAATGCGTAGTTTTGAAAAAATTTACATAGAAGATTTAAATTGAAAATCGTTAATAAAATGTTAAAAATACTTTACAATTACAACAGAATATGTTATAATACGCTTATAAAACATCAGATGCAGGAGGATATAATGAATAAAAAATTGTTGTCACTGGCTATGTCAGGAATGGTTTTAGCTTCGTCAAGTTTTTCTTTGGAAGCACAAGAAATTAATAAATTGAGCTTGGCAAACACCTCTGCAAGCAATTTTATTAAGAATCACAAAAAAGCAGTAATCGGTACGGTAGCGGGGGCGCTTCTAACACCCGTAATGACATTTTTTGCTGTAAAAGCTGCCAAGAAAATTGTGAATATTAAATGGAATAAAAGTGATAAAAAATCTAATAATGTAACGTCTATTAAGAATTACACCGTTCAAAGTTTAAATAGGAATGAAGTTGTGAAAATCGAGTCTTTGCCCGCAGCTGAAGCTAAAAAACTTAAATCTGAAATTGAATTGACCGGCGTGAAAGTGGCGGGCGATATTCCAGACGTTCCGAATAACGCAGAAGGAACTCTTGTGGTGACAAGTAATCCTAAGGAAGATGGCAGACCTAAAGAAGTAAATATTGAATTTCAAGTTTCCGGTTTAGTTAATGATAAAGAGGAAGCTAAGTCGGAAAAGCAACAACCCAACGAAAATGAAGAATCTAAAAACGGTGAAGTTCCGTCGGAACCTGTAGTGGGAGATTCTATTGAACAAATAAGCAAAGAAGTTGAAAATATAAATTCGAAAAACGAAGAATTTGATGATATAAGTTCATATTCAGATAGCGAAGATGTAGAATTTGTTACTGCTGAAGAACTTGATAAAGAAGAAGACGAAATTGAAGACCAAGAGCAAGACGCCGAAGTGAAAAGTAGTGAAAAACAAGGAATATGTACTATAATGTAAAATGATAAGTAAAAAATAGTATTTTATTGGGAGGAAAAATTATGAGCAAAAAATTATTAGCGAGCCTCATGGCAGGAGTAATGCTTTTTAGCCAAGGGACATCTTTGGGAGCGGTAAAACCCAATCAAGGAGGATTTTCGGGATTTTGGAAAAGTAACAAGTCCTTTATATTAGGAGGAGCAAGTCTGGCCGGGTTAGCAGGAGGAGTTGCATATTTAATCCATACTCATAATGTTCCCCGAGTTGAAGGTATGGAATGCCCTAAAAACTTTGAAGACTCCAAAATCCGGGAAGATTTTTTAAATAATGTATCCAAATGTCTAAACGAAGGCAAGACTGTAAAGATTACTTCCATAGAAAAAAACCCGGATGCTGTAGAACTTTCTAACTTTGTTTTTAATTACATCTCTGAAAAAGATAGGACTAAACACATTGATTACAAGTTAGTCATTAAGGATATGAACGAGATTGATGATAGAAAGGGCAAAGATAGTATCACAATAAGCCAAATAAAATATTCTAACAATAAATTTGAACTTAGATATGTCGTTGAAAGAGATAAAGAGGATAACTCAAATTCCAAAGGAAATAATTCTGTAGCTAAGAGTTTTGAAGCAGAACCAAGTTCTGTAAGTTTAAATGATTACAATTCAGCAAATTTCGAATCAAGTATATCTTCTAAACCTGAGTTTGAACCCGAAGAAATCGAAGCTAGAGTATTTAGAGGAGATGTAGAGGGCGAAAAAATAAAAGGTTTAAATAATATATGTGAATTTTTCAAAACAAGTTCTTTAAATCTTTCTTCTATAGTAATTGATAAATGTTCAAAAGATAATGTAGAAAAAATTGCAGAAAGTGTTGCGGAAGCAGTAGATTTTGATAGAAGTATCATATACCGATATAACGATGATGTTTCAAACAAGAACAAAAAATTGCAAGTTTCGATATCTAGAGATACATCAGGAAATATAAGTTATGTTTGTGCATATTTTGGATATTAAATTTAATTCATAGCAGTCTGTAAACAAATTTGTATCACTTGCTCCGGCTTTAAAATCTAAGCCGGGGCGATTTGATTATTAATATTATTTTAAGTGCGGATTTACAATTTTATTTAAATGTGTTATAATATGCTTATAAATATTATATAGGAGAAAATAAATGAGCAAAAAAATATTGTCAACGACGCTGGCAGTGTGCGTTTTGGTAGGAACTCAGCCTTCTCTTGGAGCAGAGTCTCCGAGCGCTTTTTCGAAGTTTAAAACCTATGCATCTAATTTTGTAAAAGAAAATAAAAATGAAATAATCGAAACTTCCGTTGGCGTTGGTGTCGGTCTGGGAATTACCGGGGTGGTTTATATTAACACACGCCCAAAGGTCACCACTAATGACATTATGATGGATTTTGGATGTGTCAACGATGCATGCTCCAGAGAAAAATTTCAAAAAGATTTTATAAAAAATTTAAAAACATTCAAACATAGTTTGGTTATAGATTACGTCAGTATGACGGAATTGTGCGCTCTTTATGTTCAGGCTGCGATTAATCATCCCATAAATGCAAAAGGGATTCCTTATGATTTGCTAAACGAATTGTCAAAATTTATATCTTCTCAAAAAGGGTCCAAAAGTGCTTTTGGAGCCGGTAAAGGAAAATTTATAATCACCAGAACATTAAAAGAAAATAAAACCCAAAATATAAAGATAGATTTCGAAATATACGATAAAAAAAGTAAATCCGGAAATGTTGAAAAAGACATGATAAAAAGAAAAAAAGATCCGGAAAATATAATCAGTATCGTGGCGGGACCTAATTCCAAAATGTATGAAATCTGCGGCGAGTTGAGAAAGTTATTAAAAGAAGCAATCATTTTCAGAATGAAAGTTAATCTCGATGAAAAACCCGATAAAGTAGATGAGCAAAAACGTGAAATGAAAAATAAAATAGACATCGCTATAGAAAATTTAAAAAACGAAGTAGTGGAAAACTTCGTCGCTTTGGTGATGTCGACGCATTCGGGCTGCAAAGACAGTACCCCTGCTCAAAACTCAGTGATATCCAAAAAACTGGTCAAAGATATCAATGAAAAAATCGAAAAAGATATAAATAAAATTGTTAAAGAACAAACTCATAAAATACTAAACAGTTTTGATGAGATACGTAGCAGCATCAAAGAAAAAGGTCTAAATAGCGATTCGGATGAAAAGTTTGACCAAGTCACAGATGCGATACTGGGCGAAATGATTGTAAGCATATACGAAATTGTTAAAAATGTGAATAATATATAATAAAACATCGTGCTCGTAGGTTAATTTTTAATCTCGGAAAGTTTCTTTGTTCTTTTATTTAGTTTAAAAAATATTTACAAATTTTATAGAATGTGTTATAATACACTTTAAGATTTAATGAAATCGGAGGAATCATTAATGAAGAAGAAATTATTATCGGTAGTCGTTTCGGGGGCTATTCTTGCGGGATTATCTCCGGTGGCAAAAGCCCAGGAAGTAAGCAAGTTTCAAAAAGTCAAAAATTCTGTCATTAACGTAGTTAAAAATCATAAAAAAATAGTTATTGGTAGCGCGGCAACACTTATCATCGCCGGAGGAGCTGTTTATTATCGCAGTTCTCATCGCAGTAAAAAGTCTCAGGTCGAGGCTGAGTCTCACGGACTAATGCCTTGCAGGGAATTACCGAGAAGCAATCCGAGTTTGCACGAAAAGTATCATCAAAAAGACGTAATAGAATTTTTGAATGGCTTTAAAACTTCTTATAAGTTAAAATATACAGTCGGTCAAGCCAAAAAAATTCATGAAGACTTATTTAACGCTTACAACGATCCAAAAACTCGAAATATGTTCAAAGGTACGATTCGCATATCAAACGAAGTCAAAGGAATTAAAGACTTGCCTGATGACACTAAGGGCACATTAGTGTTGACCAAATGTGCGATCAGTGATGAATATATATGGGTAAAATTTGAATTTGAAAGAGACAAAAATGATCTGGATAAGGAGCTCGAAGCTTATAAAATAAAAGTGCAGACGGCCAAAAAAGAGTGGAATGAATCAACCAATTCTTTTAGAGACGCATTAGAAAAATCAATTATTTTACACATGTCTGACGAAAGCGAAGAAAAAAAGAAAGAATCAATAAATTTAGTGGAGTCGGAACTGGAAAAGTTCAAAAATACACGTGTAAATTTAAAGTGTCTGAAGAAAAGTGAAAACGATTCAAAAAAAGGACCTGAATATTATAATGAAAAAATTTCCGCTGAAATGGATAAAATTAAAAATGATGTAGAAGAATTTATTATTAGTGCTTCCACTACATTAAAAAATCGAAAACTAGGCAAAGAGGGCCCGGAAAATGAGACATTAGTAAAGATGGACAAGTGGATTGAAAATGTATTACCTTCTCAAAGCTCAAACGAAAATCGCCGAATCGGTTTTTATGTAACCATTGTTACAGGCAGTATTCAAGATGATCTTTTTAAAATTATGAACCAGTAGTTTAAATTTTTGATGAAGTTTGTTTAGTCTGTTTAGTTATAAATTTGCGAAAAAATTCTAAATTGATAACTAAAAATATTTTAAAAAGCATGAAATTCAAGCAAAATAAATGCCATAAACAGCATGAAATTATGCGAATTATCGCTTAATTATCCATATTAATATTAATTCCCATTAAAATTTATTTAAAAAAGGTATTTACAAATGTCATAGAGTGTGTTATAATACAGGTGTAAACAAAAAACTAGGAGGAAAAGTTAATGAACAAAAAATTATTATCAGGAATTATGTCAGGAGTTATGTTAGCAGGTTCTTGCTCAGCAGTAGGAGCAGAAGCACCAAAAGGAATCAAAAATTCTGTATCTAACTTTGTAAGCAACAATAAACTTGTTATCGGCGGAGGAATCCTCGGTACAACAGCTATCGGCGGAACTATCGCTTGGTTAGTACTTCACAACAGAGACCTTAAAGTAGATTTCAACGTTTTCAAACAATTCGATGCCAGATTAGTAGAAGCAGTAAAAGCATTCAGAAATAGCTTAACTGTAGAACACGTTACAGTAGCTGAAGCTAGCAAAGTTCGCGAAGATTTAGCAAAAGCTTTCGTTGAAGAACTCAGCAAAGCAAAAGACGAAAAAGCTAAAAAAGCTGTATTGGTCATTTCAAAAGAAATCAGCGGAATCAAAGACCTCGCTAACGAAGTTGAAGGAGCTTTAGTACTTAAGAAAGTAACAAAAGAAGACAAATCTGTAGAAGTAACCTTTGAATTCAAAAAAGTAGAAAAAAAAGAAGATAAGAAAGACGAAGCTAAAGAAGAAGCAAAAGCTGAAGCTAAAAAAGAAGAAGAACCAAAAGCTGACGAAAAAAAAGAAGCAGCTGAACCAGCAAAAGATGAAACTAAAAAAGACGAAGTAAAAGCTGAAGAAGCTGAAAAAGTTGCTGAATAATTTTAGCAATAGTTTCTTTAAAAAATTAAATTAAAAATAAGTAAAATTACCCGGGTTTGTTGATTCAAGCTCGGGTGTTTTCTTGCCTTAAACTGCTAGGTTGATACTTAATCTATAAAATATTATAATTATAATAATAAAATATTTTTTGAGGTGAATAATAATGTCAGGACATAGCAAATGGAATAATATCAAAAGGAAAAAAGAAAAAACCGATGCACAAAGAGCAAAAATTTTTACTAAAGTTGGAAGAGAATTGGCAGTTGCTGCAAAAGAGGGCGGGGCTGATCCTACTTCCAATTCAAAGCTCAGAGATGCCATCGCTAAAGCTAAAGCAAATAACGTCCCGAATGATAACATCGAAAGAATAATCAAAAAAGCGGCTGGTGGAGACGGCAACGATTACGAGGAAATCACTTATGAAGGGTACGGTCCATTCGGAGTCGCCATTATAGTCGAAACTCTTACCGATAATCGTAACAGAACTGCCGGAAATTTAAGACATTATTTTAGTAAATATGGCGGAAATTTGGGCTCAAATGGTTGCGTATCCTTTATGTTCTCGGAAAAAGGAATTATTGTTATAGATTCTGAGGATGTTGACGCTGCTAAACTCGAAGAAGATGTGATCGAATCCGGCGCCGTCGATTTTATTGAGGATGATGGGTGTTTTGTAATTTATACCGAGAAAAATGACTACGAAGACGTATACAATTATTTAAAAAATAAAAATTATAATTTTGTCTCATCTGAAATCGGTATGGTCCCAAGCACTTATGTCACGCTTTCGGAAGAAGATTCTTCAAAGGTAAGCACACTTTTGGATATTCTTGATGAGGACGAAGATATTAAAAATGTTTGGCATAATTTGAAATAATGTGGTGATGATTTTTGAAATATTTGGTCTTGGATGGAAACAGCATCCTTAACCGAGCTTTTTACGGAATTAAAATGCTTTCAAACAAAAAAGGGCAAATGACCAACGGAATTTATGGATTTTTATCTACTCTGCAAAAGCTTTTATCAGAGGTTTCGCCTCAAGCGATTGCGGTGGCATTCGATTTGCCTAAACCGACTTTTCGTCACAAAATGTATGACGGATATAAGGCTTCCCGCAAAGGAATGCCCGAAGAACTTGCTTCGCAACTCCCGATTTTAAAAGAAATTTTAATAGCTCTGGGATATAAATTGGTCACATGCGAAGGCTACGAAGCAGACGATATTTTGGGGACTTTTGCGAAATACTGCGAAAATAAAGGTTACGAGTGCACACTTGCCACGGGGGATAGGGATTGTCTGCAGCTGGTTTCCGACCATGTTTTTGTCAGGATTGCTAAAACTAAATTTGGAAAAGCAGAATCAATTTTGTACGACAAAAATAAAATAAAAGAGGATTATGGCGTCACTCCCGCGCAGTTAATCGACATAAAAGCGCTCCAGGGCGACTCGTCCGATTGCATTCCCGGGGTGAAAGGCGTGGGAGAAAAAACCGCCAAAAGCCTTATAGAAAAATACGAAAGTATTGAAAATATTTATAATAATATCGAAAATCTTGATATAAAACCAAATTTAAAATCCAAATTAATAACAGATAAAGAAAAGGCTTACCTGAGCTACGATTTAGGAAAAATAAATAAAGATGTTCCGATAGAAATAAATGACGACGAATTTATCCCGTCCGAAGTAGATGCTGACCGTCTGAAAAAGATTTTTACGGAGTTGGAATTTTTCAAAATCATGGATAAAATGGGAATTTCAAAAAAAGTTGATTCTCAAAAAATAAATTTGGATTTTTCACAAGATTATAGTGGGATTTTAAAAAATCTCGAAAATTGTGGAGAAATATCAATTTTTTCGGAAGCTAAATCGAATTTAATCGAAAGATGTTGCATCTGTGATGATGCTGATAATTATTATTTCTTTAAGAATATTGATGATAATTTTAGAGTTTTTTTGAAAAAGCTGTGCGAAAATAAAAATATTAATAAAAATGTATTCAATCTAAAGAAGTTTTACAAAACGATAATGCCCTTTAGAATTAATTTTATGGGTGAAATTTTTGATGTTTTGCTCGCGGCATATCTTTTGAATCCTGAAATAAAAGAAGATATTTTTACAATGGCTCAAGGGCATGACATTTTTTTGCCGGACCTACCGGAAGAACTTAATGATGAGGAAAAGAAGTGTATAGAGACTTGCTATTTCATAGCTAAACTTAAAGATTTATACAAAACCAAAATAAAAGAAAACAATCAGGAACATCTTCTGACCAAAATAGAACAACCCTTGTCAAAAGTTTTGGCAGATATGGAACTCACCGGATTTTTGCTTGATAAAGAAGGAATCGAAGATTACGGCGAAGAACTGAGCCAACAGCTCAAATCTGCCGAGAAAGAGATATACAAGCTTGCCGGCGAGGAATTTAACATAAATTCTCCGAAACAGCTCGGAACAATACTTTTTGAGAAGTTAAATCTCCCCAAAGGGAAAAAATTAAAAAGTGGGTACTCCACCGGTGCTCAAATTCTCGAAAAACTCCGTGGCTACCACCCGATAATAAACATGATACTCGAATACAGAGCGCTCGCTAAATTAAAATCCACGTATGTTGATTCCATGGTGAACCTTATAACACCGCGGGGGCGAATTCATACTTCATTCAATCAAACTGAAACCCGAACCGGCAGAATAAGTTCTGCTGAACCAAATTTACAAAATATTCCCGTAAGAACCGAAAGAGGGCGCAAGCTCAGAAAATATTTTAAATCTCCCGAGGTAAGTGTTTTAATTGACGCGGATTATTCTCAGATAGAGCTCCGTGTTATGGCTCATATTTCGGGCGATGAGAATATGATAAATGCTTTTAAAAATGACGAAGATATCCATTCTATCACGGCTTCGCAAATTTTTGGCGTTCCTGTTTCGATGGTAACACCCGAGATGAGGGCACGTTCAAAAACAGTAAATTTCGGTATACTTTACGGCATGAGTGCGTTTTCTCTTGCCCAAGATTTAAAAATAAGCAGGTTCGACGCACAAAATTATATAAATAAATATCTTGAACACTACAGCGGAATCAATAATTATATGAATGAAATAATTTTGCTGGCAAAAAAACAGGGCTACGTCGAAACGATATTTCATCGAAGACGTTACCTCCCTGAACTTACTTCTTCTAATTTTTTGCTCCGGTCATTTGGAGAAAGAGTCGCAAGAAACATGCCTATTCAAGGTAGTGCGGCGGATATAATAAAAATTGCGATGATAAATGTTTACAATAGGCTCCTCAATGAAAATTTCAAATCAAAAATAATTTTGCAGGTTCACGATGAACTAATTATAGAATCGCCTGAAGAAGAATCCGAAGAAGTGAAAAAATTGCTAAAAGAAGAAATGGAAAATGCTGTAAAATTACATGTTCCACTAGAGGTTCATATTGCCGTGGGCAAGACTTGGTTCGATGCAAAGGAATAATTTTTATGTGTGAAATACTCATTGAAGAAAGCACCCCTCAAGACATACCTGCCATGGCTTTGATAGAAAACGAATGTTTTTCGGAGCCATGGTCAGAAAAAGGGTTTCAGTCGGCGTTTAACGACGGCATATCATATTTTATTTCTGCTAAAGCAGATGGAATTTTGGTGGGATATGCCGGCATGTATAATGTGTTGGATGAAGGTTATGTTTATAATTTAGCGGTCTCAGAAAAATTTCGAGGAAATAAAATAGGCAAAAAATTAATAAGAAATCTTCTTGATTACTCTAAAAATAAAAATCTTAGATTTTTATCATTGGAAGTACGAAAATCAAATCATATTGCAATAAATCTGTATGAAAAAACAGGATTTGAAATTATAGGTACAAGAAAAGATTTTTATAATTTCCCAAAAGAGGATGGAATTATAATGACAAATTATTTACAAAATAAATGATTGTAGAGGTAGTTTAATTAAATGAAAATATTAGCGATTGAATCTTCTTGTGATGATACATCAGCGGCTGTGGTTGAAGACGGTCGAAAAGTTATCAGCTGCAAAGTCGCCTCCCAAATAAAAGATCATCAAATTTACGGCGGTGTGGTCCCTGAAGTGGCTTCAAGAAAACACATAGAAAACATTTCTCCGCTTGTTAAAAAAACTATCGAAGAAGCAAATTGCTCCTTTAAAACGATAGATGCATTGGCGGTTACATACGCTCCGGGGCTGGTTGGTTCGCTGCTGGTCGGTGTTAATTTTGCAAAAGGCTTGGCGCTGGGTACCGGGCTTCCTTTGGTTCCTGTTCATCATATCAAGTCCCACATAGCCTCTTTATACCTGTCAAACCCCGGCCTAAAGCCTCCGTTTTTATGTCTTGTGGTTTCGGGAGGGCATTCAAATATAATTGAAGTTAAAGATTATACAAAATTTAAAATTTTAGGCAGAACCCGTGACGACGCCGCAGGAGAAGCCTTTGATAAAGTAGGACGCAGGCTCGGACTTGCTTATCCCGGCGGAGTGATGCTTGACAAGATTTCCGAAAACGGCAACCCGGACAGTTTCAAGCTTCCGGTGCCTCTTAGCGGGGAAGATACCTATGATTTCAGCTTTTCCGGCATAAAAACCGCGATGATAAATATAATTAACAATTATAATCAAAAAAATCTCGAAATGCCGATAAACGATTTGGCCGCCTCTTTTAGAAAATCCGTGGTAGATTGTTTGGTTTCGAACTTTTTGAAAGCTGCCAAAGAAAAGGGATACAAAACTCTTGGAATTGCCGGCGGAGTTTCGGCTAATTCGTTGCTTAGAAAAGAATTAAATGAAAAATGCAGTTCTCTAAATTACAATTTTTATGAACCTGAGCTTAAATTTTGTGGCGATAACGCCGCGATGGTTGGCTCACAAGCATATTATGAATTCTTAAGCGGAAAAAGAGCTTCTATGAGTTTAAATGCAAGGGCCGCTATGCCTATTGATGAAGATTAAAACCAAAAATAACGCCCCATCAACTAAGATGAGGCGCTTTTTATATAATTATTAAATTTTTTATTTTGTTTGTTGGGTGCAGTAAGTAACAGTTGAATTTTCGAAAGGTGCTTGTGCATATTTGCAGTTGTCGCATATATCAAAATTTACCGCAGAGTGAGCTGGTTCAAATTTTCCACAGTTGCAAACCTGAGATTTAAAAGTTTTAAGAAAGTCACTGTCAATATCATTTACAACTTTTGCTCCGCCCACGATATCGTCAGTATCAGATAAATTTAATTCCGTCATGTTAATTTTGTCATTTTTAAATTGCATTTAAACACTCCTCCGTTATTAAATTTCTATTTTTTATATCTTGTATGAAGGTTATAATAACATCATTTCCCGAAAATGTCAACAAAATTTTCTTAATTTTTTGTTAATTATAAATATTGAATACAAAAATAATTTTTGATTCTAAAATAAAATTTAAAAGCGCAAAATTATTGTTCAAATTAGTGCGTCATCAAAAAATTAGCCATAAGTAAAGAAATTATAAATGCAGTAATGTCAGCCATTAGAGCGCACGGAATGGTGTGTCGTGATTTTTTTATTTTTACACTTCCAAAATAAACTGCTATGGTGTAAAATGTAGTTTCTGTAGAACCCATTACCATGGAGCCAAGAGTGCCCATGAAGCTATCAGGCCCGTAGTTTTTGAGTATATTATCAAGGAGAGCTATGGAGCCGCTTCCCGACACGGGTCTTAGCATAGCTAAAGGGAGAATTTGCGCAGGGAAATGTAAAATATTTGCGATTGGCGATAAAATATTTGCGATAATATCTAAAGTTCCGGAACTTTTTAGCATGCTTACTGCGGTGATAAGCCCGATAAGTGACGCGGAGATTGCAAAGGTAGATTTAAGCCCTTCCACTGCTCCCTCCAAAAAGGTATCGAATATCGGAACCCCTTTATAAAGCGCTACGAATATTATTGTTCCCAAAATAATGGGAATAATGTAAAATCCAAATTCATTCATTAATTTTTTATCACCTTTTCAAAAAATTTTGCACAAGCTATTCCTACAATCAATGCGCATATCGAGACAATCCACAAATACGGCACTATTTCCAAGGGATTTTTGCACCCGTATTTTTGCCTTAACGTACATAAAAAAGTAGGAACCAGCTGGAGCGAAGCTGTGTTTATTATTACGAACATTGCCATATCATTTGAGGCTGTGTCCCTTAAAATATTGCATTTTTGAAGCTCTTTAACGGCTTTTATTCCAAAAGGAGTGGCGGCATTTCCGAGTCCTAGCAAATTAGCGGTTATGTTCATGCAAATTGCATGGACTGCCTTTTCATTGTGTGAACTCTCCGGAAATAAAAATTTTATTATGGGTGTAAACAATTTGGAAAGATATTTTGTAATTCCGGATTTTTCAGCCACTTTCATAATTCCTGTCCAAAAGGCCATCATGCCTGTGATTGAAATTATAAGATTCACGGCATCGTGCGCACCTTCCATGACCGAATTTGAAAGAGAGGGGATTTTGCCGGTAGAAAATCCGCACAGGATGCTGACCATGATAATTCCTGCCCAAATATAATTCATCATAAAAATTCCTCCGAAAAATAAAAAAATAAATGCGAGTTTTTTAGACTTTTAAGCCGTTTTTTATACGTCGAAATAAAAAAATAAAAAAAAATAAAAGTCAGATATTGACAAAAAAGTCTTAATCTAGTAAAATTGTAAATACACGGTAAAAAACTGCTAGGCAGTGTAAATACCGTAATTAAATTTTTTAAAATGGAGCGGTGCATAGAGGCATGAAATCGACCGGTATAGTTAGAAGAGTAGATGATTTAGGAAGAGTCGTGATCCCAATGGAACTTCGCAAAAGCTTAGAAATCAGTTCCAGAGATTCTTTAGAAATTTATGTGGAAGGCGACTCGATTATTCTCAAAAAGTACGAGCGTAGCTGCAAACTCTGTGGCGGTACTGAGAATATTAAAAATTTTGAATCTAAATACATTTGCGAAGAATGTATAGACAAAATTAGTAAATTATAAATAATCGCTTTGCTAATAACTTAAAAATTCGCCTGTTTTTCGGGCGAATTTTTGATTTTTTACTTTTATTTGTGATATTATAAAATTCGACAAAGAATTGAAAAGAGGTTTTTGAATTGAAAAAAGTTCTTGTAGGTATGAGTGGAGGCGTAGACAGCTCTGTATCTGCATATATTTTGAAAGAAAAAGGATATGAAGTTTGTGGACTTACTTTGGATTTGCTCGAAAAAAGCAATCTTAGCGCTATAAATGATGCCAAGGCGGTGGCTGAAAAACTGGGTATAAAGCACATCGTTTTAAATTTGAGCAAAGAATTTAATCAAAGTATAATCAAATATTTTATTTCGGAATATCAAAACGGAAGGACCCCAAATCCGTGCGTGATGTGCAATAAAAAAATAAAATTTGGAATGCTTCTTGATTACGCTCTTGAGAATGGATTTGATTACGTCGCCACAGGGCATTATGCAAATGTTGTGTACGATGAAAATTCAAACCGATGGCTTTTAAAAAAATCCGCAGCCGTCAAAGATCAAAGCTATTTTCTTTATAAACTCAATCAGCATCAGCTTTCACATATTTTATTTCCCCTTGAGGATCATCAAAAATCATACGTTCGTGAAATAGCAAAAAAATTAAATTTACCTGTTGCGGAAAAGTCTGAGAGCCAAGATATTTGCTTTATACCAAACGGAAATCACACGGAATTTATCCTGAATAATTTGAAATCAAAACTCCCAAAAGGAAATTTTTTGGATAAACATGGGGATGTTTTGGGAGAGCACAAAGGTCTGATAAATTACACTGTAGGTCAAAGAAAAGGGCTGGGAATATCCGCCGCTCATCCGCTTTATGTTGAAAAAATAGATTCTAAAACGAATTCGATAATACTTTGCGGGCCGGATGAGGGCTACAAATCCGAAATAAAAATAAACGATGTTAATTTTATAAAATACGATCACCCCACCGAGCCTATTAAGGCATGGGTTAAAATCCGCTATAGAGCTACTCCGACGCCCTGCACGGTTTTCCCGCTTAATGAAAATGAAGCACGAATAGTTTTTGATTCACCGCAAAGATTCCCTGCTCCGGGACAATCAGCTGTGTTTTATGATGAAAACGAAATAGTTATCGGCGGAGGAATAATAGAATAATTTAGAATATTTTTATATAAAATCGGGCGCAATTCAAATTAATATGTAAAAAATACTAAGATTTATAATAATAATAAAATATCTATTGATTTTTTGAACATCAGAATATAAAATTATACTTAGCACTCATAAAAGTTGAGTGCCAATGAATACAATTATTACTTGAGGAGGTTTTTAATATGTCAGCAGTAAGACCTATTTTAGACAAGGTAGTAGTAAAACCGGAAAAATCAGGACGTTCTTCGGGAGCAGGAATTATTCTTGCGGGAAATGCAAAAGAACAACCCATTACCGGTCGTGTAATAGCCAGAGGACCGGGCGGGATGATTGACGGAAGAGAAGTAAGAATGTATGTAAACGAAGGAGACGTAGTGCTTATTCCAGTAAACATGGGCACTAGATTTACATTAGGCGGAGAAGAATATATAATTATCCGTCAAGAAGATATTTTAGCAATGATTTCTTAATTTAAATTTTTATTCAAAGGAGCAGACCATTTATGGCAAAAGAAATTGCATACAGTGAAGAAGCAAGAAAAGCACTTCTTGCCGGGATAAACAAACTTGCAGATACAGTTAAAATCACACTTGGCCCAAAAGGCAGAAATGTTGTGATTGATAAAAAATTTGGCGCACCTCTTATTACAAATGACGGTGTAACCATCGCTAAAGAAGTCGAGCTCGACGATAATTTCGAAAATATGGGAGCTCAACTTGTAAAAGAAGTTGCCACTAAGACAAATGACATCGCCGGTGACGGTACAACCACCGCAACTCTTTTGGCTCAAACATTAATCCGTGAAGGAATGAAAAATGTTGCAGCCGGTGCTAATCCTATGGTTCTTAAAAAGGGTATAGATAAAGCGGTAGACGCTGCTGTTGAGTCTGTAGTTAAAAATTCGAAATCCGTAAACGGAACCGAAGATATTAAACGTGTTGCAACAATATCAGCTGCTGATGAATTCGTAGGAAGCTTGATTGCAGAAGCTATGGAAAAAGTTAGCTCTGACGGCGTTATAACAGTTGAAGAATCAAAAACTGCCGAGACTTATTCCGAAGTTGTTGAAGGAATGATGTTCGACAGAGGATATGTTTCCCCTTACATGGTAACTGATAACGACAAAATGGAAGCAGTAATCGACGATGCATATATTTTAATCACAGATAAAAAAATAATAAGCATCCAAGAAATTTTACCGCTTTTGGAACAAGTCGTAAAAACAGGTAAAAAACTTATTATCATCGCTGATGATATCGAAGGTGACGCTTTAGCTACATTGGTAGTAAATAAACTTCGCGGAACATTTACATGTATCGGCGTAAAAGCACCCGGATTCGGTGACAGAAGAAAAGAAATGCTCCGTGATATAGCTATCCTCACCGGTGGTGAAGTTATTTCCGAAGAACTCGGCTTGGAACTCAAAGATACCACAATAGATCAACTTGGTCGTGCACATCAAGTAAAAGTTGAAAAAGAACGCACAATAATAGTTGACGGTGCAGGAAATTCTGACGAAATCAGCGCAAGAGTTTCTCAGATTAAAAATCAAATCGAAGAAACAACTTCTGATTTTGACCGCGAAAAACTTCAAGAACGTCTTGCAAAATTGGCTGGCGGCGTAGCTGTTATCAAAGTAGGTGCTGCTACAGAAGTTGAAATGAAAGAAAAGAAACTCCGCATAGAAGACGCTCTGGCTGCCACAAAAGCCGCAGTTGAAGAAGGCATAGTAGCAGGGGGCGGCGTGGCTCTTGTAAACGCTGTTGCAGACGTAGAAAAAGTGGTTGCTTCTTGTGAAGGCGATGAAAAAACCGGTGCATGCATCGTTCTCAAATCTATCGAAGAACCTCTCAAACAAATTGCAATCAATGCAGGTTTGGAAGGCTCCGTAATAGTTCAAAACGTAAAGAGCAAAAATCAAATAGGATATGGCTACAATGCTCTTAAAGATGAGTATGGCGACATGATTTCTTTCGGAATCGTTGACCCAACCAAAGTAACACGTTCCGCGCTTGAAAATGCAGCATCTGTTGCAAGCATGGTTCTTACCACCGAGGCAATAATAACTGATAAAAAAGAACCCCAACCCGCAACACCGGGAATGCCTGACGGCGGAATGGGCGGCATGTATTAATAAAATATCTTAGATTTAAAACAGACCGTTTGGTCTGTTTTTTTGTTTTGTTTTAGATAAGATATATAAATATATATTGACAATTTATATTTATATGTGTATAATTTATATAAATATTTGAGAGAATATTTTTAAAAGAGGAGGATGTATATGAGCAGTTATATAGCTATTTTGGGCCATAATGAAGCATTATATCCGGGCGCATGGTGCGTTTACAACGCGCTTAAACCAGAGGAATGTACTTCCGACACACTTATCGGTGCTATTGCTTTTAATAAAAATCCTATTTTGGAGAACAAATGTAAGTTTGTTCCTACTGAAGAAAATCTAAATAATTTAAACAGTGAAATTAAAAGTCTTGGTGATCTTAAGGAAAAAATTAAAGGTATTGGTAAAACTCTATTTAAATATAAAGATAGTCGAGAAAGGATTTCAAGACTTAAAACGTTTGTAGAGGATGAGACATTTAAAAAGCTTCAAAATTTCAGGGTTAATGAAAATAACATTGAGGAGCTTAATGGTATCTTGAGGGACATAGACGGTAAATGTTTTTTAGATCTTAAAAGGCTGACCCCTTCAGATTCTGTAAAGGAGAAAATTGGAAAACTTGGTGAGAATGGAGAAGGACTTACTCCCCAGGAAAAGAAGTCACTTATTGATGAACTGAGAGATTTGAATATACTAGATGGCGGCGGCGACATTAAGAATGATCCGAGTATTATTCATCTGGGAAAACTAAATAGCTTAGAAAATCTGGAACAACTTAAAAATATGACGATGCTTAATATTGGCAGTAAATATAAAATTGGTGAGGCTAAGTTTGACATTTTTACACGTCCTGATGAGGTGGGTAAAGTTTCGGATTTGATCGGTAGTTCTGAATTCCCCGGGGGAGAGTGTACACTTTATTTTACTGATGGTAAGGGAAATTATCAAAAGTATGCAGAAATTAAGCTTGAGAGTTCTACGATTGGATATTCTGTTGATGAAAATAAAACACCTAATGAAGTTGACGTTAAATCTTCTAAAGCCGATTCTACTGTTGATTCAAGTAAGACGGCTGACCGATTAGGAAAAACCAAAGCTCCGTATATTTTGGTTAGAAAAGGTGACTATTGGTACGTACACGAAAAATCAACCGATAATAAAATAGGACAATTTGTGTCTGCACAGAATGGAGATCCTCTAGCGTTTAGCAACTATACAACTTTTGAGAGTAAATTGTCTGCAGTAGCTTTGGGTGGCCCGATTTACTTACAATTTGAAAAAGGTAAGTCTTATCCGGAAGGAATTGAGTGTGAGTTTACGGATAGCAGAGCTACTTATAAGTTGGTAAAATTTAATAAATATGGTATCCCCGAGGGATCAAAATTACCTAAAATTGAATTTTATATGAAGAAAATTAAAGGGAGATATAAAACCGCCACACCACAAGTAAAAGAGAATGAAGAACCGGTTTTTTCAAAAGAAGATTTTCAAGTTAACCCAGCGTACAAAGAAGTACAAAAGCCCTCGGGCGATGAAAAGCCGTCTGACGTAGAAAAAGAGTTACCTCAGGAGGAGAAGGCTTCCGAAGAAGAACCGGTTTTTTCGGAAGAAGACTTTCAAGTTAACCTAGCGTACAAAGAAGTACAAAAACCCTCGGACGATGAAAAGCCGTCTGACGTAGAAAAAGAGTTGCCTCAGGACGAGAAGGCTTCCGAAAGAGAAATTAAGAGCTTTAATAGAATCATGAAAGGGTATGAAGAATTTGTAGAGGATTATAATAGAATTACATCCTTTGGGGAAATTTTTAAGACAAATATGGAGAACACTATAAGTGAAATTGGCTATAGTGTTGAAGAATGGGAAAAAGGATTTAATCCGGGAGATAAACTCAAACAAGTTGAAAACGGTATCGGATTAAAAGCTTTACTGAGTAGGTACCTTGAGGCAGCAGACGTATTTGCTCCTTATGCCGATGCTGGTTATGTTTCTACGTGTAAAAGTACCAGAGAGGTTCTCGAAGGTGGAATAGATACAAATGAGGAAATGGAAGGAGCAAAAGAGCATAATATTATAGAAGCTTCTATAAGTACTATGTATACACTGCTTTTAGATACACTACAAAAATTCAATAGAGTACTTTTAAACAGAGGATATATGTCCGGAGGAAGATCACAGAAAGAAACAGACCTTGTAATCAAAGTTAATACGTGGATAAGAAAATATAATGCTTTTGCAGAGAATTGTCGAATATTTTTTAACAGTTCCGAAAAAATTTCGTCTGAAGATTTTAAAAAAATGAGTCAAGAAGCGCTTGGGGAAGATTGTAGCGATATTTGGTTAAATCGTAAAGATGACATCGTAGTACATGACACAGAAAAGATTGATATTAGAGAAGCATTAAGATGTTTGTATAATTTAGAGAATCGATACATGGAGTTTTTACCGAAAAACCATAAAGCTGAATACCAAAGTGCTTTAAAGGGTATTTGGGAAGAATTAAATGTTGTTAGAGACGAAATTGATTACAGTATAAAATTTAACCAGAATTACGAAGAATATCTTGACCAGGTAGATACACTCATAGAAAGAATCTATGTCTTGATTAACAAAATATTACGTTACATGAAAAACGCACTGGCAATTTTAAAAGCTAAAGCAGATGAGGATACTCAAGAAAATAATGAGGGCTCTGTATCAAAAAAGAAAAAATCCGGCGTAGGTAGTAAAATTAAACGTACTTTAGGAGGGGTTTTCTCAAAGAAAAAGAAATCTAAACCCGAAGAAGAACCCAAGTTGGATGCATATTTGGAAATTAAAGAAGACAACCAAGAAAAAATTAATAAAGAAATCAAGGGATTTTTCGAGAAAGTTGCAAAGAACTATTTTGGACCTCAGGGGAAGTTTGATCAAGTACAATTATATAACACTGTTAATACAAATATGAAATTGGATCGTCTTTATAAAGAGGCGTTATTAAAATCTTTAAGTAGCAGTAACTTACTGAGGTGCAGCGGTGGTGGCGACAATGACGACGAAAAGGAAAAGCGTGCAGCAATGGGTGTATTATTTGTCAGTATGGCTTATTTAAAACCTAAAGAAGTTGCGGATGCCTGTGATGGTCTTAAAGACGGCGGAATAAGGGATACATCGGGAAATAAAGATGATTTTATTAGAAAAGCTTCAACAGTTCGTAAAGTTATAAAAAATGCGGCTAAGGGCAATGTTAGTGGTGAAGCGCTTATTAAACAAATTAAAAATAAAGCTAATGAGGAATTTAGACACTTTATAAAACGCGGAGGCACCACGCTTATAATGAGTAACTTTGATAAAAAGATAGGCGTTATAGCCAAGGTGAAGGCTAAATTTGCCCGAATGAAAAAATAAAAAACGATAATAATTGAAATTAACAACCGTTCGAAAACCCGGAGTAAGGATAATCCCTAAAACAAAACCGACCCACATGGGTCGGCTTTTATTGTGCGAAATATTTTATTTTAAAGAATATTCCCAAGCGTGGGTATTTCTACTTCTCTCAAATTTTTGAGCTCCACCAAAGCACTTGATGATTCCAGCCAAAAATCCGGGTCGTTCGAGTCCTCCGAAGTTTTTACCGTGCTTTTTATAAGGCTTATAGATTCCTCAATTTCTTCGAGCATATCATGGTGAATTATAATCGAAAGCATTGTGTGGTTATTTTCCCAAAATTCATCCAGTTCTTCAGCTTCTGCTTCGGCGGCATTAAATTGAGAATTCGAAAAGCTGTTTTGAATATTTTTTACCGAGGCAGCGGCTTTATCTGAAATCGTCATCACATAAAACATGCACAGAACGCATAGTACAACTGCAAAACCCGATAAAATTGATGTCCATACTAATTTTTTCATTTTATTTCTCCTTTTTTATAATTTTGTATTGTTTTGATTTTTTAGCGGTCATTATAAAAATATCTTCCAGTTTTACTTTTTCTTTTTTAAAAATTTCACTCAACCAATCTTTGCTCAAATCACATCTTTGAAGCGAAGATTCCGAAATGATTCCGTCACTTACAACCACAGTTTCCAGTTCGCCGTCAGGAACTTTAAGTTTTAAAGTCATTGCATCCGGAGGCTGCTTCTCGGATTTTTTCATTACACTCATTTGACCATTCGTCTCCATTATTGCAAACCAAACATCGTCCAGCGAAAATACATCAAGTTGCCTAAGTTGTTCTGATAGGTCCTCTGTGCTAAGTCTTAAATATTCCATTGCTTTTTGGTCTATTTTTCCTTCATTTATCACAATAATCGGCTTTCCGCAAATCAGTTGGCGTATTTTTAAGTTTTTGAGCATTAAAAATGATGCCAGTATCTCGCAGCATATCAAAACCAAAATCGGAATTATCCCTGTGAGTAGCGGTTGAGCGGTGTTTTGCATAGGAATTGCCGCTATGTTTGAAATTAAAATCGTGATTACAAGTTCCGAAGTTTGCAAATCGCTTATTTGCCTTTTTCCCATCATTTTTATCGCGAAGATTATAAACGCATAAAGTATAATTGTTCTTATCAGTGCTACTGCCATATTTTAAACCACCTTTTTGAATTTTATTCATATTTATCTTCGCCAAAATTTTGAGTGGTTATTCACTTTTGTTGAAAAAGAAGTATAATATGGGTATAATTTAAATTGTAACTATTTTTAAGAGGTGATTTATATTTTGATTTCTTGGGAAAATCTTCCTGAAAATATGAAAAATGAAAAAGTAAAAGCATATTACGATATACTGCAGTCAAAAAAATATTCTCTCATATTTAAGAGGATTTTTGATTTGGTTTTTTCAATTTTTTTTGCTTTAATTTCATCTCCGCTGATGATTATCGTTGCCATGATTATAAAATTAGATTCGCCGGGGAAAATAATTTTTAAGCAAAAAAGAGTGACCGAAGGTGGAAGAGTTTTTGAAATTTTTAAATTCAGAACAATGGTTGAAAACGCAGAAAAATTGGGCGCTCAAGTAACTACCGGTGAAGATTTGAGAATAACAAAATGCGGCAAATGGTTAAGAAAATTGCGCATTGATGAATTCCCTCAAATTTTTAATATAATAAAAGGTGACCTGTCTTTTGTAGGCCCCAGACCCGAAGTTGTGCGCTATGTAAAAGAATACACCCCCGAAATGCTCGCAACTTTACTTATTCCCGCAGGAGTCACTTCCACCGCAAGTATCCTCTACAAAGACGAAGCCAAACTCTTGGAAAATGCAAAAAATCCCGACGAGGTTTATGTTCAAGAAATTTTGCCGGAAAAAATGAAATACAACCTTGATTATATAAAAAAATTTAGCGTTATTTATGATTTTAAAGTAATTATAAAAACCGTCATAGCCGTACTGGCTAAGTAAGGAGATCTAAAAATGAAACGTACGATTAAATTTTCACCACCGGATATCACCGAAAAAGAAATAGAAAGCGTAGTTGAAACATTAAAGTCAGGATGGATAACCACAGGCCCGAAAACCAAGCTTTTCGAAGAAAAAATCGCCTCATATTGCGGCACAAATAAAGCAGTTTGTTTAAATTCCGCCACTGCATGCCTTGAAATGACCCTAAGGCTTTTAGGCATAGGTCCCGGCGATGAAGTAATCACGAGCGCATACACCTATACCGCTTCTTGCAGCGTTATTTGCCATGTGGGTGCAAAACCCGTTCTCATCGATACTCAGCAAAATTCTTTCGAAATGGATTACGAAAAGCTCGAAAAAGCCATAACTCCAAACACCAAAGCGATAATCCCTGTAGACTTAGGCGGAGTGATGTGCGATTACGACACCATATTTAAAATAATCGAAAATAAAAAGAATATTTTCAAACCCTTGAATGGGGTTCAAGAGGCCATGGGGAGAATTGCGGTGGTGGCCGACGGAGCGCATTCTTT
Organism: uncultured Eubacteriales bacterium; assembly: GCA_934725425.1. Lineage (GTDB taxonomy): Bacteria > Bacillota > Clostridia > Oscillospirales > Acutalibacteraceae > UMGS1491. The sequence continues at coordinate 93,707 of CAKVAX010000004.1, read as the reverse complement.
CGGGGCTTGCAGGAATAATAAAAGGTCAGGTTCTGTGGCGGATTTCACATGTTTTTCTTTTCATGCGGTTAAAAATTTAACCACAGCCGAAGGCGGCGCCGTTACCTGGCTTGGCATGGACGGAATAAGCGACGAAGAAATTTATAAAAATTTCATGCTCCTATCTTTGCACGGGCAAAATAAAGACGCTTTATCCAAATTAAAAGCCGGCTGCTGGGAATATGATATAATTTGGCCCGCATATAAATGCAATATGACCGATATAAACGCAGCTATAGGGTTATCTCAGCTCGAAAGATATAACGATATCCTAAAAACACGCCGCGAAATAGTAAAAAAATATAACGATGCTTTTGCTGATGAAAATATATCATTTTTGCCTCATTTATGCGAAAATTCAACCTCCAGCTGTCATCTTTACATCATGAGATTGCTCGGCAAGGATATGGATTTCAGGAATAAATTCATCGAAAATCTTGCTCTGGAGGGCATTGCTTCCAATGTTCATTACAAGCCCCTTCCGATGCTTACAGCTTACAAAAATATGGGCTTTGACATTAATGATTATAAAAACGCTTACCACTTGTTCGAAAATGAAGTAACATTGCCGCTTCACAACCTTTTGACAAGTGACGACGTAGATTATGTGATAGAAAAGGTAAAGGAAAATATTTAATTTTAAAGGGGAGATAAAATAAAATTGTTAAAATCTTACACTAAGCAAAGTTTTTGCGATAATGTCGTGGATGAGTCGCTGTTCAGAAAACTTTTCATAATGACTTTGTCTTTTGAGATGCTTGCATTTGTAGATATAGCATTTGGCGCAGTAAAATGCATTCTTTTGATGTGGGGACTTTTTATACTCATAAATAATTACTTTTTAAGCAAACGCATTTTTAAAATAAAATACAAAAGCTTATTGCTTTCATTTTTAATTCTGATGGTGGTAACTTCCGCAGTGCATTTTTCTATTTGGTTTATCCCGAATATAGCCCTTGCTTATTGCACTGCTGTGTGCTTTTTTATGTTTTATGGAATGTATACTGCTGAATCTTCCAAAAATTTTGAAAAAGAAATGATTTTTCTTCTAAAATTTTTTGTATATTTCGGCTTAGTAGGAGCACTTTCTTCGGTTGCAACTCTGTTTTGGCAGGGAGAAGGTTCGCTTTTTGGTTACCATTTGGGAATTTATTGCAATCGCCTTATCGGAATTTACACCAACTCGAATATCTTGGCGTTTTCCATGATTGAATGTATGGTCGCCAGCGATATTTTGCTGGATAAATATATGAGAAAAAAAATTAAATTGACGAGCCTTAATATTTTTGTGATTATTTTTGCTGCGGTTATATCATGCATATGCCTTTTCCTGTCTGATTCCAATGCTTCGTTGCTTTTTTTGATTATTTACAGCACGATAAGGGTTCTTTGCGGTATGTTTTTTAAAAATAAATTTTCTTATACTATTAAGTTTATCGCAAGCATAATTGTCGCCGTGATATATTGTGTAACCATAATGATAACGTGCTTTTCCCTTAGGGATATATGCCAAAGCTTTATCGGTCACACGATAACAGGAGTTTATAGATATGAAGAAGAATTTAAATCTTCATCCGAAAAAATAGAGATAGAAAACAACAAGGATATAGAACTTGTCGACCCCGGGGATCCTCCCGAATATAAATCCGATATCGAAAATATAAACGAACTGACCATTGGCCGCCATGAACACTATGACGTCAGCAGCGGCAGAATTACGCTTTTTAAACAAGGTCTTGAAATATTTAAGCACCACCCTATAATCGGTATAGGCCGAGCAAATTTAATTAAGTACGGCAAAAAATATATAAAAGGCGGGCTTATAAATTTAGATTTGCATAACGCTTATTTTACTATTTTAGTGAGCACAGGAGTGCTTGGATTCGGAATATTTATGATTTTTTCGATTTTGGTCGCCTTAGATGTTTGCAAGCATTTGTTTTTTTGCTGTGAGTTGCCGCATTTTGGCGTGTTTTCCAAACTGTTTTCGGCATTGGTTGCCTATTGCGGGTACTGCTTGCTCGAAAAAGCCATCATCTTCGACATGACATTCATGGTGGGATTTTTCTGGAGCATCTTGGCTTACACGATGTGCTATATGAATTATAAAAAATAAAAACGCCACCCAATCATGGGTGGCTGTTTTTTTACTGAGTTCCGCTTTTTTCAAGGAGATATTCATAGAGTTTTTGTAGTTCTGCTCCGAGTTTTTCTTTAAAATCAGAGCTGTCTTTTGACTGTAAATTGCCCCAAATTGTGTTTCTTCTTTGGTCGAAATTGAATTTGTTGTACTTTTCTTTAACATCCGGGCTGATTTTATATTCATTTATGAGACGTTTAATGTGATCTACGTTCGATAATTTTATTTCAGGACTGTTGTTATCTGTATCAAGAAAGATAGTTTTGATATTTTTTGCAATATAATCGCTTAGTGCTTTGCTCTTATTATTAAATATACCTTCGGTGGAAGTACTGTTGATTTCGCCAAGAGTTTTAACAACAGCTTTCTTTGCTCTGGCTTCTCGAGCCGCTTTATTTGGATTCGCCTCTGTTACCTCAGCCGCGTGATTTTCGGTATCGGCTTTTGGAGCTTCCACTTTTACTTCTGCTTCAGGAGCTTCTGCATCTTTATCTGCTTTTGCCTGTTCTCCCTCATTGTCGTTCTGCTCGTCACTATCTGGCATGTTATCGAGCACTTCTCCCGGAACATCACCTTCTTCAATTTTAAATATTTCAAAAATTTTCTCGTTCTCAGCACGTATTTGAGGTAAACTATCGATAATAAATTTCACGTCGTCTTTGGAAGCTTCAGGTAAATTTTTAGTAATTTCTCCTTTTATTTGATCTTCTGTCATTGATTTGTCTGCAATTGTTGATGATATATTGTTGGCTATTTTCGCGATTTTATTATTTTTTTCTGACTTATCGGAAATAGATTTTATTTCAGGTTTTTCTTCAGCAATCTTCATTATTCTCAGCTGCATGTCTTTGTTATTTTTTCTCATTGATAAAAGAACTTTCATGGTTTCGGATTCGTTTTCAGGAGAGCTTAATAATGTTTTATCTCCTAATTTTTGCATTTTGATGGCATCCTTTGCCACGGCATTGATTAGTTCCTGTGAAACTTCATTGTTAAGCATTTTTTCTGCATCTGCATGTAGTAAAGCCGGTATAATGAAGCCAAATCTGTTGCCAAAAGTGTCAATCAACTTGCCTGAATCCTCGAAAATAACTGCCTTGGAATCCTTTTTCAGTAATTCAAATATGCGTTCAGCAACGGTTTTCCCCGGGGTATTTCTTAGAGCTTCTAAAATATTGATATCGTCTAGAGGCGATTTTTTACTTTCAGTTTTATTTTCAATAGATGAAGTTATTTTTGAAATTTGAGAAAATACATCATTTTTTTGTAAGAATATAAGTTCCTTTCTCAGGCTCGCCTGAACAGCCTTTGACGGTACGTGATTTTTTGTGGATAATATTCCCAAACTTTCAGCGGCGATGTCAAAAATTGCATCGTTTAGCGCTTGTATGTTCTTTGAGAAAGAAGATTCTGCATCTAAATTCAATACTTTCTCCAGTGTATCATGTAATTTTGCGTCAGGAACACTTTTCTTAAGGCGTTCTACAAAATTTGTATCGTCTACTTCCGGCAAAAGTTCTTTGCTTACGCTAATAATGCGGTCCTTAATTGTTGCACCCGGAGCTCTTTTTAGGTTGTCTAAAAGCATTTGTTTGCTTCTTGGATTGGACGGACTACGGAGAGCTTTATAAATCAGCATTCCGATGCCTCCGACTGCTGCGGTGCCTCCACCGATCATTCCGGCAGGAATTCCATACTTTTTTAAATTTTGTTTTGTGAAAAATCCTTTGAATTTTTCTTTTAAAGAATCTATTTTTCCTTTCTTGTGTAAACCTGAATCGGTTGTGGAAATTGTTTGTCCGGAACCCGAGCTCATATTGTTACCGTGAGCTGACAATCCTTGAGCACCGCTAAGGAGCATCAAAGAGCTCATCAGAGCAGCGGAACCCTTTTTCAGTTCACCTTTTCCTCCTGCAACTTCTTCTAAATTTTCTTCACTTAATTGTGAATTTGAATATTTTTTATCCATAATTTTAACCTCCTTTTGTGATTATAAACATATTTCAAGAATATAATACCATATTTTTTATATCAAATGCAACATAGAATTGAAACTTTTCGTCTTACTTTTTAGAATTAAACTAAATCGGATTAAAAATCGTTAAATTTTTAATCCGACTTCATTAATAATAAATTGTTGTGGATTTATCAGATATTACTTTAACTACAAGGGGCTTTTCCTCAGAAAATATGTTTAATAATTCCGACGCAGAATCGTTATCTATTTTTCCCATTGCGGTTCTGACTCCCGCGACAGTAATCAAAAGACCCGTTGCTATCAATGTTGAACTTAATATTGCTCTTAATGCTGTTTCCATTATAAACTCCTCCTATGCTTTCAAGGTTAACTTCATTATACTATAAATTTAACTGAAAGTCAATCAATATTTATTATTTAAAAAAGTTTTATTATTTTTTGAAAATACACTATAATATAATTACTAAAACAGTGAAAGTGGTGGATGTATAATGAAGATAGGTTGCCATCTTATACCTGAAGAAGGCTTAGCGGCGGCGGCATTTCAAGCAAAAATTATCGGAGCAAATACCTTTCAGTATTTTACCAGAAATATTTTTGGACGTTTCTGGCACAAAATTGATACGGGTGATGTGGACAGATATTTGAGAGCATGCAAGGAACATAATTTTGCCGAAATAGTAGCTCACGCGCCTTTCACTATTAATCTATGTTCTCGTACCGAAAGAATTCGAAACTACGGAAAAGTTTTGATGAAAGGGGATTTGGAGTTTTTAGACATGATAGGCGGGGGATATTATAATTTCCACCCCGGCAGCCATACAAAGCAAGGCAATGAAATCGGAATTGAGCAAATTTCAAGTGCCCTGAACGAAGTTTTGACACCTACCTTAAAAACGAAAGTCCTACTTGAAACTATGGCAGGCAAAGGCACCGAAATAGGGAGCAAATTCGAAGAAATTCGAGCAATAATAAACAAGGTAAATCTTGACGATAAATTGGGTGTGTGTTTGGATACTTGCCACGTTTTTGATGCGGGATATGACATAGTAAATGATTTAGACGGCGTTTTAGATAATTTTGATAAAGTAATCGGCCTCGAAAGATTGCATGTGATACACCTTAATGATAGTAAAAATAAGCTTGGCAGTCATAAAGACAGGCACGAAAAAATCGGAAATGGAAAAATCGGAGAGGAAGCAATAAAAAGAATTGTAAATCACCCGGTGCTTAAAGATAAAGTGTTTATCCTCGAAACTCCTGCCAAAATTTTGGAAGATTATGAAAAAGAAATTACGCTTGTTAAGTCGTTTTGCGAATGAAAGCCGAAGGAAGTTTTAGATGAGTAAAAATGATGATTTTAAAGGCGGACAAATAAGCAAGATAATTATTGATTCTTTGAAACCGTTTTTGGAAAAAATAAAAAAAGTCGGATTAAAAAAAAGTATTGGCGCACTTTTCCCCGGAAAGGACGCCGATGCTTTTGTGCTGAAAAAAATAAAAAACCAACTTGCAAAAAAAAGAGCCATAGAACTCGGAAAAAATTTAGGCAGGCTCGAAGTTCAATATCGTTTTGACGGCATCCAAATAGAGCCTTGCGGGATTTTAAGATTTTTAATAAAGAAAATCACAATAACCGATTTTCAGATAATACGGTCATTTGACGATATTTTATCTCAGCTTGAAAATAAGTATCTTAAAGACGATTCCTATGTAATAAACAAAATAGATGAGATAATTTATAATTTATCCGACACGCAGATATATAAACCCGAAACTTCTGAAGAAAAAACTTTATACGACATGGCTATGCTCATTTTGGTTAATTATTATAACTCGTCGAGCGATATGCCTCCGTGGGCTGACCAAGCTTTTGAAAATATCCGAAAAGGAAAGTTTATAAAAAAATGGATAGAATTTCTTACTCAGTACATTTCTGAGATGATATCAAGTGTCAGTGAAAATATTTTTATTAATTTTAAAGTTACATTTGATTCCTTTGCACTTCGAACTTTTCTGAATCAGCAAACAAACAAAGGTCAAATTTCTCAGCTTATCCGCCTTTTTAGGATAGATGTTAAAAAGATTATCTACAGCTTTGCCCAGAATTACGTAAGCCCCAGCTTTATAAGGGGTGCCGGAGAGATAATTTTGGAACTTGCCGAAGATTTTTTGAGTGACATAAACAAAGATTGCACGTGTGAAAGTAATGTGAATATTCACGACCGACCTTTTGGAATTACTGTAAGTTTGGGCGAAAACCCGCACTGCGAACGAAAATTCCGATGGTTTACCAATACCGATATTAAAAAATGTCACATAGAATATTCCTATTCAAAAAACTTTGAAAATTCGATTATTGCCGAAGCTTCTTCCAAAACGGTTAAAAAACTCATACCGGTTTTGAATTTAGGGTTGGTTTCAAGTTTTAAAATTGCCGAATTCATAAAATATTCTGTTAAACTCAGCAATTTAAATCCCGGGAAAATATATTATCGAATAATTTTTGGTGACCAAAAAGCAACGGATATTTTCGAAACGACAATAAATCCCGACTTCAAAAAAGTTAAATTTTTAATTTTATCCGATTCTCAGGGCATGGTTCACAGCGATTACCAAACCTTCCTAAAAATGGTCGAAGCTGCTCTTTTGAATACCTCTAATCCCGATTTTATGGTCCATTTGGGAGATTTTGTAGATGACGGAAACAACGAAGAATTTTGGGATTGGATTTTGGATTCAAAAATATGGAAAAATTACCCTGTTATGCCTCTAAGCGGCAACCACGAAGCCAGAGTTAATTCACTCGCTGCCAACAACGGCATTGAAAATTCGGTTTTGTCTCATTTTAATATACCTGATTTTCCTCCTCAAAATTCTTCTTATGGAGCGTACTATAGTTTTGTTTGTGGGAACGCCACTTTTATAGTTCTTAACACCAATACGGGCTGTGACGAAAAACTTGATCGCCGTCAATACAGTTGGGCGTTAAGTACGGCAAAAAACGCAAAAACTCCTTGGAAAATTCTTTTGACGCATAAAAGCCCATATTCCAACGGTCCTCACCACATAGACCCGGATGTGAAATCCATCGGAAAGCAAATAGTGAATTTGGTTTATGAAGGGAACATAGACGTAGCATTCGGCGGACATGACCATGTTTATTTAAGGACACCTCTTTTAGCTCACGGAGAAAAAATTTTATCTTCAAAAATAAAAATATCCGAAAACGAATATGCATTAAAGACATATTTTACTCCCGAAGGCACGATTTTTGTAACTCCCGGTACATCCGGAGTAAAAAATTATCAACAATACTTTCCGATAGATTTTCCGTATGAAAAATCTATCAAATTGGAATCTCCCGTCTATTCTTCCGTCGAAGTCACCGAGAATAGTTTTAAATTCGATGCTTTTTCTTTTGATTCCTCAAAGAAAACTTTTGAAAAAATTGACAGTTTTGAGCTTCGAAAAGATAGTTCTGAAAATGCGCATATTGATAGCGCATCTGTTTCCAGATTTATAAAAAATATCCCGGATTGCCCCTGGATATCTCACACGAAGCGCTTAGAAAGAATTTTTGCTCTATATGACGGGCTTGATTATAACGAAAAAGTTCTTGTTGAAAATTATTCGGACCTTTTGTCGGCTGATAAAAATAATTTAAATTATAATAAAATTTTGCAAAGTAAAATAGCAACCATTAAAACCAAGCGCGAGTTTATTGAAGCTCTGAGCGATGAAAGCATAGGCACGATTATTACTTTATGTGATGAAATAAAATTTGAAAATAAATTTGGCCGTAATTACAAAATATTTTTGGAAAGACCGATATGCATCAGGGGTCATGCAAAACTTTCAAATGTAAAATTTATATTAGAAAGGAATTCTTTTGTAATATTTGCCGATAATGTTTGTGTGGAAAATAATAGAAAATGCGGCTCGCTATACCGTTCTATGAGCTGTTTCGAACTCCACAGCAACAGCGTACTTATACTGAATGATAATGTTTCTTTCGGAAAAGCTTACGGCGTGGGATTTAAAAAATATGCAATATGCGCCACCGGAGAGAACACCGCAGTTTATCTGAATTGTTCCGGTCAAAATTTTGCCGATCACGGTATTGTTTACGCTTCTCACCCGACTTCAAAAGTAATTGTAAATTCCGGGAAATACCTTTGTGACAAAGATAAATACGCTTTTGATATTGCGGGTACCCTTAAAGTAAATGGGGGATTTATTCAAAGTATAATCGGGAAAGTTGGCTCGAACATCATAATTCAGAGGGGGATAGTTGGCGAAAATAATAAAACTGATTTTTGCACTCCCATAGAATCTTTCGGTAATATAAAGCTTTTGGGTGGAAAGATTCACTCTGTAAACGGTATATCTGTAATTTTAAGAATCAGGCCGGAAATTGTTAATTTTAAATCATCGGAGTCAGTTGAAATTTCAGGAAAAATTTTGTATTATGAATAATGAAATGCTGCATCGCAGGAGGGTTTGAAAAATGGGTTGCTACAAGCGTTTATCTCCTAAAGATAGTAAAAAAGAAAATTTCTATCAAAATTCAAAAAAAGTGATGGGCACAACTCTAAAATGGGGACTTATAAGCACCGGAGTTTTGGCGGTTTTGGGAATCGGAGTTTTTTCATTTTACAGTTTTATAGATAAGCAGTTTTATAAGGACGAAACCGAAGGCTTAACCTCCGCTACTTCACAAAGAACCGATTTAAACGATACCCGGGAACTCAATGAACTCGGTAAATCCGAAATTGAAAGAGAATCAAAAAAAGCCGAAAAATTAACCGAAAATGGCACAGATTCCGGCAGTGAAAACATAGAAAAATCATACGATTTTTCCGGTTGGAATAAATCTTGTGATTATGAAATGATGGTTATAAACAAAGATAATTTTATTTCCAATGATATAAATGTTAAAATAAAAAATTGCCGAGGAAAAGAAATTTCCGCAGTAGCATGTGATGATTTGGAATCCATGATAAGCGATGCGAAAAAAGACGGAATTATTTTGTGGATTTCATCCGGATATAGAGATATTAATTATCAGAAAAAACTCTTTAACAGGCAAGTGGAACGCGAAAAATCCAAAGCTGTTCTTACTCAAGAAGAAGCAGAAAAGCGAGCCGCAAGGGTTGTGGCACGTCCCAGAGCCAGTGAACATAACACGGGACTCGCAGTTGATTTTAACGGTGTAGCAAATGACTTTTATAAAACAAAAGAATATAAATGGCTGATGGATAATGCTCATAAATATGGTTTTATAGAAAGATATCAAAAAAAATGGAAAGAATACACAGGCGTAATTTATGAGCCGTGGCATTTTAGATATGTTGGAAAAGAGAATGCCCTAAAAATTAAAGATAGTGGGCTTTGCCTGGAAGAATATGTAGAAAAATTTTTAAGATAATTTTGAAAAAGGAGAATTTAAATGAATGGTAAAGTAAGAACTCGTTTTGCCCCAAGCCCCACAGGATATATGCATATAGGTAATTTAAGGACCGCACTTTATGAGTATTTAATTTCCAAATCTCAAGGCGGCGATTTCATTTTAAGAATAGAGGATACTGACAGATCCAGATTCGTTGAGGGAGCCGAAGTTGTGATTTATAATACTCTTAAAATGGTAGGTTTGAACCACGATGAAGGCCCGGATATAGGCGGAAAATATGGTCCTTACAAACAAAGCGAAAGAAAAGGAGAATATTTAACATACGCCAAAGAACTTGTTGAAAAAGGCGCCGCTTACTATTGCTTTTGCGAAAAAAACGAAACCGAAGAAAATGTTTCGGGTCACAAAGATAAATGCAGAGATTTAAGTCCTGAAGAAGTCCAGAAAAATTTATCCGAGGGTAAATCTTACGTTATCCGCCAAAAAATGCCCATGGAAGGCAAAACGACATTCAAAGATATTGTTTTCGGTGAGGTTACAATTGATAATAAAGAGCTTGAGGACCAAATATTAATAAAAAGCGACGGATTCCCTACATACAATTTTGCGAATGTTGTTGATGACCATGAAATGGAGATTACGCACGTGGTTCGTGGCTGCGAGTACCTTTCTTCTACTCCTAAATATAATCTCCTGTATGAGTCGCTCGGATGGGAAATTCCTACCTATATTCATCTGCCTTTGATAATGGGTCAAAATGAAGACGGCACGGTTTCTAAGCTTTCAAAACGTCACGGCGCGGTAAGTTTTGAAGACCTCGTGAAAAAAGGCTATCTTCCCGAGGCGATCGTTAACTACATAGCGTTTTTGGGTTGGTGTCCGGATAGCAATCAAGAAATTTTTTCTCTTTCTGAACTTACTAAAATTTTCACCGCCGAAAGAATAAGCAAATCTCCAGCTGTTTTCGATTATAAAAAATTGGATTGGTTCAACTCCGAATACATGAAGCTTAAAACCGACGAGGAATTTTCAGACCTTGCGTGCCCTTATATAAGCGAGATTGTCAAGAATTGTGACTGTAAAAAAATTGCAAAGCTCCTGAAAACTCGAATTTCCAAGCTTTCGGATATCCCTGAATTAATTGACTTTTTCGGAACTTTGCCGGACTATGATGTAAACATGTTTGAAAATAAAAAAAGCAAAACAAATCTTGAAATTTCTAAAAATGTTTTGGAAAAAATTTTACCGGAGTTCGAAAATTTGGAATCTTGGACTTATGAATCCATCCACGATTTGCTTATAAATTTTGCCAAATCAAATGAAATGAAAAACGGAACAGTCATGTGGCCCGTAAGAATCGCGGTTTCGGGCAAAGCAATGACTCCGGGTGGAGCGGTTGAAATACTGGAAATACTGGGCAAAGAAGAATCTTTAAAAAGAATAAAAAATGCTCTTTCAAAGCTTTAATATAAGGAGTTAAAAATATGGAAAAAAATGAAATAAATTTAGATAAACAAGAAAATGATTTAGCGGGAAATTTTATTTTTGAAGCCATCAAAAAAGATATTTCCGAAGGTGGAAGATTCGCTCACGAAGACGTTCACACAAGATTTCCGCCCGAGCCTAACGGATATTTGCACATAGGCCATGCAAAGGCGATATGTATTGATTTCGGAGCTGCCAAAAAATTTTCCGGAAAATGCAATCTGAGAATGGACGATACCAATCCTTCAAAAGAGGATGTTGAGTATGTCGATTCCATAAAAGAAGATGTAAAGTGGCTTGGCTTCGACTGGGAGGACAGATTTTACTACGCTTCAGAGTATTTCGATGTTATGTATGAAAACGCTTGCAAGCTTATTGAAAAGGGTCTCGCTTACGTTTGTGAACTCACTCCCGAAGAAGTTAAATCTAACCGCGGAGATGCTTCCACGCCTGCAAAAAGTCCATACAGAGACAGACCTTCAAGTGAAAGCCTCGAACTTTTCAAAAGAATGAAAAACGGAGAATTCCCTGACGGAAAAATGACGTTAAGAGCCAAAATTGATTTGAGTTCAGGTAATTTCAACATGCGCGACCCCGTTATTTACAGAATAAATCATTCTTCGCATCATCGTACAGGAGATAAGTGGTGCATTTACCCCATGTATGATTATGCTCACCCCATTGAAGACGCCATGGAGGGCATTACTCATTCTTTGTGTTCTCTCGAATTTGAAGATCACAGACCGCTTTACGATTGGGTTGTTAATAATTCCGAATTGCCGCAAAAGCCCCGTCAAATCGAGTTTGCAAGACTTAACATAAATAACACGGTTATGAGCAAGCGTAAACTCAGAAAGCTTGTCGAAGAAGGTGTTGTTTCCGGTTGGGATGACCCCCGACTTCCGACGATTTGTGGTCTTAGACGTCGTGGCTACACTCCTGCATCAATTCGAAATTTCTGCGAAAGAATAGGTGTTTCCAAGGTTATAAGCACCGTTGAATATGCCTTTTTGGAGCATTGTTTGCGTGAAGATTTAAACCTTAATGCAACACGTGTAATGGGCGTTTTGAACCCCATTAAACTTGTAATTATAAATTATCCGCAGGCAAAAACCGAAGTGTTTGAAATAGAAAATAACCCCAACGACTCCTCCGCAGGAACTCATAGTGTAAGCTTTTCCAGGGAAGTTTATATCGAGGCAGAAGATTTCATGGAAGAACCTGCCAAAAAATATTTCAGATTATTTCCGGGCAACGAAGTCCGCTTAAAGTCCGCCTATGTTGTAAAATGCACCGGCTACAAAAAAGATTCCGACGGGAATGTGCTCGAAGTTTATTGCGAGTACGACGAAAACTCCAGAGGCGGCAATACTCAGGACGGAAGAAAAATTAAGAGCACAATTCACTGGGTGGACGTTAATACCGCGGTTGATGCAACGATAAATCTTTACGATAATTTATTCTCTGTTTCCGACCCCGAATCCGAGGGCGATTTCATGAAAGTTTTAAACCCTGATTCATTGAAGGTATTGAAAAATTGCAAGCTGGAAAATTATCTAAAAACCGCAGTGCTCGGAAGCTCATATCAATTCATGAGAACAGGATATTTTTGCCTTGATAAAGAAGCGTCAAATGGCGGAAATTTGGTGTTTAACAGGAGCGTAGGACTGAAAGACAGTTTTAAAGCGAGTAAATGATACTTTTGATTGACTTGAATAGGCATATTATGGTAAAATTTAGGATATCTAAATAAATATGCTTAAAAACTTGGAGGACATGAAGATGTTGTTTATGAAAAAGATTCTAAAAATTACAAAAATATTCGCTGTTTTAATTGTTTTTGGGGCTGCGGCATCTGCTGTAAATATTTCAGCCGTTGAAATTAATAATAAAAATTCTGTTGAAAAATCTCAAAATTCTGAGTTTTCTATAAACGATTCCGGAGAACTTGTCTCTTACACAGGAAATGCTGCTAAAGTTATAATTCCAAAAAATGTAAAAAAAATAAATTGCGGAGCTTTTTCGGGGCACAGTGAGATTGAAGAAATTTTATTTTCAAAAAAAATAACCTGTATAGATGATTACGCTTTTTACGGCTGTTCAGGTTTGAAGGAAGTTACTTTGCCGGAATCGCTTACTACCCTCGGAAGATTGGCTTTCGGCTCTTGTGAAAGTGTGGAAAAAATTTATATAGGTCCAGCTGTTACCAATATAATGGAGCTGTCAATGTGTGGATGTCGTTCTTTAAAAAATATAGAAATAAATCCTAAAAATAAATGTTTTAAATCAGTTGATGGTATAATGTTCACAAAAGACGGAACTGCTTTGGTGACGTGCCCTTTAGACAGAAAAGGAAAAATTACGATTCCGGACACCGTGATAACAATCAAAGAATGCGCATTTTATGATTGCAAAAAAATAGAAGAAATTTGTGCGGGAGATAATTTAAAATACATTGATGAAGCAGCATTTTACGGTTGTGAAAATTTAAAAATAGTTAATTTTGGAGATTCTATTAAAAAAATTAGAGCATATGCCTTTTCAAATTGTGAATCATTGGAAAAATTTAATACCACAGAAAATCTCACAGCAATCGGCAACAGCGCTTTTTGTGGATGCAAAAATTTAAAAGAAATTTCGATTTTGTCGAATAATATTGCATTTGGTCATAAAATTTTCGAAAATTGTTCGGATGTAACTATTAAAGGCCACAGCGGAAGTAATTCAGAAAATTATGCTTTAAAACATAAACTTCATTTTCAAAATGTTTAAAATTTAGAAATATATTTGCAAAATAACAGCATACATTGATATTAATTGAATTTTTAATTAATAATTGGAAATAAGTGTAAAAAAATAAATTTTTTAATCAAATTTATTGAATTTATTTAAATTTAGTTATTTACAATTTCAAAAATAGCAGTTATAATATATAAGTAAATAATATTATATGAAAGGATTGGATGATCTATGAATGATGCACAACCTACAGGTTCTGCACAAAAAGAGTTTAGCCCACTCAGATCGGCTTTGTGGCCAATACACGGCTACGAAATGAAAAAGTTCTTACCAATGAGCTTTTTGATGTTCTTCATTCTCTTCGTTTATACAATGGTAAGAGATCTTAAAGACGTATTTATTCAAAAATACGCTGTTTGCGGAGGTACCGAACTTTTCCCGGTTCTTAAACTTTGGTTCGTTATGCCTGCTGCATTTTTAGTAGTTATGTTGTTCTCATATTTAATAAGTAAGTTCGGCAGCTATAAAACATTTTACATAATGGTATCGATTTTTGCGCTATTTTATGTAATCTTCCTTTTTGTTTTGTTCCCGAATGCTTCAAGTTTACATGCAAGCGCTGAAACAGTAAAACAAATGCAAGCTTCTTGGCCGGGAGTTTTCTATTTCATAATCCCTTGCCTTACTAACTGGTCTTACACATTGTTTTATGTTTTCTCTGAAATTTGGGGAACAATCGCAATTTCTTCACTCTTCTGGCAGTTTGCAAACCAAGTAACCAAAAAGAGCGAAGTTAAGAGATTCTACGGACTTTATGCTATGATTGCAAATATGGGTGTTATTCTCTCAGGCGGAATCTTGAGAACTATGTCTAATGCTAAAGGCGCTGAATTTGATAGAAACGTAAGAATCCTTGTTGGTCTTTGTATTTTGTTTGCTTTCGTAACAATGGGAATTTTCTATTACATCAACGCAGTAATTCTTAAAGATCCAAGATTTTATGATCCTTCCGAAGTTAAAACTAAAAAGAAAAAAGCAAAAGTTGGTATCGGAGAAGGTATCAAAATTCTATTTACTTCACCTTACATTGGATTGATTGCAGTATTGGTAATCGCTTACGGTGTTTCAATTAACTTCACAGAAGTAATTTGGAAAGAACAAATGAGAGCTAACCTTGCAGGTCCAAATGAATATGCACAAATGATGGGTATACTTTCTATCGCAACAGGTATATTTACAATCTGTACATCACTTTTAAGCACATACATTCTTAGAAAATTCAGCTGGAAAATATCAGCAGTTATTACCCCAATCGTTATGTTAACACTTGGCGGAATATTCTATGCACTTATACTTTACGGAAAGAATGGCGGAAAAGAAATTTTTGGTCTTTCAGTTCCAATGATGGCAATATGGGTAGGACTTTTCGTAGATGCATTAGTAAAGAGCATCAAATATTGCTTGTTCGATTCGACAAAAAATATGGCTTACAGACCTCTTGATGATGAAACTAAGACAAAAGGTCAAGCAGCAGTTGAAGTTATCGGTGGCCGTGCAGGTAAAGCAGGCGCTTCCACAATTATCTACATTTTAACCAATATCGTAGCAGTAGGAAGCAAAGTATCAGCTCACCTCTACACAGTTGTTCCGCTTTTCGCAGTAACTGTAGTAGGATGGATTGCTTCAGTTTGCGGACTTAGCAAAAAATATGAAGCTAAAATTGCTGAACAAAGCAAAGAAAAAGAAGCTTAATAGTCTAGTATTAATATAAATAGCGGTTGCATTATAGCAGCTGCTATTTTTATTGCTAAAAATTAAGAAAAAGTCTTGATTTTTACTAATTAATATGGTAATATAAAACGGTACGACTGCAAATGATATGCGTTGAAGCGGGAGGTTGCGACTTATAGGTCGGTTTTTCCGTGGAGTATGTCCGATTTTAAACCGGGCGAAAGTTCTGAGATTTTTTAACCTAAATTACATAATGTTATGAAATTTGTGTTGAAATCAAATACTTTTAAATTAACCGGGTTAAACTATGTAGTTTATCCGTTTTTATTTAATGAAAACGTGAAACACCCGGGCGAGTTGATAATTTAAAAGAGCCGCCCACCACTAATGATGTAAGGAGGCGATTTAATGGCAGTCAAAGAAAAAATCAGAATCAGAATCAAAGGTTATGATGTAAAACTTGTTGATGCAGCATCTCAAAAAATCATTCAAACTGCTTCAAGAACGGGTTCGAAGGTATCAGGTCCAGTGCCGCTACCAACTGAAAAGCAAGTCGTAACAATTCTCCGTTCAGTTCACGTTAACAAAGATAGCCGTGAGCAATTTGAAATGAGAACTCATAAGAGACTTATCGACATTTTGAAACCATCAAACAAAACAGTTGATTCTCTGATGAATCTTGAGCTCCCTGCAGGTGTTGAAATAGAGATAAAACTCTAATCAACGGACGTGCAGCCGAGGTCATGTTAGCCTGAGAAAGGTTAACCAATAACCTAAATAGGAGGAAAAAGTTTATGAAAAAGGCAATTATCGGTAAAAAAGTAGGAATGACCCAAATCTTTAACGAAAACGGCAAAGTTATTCCGGTAACAGTTGTTGAAGCAGGTCCATGTGTTATTTCTCAAAAGAAAACAGTGGAAACCGACGGATATAACGCTGTTCAGATAGGATATGGGGACGTAAGACCTAAACTTGTCAACAAACCTATGAAAGGACATTTTGACAAATCTGACGTAGCACCTAAAAAAGTTCTTAAAGAATGTCGCTTTGACGATATTTCGGCTTATAATGTCGGTGATATTATTAAAGCTGATATCTTTGAAAACGGCGAAAAAGTAGATGTTATAGGTACCAGCAAAGGTAAAGGATACGCCGGTGTAATTAAACGCTGGAATTTTAGAAGACTTAAAGAAACTCATGGTACAGGTCCTACAGTTCGTAAAGGTGGTTCTATCGGGGCATGTTCTGACCCTTCAAGAGTATTTAAAGGCAAAAAAATGGCAGGACATCTTGGCGCTGAAAGAGTTACAGTTCAAAATTTAAAAATTGCTAAAATCGATTCAGAAAACAATTTAATCGCAATCAAAGGTGCAGTGCCGGGTCCAAATGGCGGCATAGTACTTATTCGCGACAGCGTTAAAGCATAAGGAAGGAGGAATTGTGATGCCTAAAGTAGCAGTACTTGATATGACAGGTAAAGAAGTAGGAACAGTTGAATTATCTGATTCTATTTTTGGAATAGAACCCAACGTATCTGTTATGCATGATGTAGTTGTAAATCATTTGGCAAATAAACGCCAAGGAACACAAAGCGCGTTGACTCGTGCAGAGGTTTCGGGAGGCGGAAAGAAGCCATGGAGACAAAAAGGAACCGGCCATGCAAGACAAGGTTCTATAAGATCACCTCAATGGAGACACGGTGGTATAGTTTTTGCTCCAAAGCCACGTGATTATAGTTATGTTATTAATAAAAAAGTTAAGCGTTTAGCTATGAAATCCGCTTTTTCGAGCAAAGTTTTAGATAACGGAATTATCGTTTTAGATTCTCTCGAAATGCCGGAATATAAAACCAAATCAATGGTAAATGTTTTAGATGCAATCGGAGCAAATTGCAAATCTTTGGTAGTTTTACCTGAAATCGAAGATAAAATCATCAAATCTTCAAGAAACATTCCGGGAGTAAAAACTTCTCAAGTAAACACTTTAAATGTATATGACATTTTAAACGCTCGCAAACTCGTTATCGTTAAGAGCGCAATCAGCAAAATTGAGGAGGTGTATGCATAATGTTGGCACATGACGTTATAATTCGTCCTATCGTTACAGAAAAAACAATGCTTGGAATGCCTAATAAAAAATACACCTTCAAAGTAGCAAAAAATGCCGGAAAAATAGAAATTGCCAAAGCTGTTGAAGAAATTTTCAAAGTAAAAGTTTTAAAAGTAAACACTTTGAAAGTTAGAGGCAAATTCCGTCGCCAAGGTAGATTCGGAGGATATACTCCATCTTGGAAAAAAGCTTATGTTACTTTGACCCCAGATAGCAAATCTATCGAATTCTTTGAGGGTATGGTTTAGTAGATATTTTAAAATTGAAAAAGATAATTTGAAAGGAAATTATCAAATGAAAATGATGAGTTATTCGTTTTTGGTTGATGTGGTTTTATCGGTTATTTTGATTATTATCTCTTTTAATAACTTAAAATATTACTGGTTCGGCACTCCCGGATATAATCTTTTTCTGTTGATACTGAATCTTATAATCATAATATTCAATTTTTTCAGTATTGTTGGATATTTTTCAAAACATTAAAAGCAGTGTAAGGAGGAGTCAGCCTCCGCAAAGCTTAAAATTTTTAAGGAGAGTGAAATAATTGGCAATAAAAAATTATAAACCGACTACCCCTTCAAGAAGAAATATGTCGGTAACCGATTATTCAGAATTATCAAAAAACGGTCCTGAAAGAAGCTTGGTTCGTTCTTTAAATAAAAAGGCCGGACGTAACAGCTATGGACGTATAACCGTTCGTCACAGAGGCGGCGGCAATCGCAGAAAATATCGTATAATTGACTTTAAACGTCAAAAATTTGATGTTCCCGGAAAAGTTATTTCTCTTGAATATGATCCAAACCGTTCTTCTCATATCGCGCTTATTCAATACGAAGACGGCGAGAAAAGATACATTACAGCTCCTCACGGATTAACAGTTGGACAAGAAATTTTGGCCAGCCCTTCAGCTGACATAAAAACAGGTAACGCACTTCCGTTGGTAAATATCCCTGTTGGTACTTTTATTCACAATGTTGAACTTTACCCGGGAAAAGGCGCTCAATTAGCAAGAGCAGCAGGAAATATGGCTCAGCTCATGGCTAAAGAAAATGGAATGGCACTTCTTAGACTTCCTTCAGGAGAATTAAGAAATGTTCGTGCAGAATGTATGGCAACAATCGGTCAAGTTGGAAATATAGACCATGAAAATGTTAAAATCGGTAAAGCCGGTCGTAAACGCAACATGGGCTGGAGACCAACAGTTCGTGGTTCTGTTATGAACCCATGCGATCACCCGCACGGCGGTGGTGAAGGTAAGTCACCGGTTGGACGTCCCGGACCCACAACACCTTGGGGTAAACCTGCTCTTGGATACAAAACAAGATCTAAGAAGAAGGCTTCAAATAAATTTATTGTTAAACGTAGAAACAGCAAATAATAGGGAAAGGAGTGCATTGCATTGAGTAGAAGTTTGAAAAAAGCACCTTTTGTTGAGGCTTCGTTATTTCAAAAAGTAGAAAAACTCAACAAGGCCGGTGAAAAGAAAGTACTTAAAACTTGGAGTAGATCTTCAACAATTTTCCCTGAATTTGTAGGACATACGTTTGCTGTTCACGATGGACGTAAACACGTTCCTGTATATGTCACGGAAGATATGGTTGGACATAAACTTGGTGAATTTGCGCCAACAAGAACATTTAAAGGTCATGCCGGATCAAAAACAACGGGTAAAAAATAACCTGCGGAAGGAGTTGTAATCATGGAAGCAAAAGCTCATTTAAGATACGCTCGCATTTCGCCACGTAAGGTTTCTATTGTTCTTGATTTAATCAGAAATAAACCTGTCGAGTACGCTATGGCAGTTCTTAAAAATACTCCAAAATCAGCTTGTGAGTATCTTGAAAAATTGCTTAAATCAGCTATGGCTAATGCGATTAATAATTATCAAATGGACGCATCTCGTCTTTATGTTTCTAAATGTTTTGTATGTCCCGGTCCTATTCTCAAAAGAATCAGACCTATGTCTAAGGGCAGAGCATACAGAATCGAAAAAAGAAGCTCTCATGTTACTATAGTTTTAGAAGAAAAAAATTAGTGGAAAAGGGGGTTAACTATGGGGCAAAAAGTAAATCCACACGGTTTTCGTGTAGGAATAATTAACAATTGGGATTCACGTTGGTTTGTTAAGAAAAAAGATTTTGCGGACGCACTTATAGAAGACTATAAAATTCGTAAAGTTCTTACAAAAAAGCTTAAAGCAGCAGGAGTTCCAAAAATAGAAATCGAAAGAGACAGCGCAAAAGTTCGTCTTCACATTCATTGTGCAAAGCCTGGAATAGTCATCGGTAAAGGCGGAGCAGAAATAGAAAAACTTAAAGTTTTTTGTGAAAAATTAATTAAAAAACCTGTAGTTATTAATATTGTTGAAGTTAAAAATTCAGACGTTAATGCTAAGTTAGTAGCTGAAAATATAGCAGCTCAGCTTGAAAAGAGAGTTTCATTCAGACGCGCTCTTAAACAAGCTATGGGTCGTTCTATGAAAGCTGGTGCAAAGGGCATTAAAACTCAAGTTTCCGGTAGACTTGGTGGAGCAGAAATAGCCAGAACCGAACATTATCATGAAGGTACTATTCCGCTTCAAACTATCAGAGCTAACATCGATTATGGTTTTGCAGAAGCAGCAACCACTTATGGTATTATCGGTGTAAAAGTTTGGATTTATAAAGGTGAAGTTTTAGCAAATGCTGCTAAAGTTGAAAATGTGAAAGGGGGCCATAAAGATGCTGTTGCCAAAAAGAACTAAGTACAGAAAAGTTCATCGTGGAAGAATGACAGGTCGTGCAATAAGAGGAAGTAAAGTTTCTCACGGAGATTTTGGCCTTCAAGCTTTAGAGCCCGCTTGGATAACTTCGAATCAAATCGAAGCAGCCCGTGTTGCTATGACAAGATTCTGCAAAAGAGCAGGAAAAGTTTGGATAAAAATATTCCCGGATAAACCGGTTACCAAAAAGCCTGCCGAAACTCGTATGGGTAAAGGTAAAGGTTCGCCGGAATTTTGGGTATCAGTAGTAAAACCGCAAAGAATTATGTTTGAAATCGGTGATGTACCTGAAGATATCGCAAGAGAAGCTATGCGCTTGGCAGCAAATAAATTACCGATTAAATGCAAATTTGTAAAAAAGCAGGAAACGGATGGTGAGGTGTAATGAAGATTTCAGAAATCAAAACTTTAAGTGAAAATGATTTAAATGCTAAACTTAAAGACCTTAAATCCGAACTTTTTAATCTTAGATTTCAGCTCGCTATAAATCAACTCGAAAATCCAATGCGTATTCGCGCAGTTAAAAAAGACATTGCGAGAGTTCAAACTGTTATTCGCGAAAATCAAATTAGCGAAGCTTCTAAGGCATAGTGGAAGGAGGGTACACTTTGAGCGAAAGAAATATGAGAAAAGTGAAAGTTGGTAATGTTGTCAGTGACAAAATGGATAAAACTGTTGTTGTTGCTGTAGAAGATATTGTTAAACATCCACTTTATAATAAGACTGTAAAACATACACAAAGACTTAAAGCTCATGACGAAAATAACGAATGTAAAATCGGTGATAAAGTCAGAGTTATGGAAACAAGACCTCTTTCTAAAGACAAAAGATGGAGACTTGTTGATATCGTAGAAAAAGCTAAATAATTTAGGGTTAATTAAAAAATACTTAACCGGTTAGGAGGAAGGATAACTGTGGTACAGCCTCAAACTATTTTAAGAGTGGGCGATAATACAGGTGCTAAGGAAATTATGTGTATAAGAGTTCTTGGTGGCACCGGTAGAAAATATGCCAGAATCGGTGATGTTATAGTTGCTTCCGTAAAAAAAGCATCACCCGGTGGCGTTGTCAAAAAGGGCGACGTAGTTAAAGCGGTTGTTGTTCGTACAGTAAGTAGAACTAGTCGCGAAGATGGTTCTTATATAGGTTTTGACGAAAATTCAGCTGTAATTATTAAGGAAGATAAAAGTCCGAAAGGCACACGTATTTTTGGACCTGTAGCAAGAGAATTGCGTGAAGGTGGATACACCAAAATACTGAGTCTTGCTCCGGAAGTTCTTTAACAGGAGGTGTTTACTGTTGTTTAAAAAAAGTAGAAATAAAGCGGCTCGTTCCGGTAACGGTACCGTTCATGTTAAAACCGGAGATACAGTCGTAGTGTTGAGCGGTAAAGACCGCGGAAAACAAGGAAAAGTTGTTGCAGTCAGCCCAAGAGAAAGTAAGCTGATTGTTGAAGGCGTTAATGTTGTTTCTAAGCACGTTAAGCCCCGCAAAGCAGGTCAGGAGGGCGGAATTGTAAAAACTGAAGGTGCTATGTATGCTTCTAAAGTTCAATTAGTTTGTCCTCATTGCGGTAAACCTACCAGAATCGCTCATAAAATTATGGACGATGGTTCAAAAAAGCGCAGCTGTAAAAAATGCAGTGAAGTGCTGTAAGGAGGATACTAATGGCAACACTTAAGGATTTTTATAAAAGTACCGTTGCACCAAAACTTCAAGAAAAATTTGGGTACAAAAATGTTATGCAAATACCTAAAATTGAAAAGATAGTTATAAACGTAGGTGCCGGAGAAGCAAAAGATAATTCTAAAGTTATTGGTTCTATCCTCGAAGACTTGAGTACTATAACAGGTCAAAAACCTGTGGTATGTACCGCAAGAAAATCTGTTGCTAACTTCAAAATTCGTGAAGGCATGAAAATCGGCGCAAAGGTAACACTTCGTGGCGAAAAAATGTATGAATTTTTAGACAGATTTTTCAATTTAGCTCTTCCAAGAGTTAGAGACTTCAGAGGAATCAATCCGAATTCTTTCGATAAAAAAGGAAACTACAACATGGGAGTTAAAGAACAACTTATATTCCCTGAAATCGAATATGATAAGATTGATAAGATTCGCGGAATGGATATCTCTATTTCCACAACAGCAAAAACCGATGATGAAGCAAGAGAATTATTAAGACTTATGGGCGCACCATTTGCAAAATAAGGAGGGAATATTGTGGCTAAAACGTCATTGAAAGTAAAACAGAGCCGTAAACAAAAGTTTTCAACTCGTGAGTACTCCAGATGCAGAATATGCGGAAGGCCGCATGGTTACCTTCGCAAATTTGGTATATGCCGTATTTGTTTTAGGGAGCTTGCATATAAAGGAGAAATCCCTGGCGTAAAGAAAGCAAGTTGGTAAGATTTAGCAAAGGAGGTAAATGAGTTATGCAAATTACAGATACAATTGCAGATTTACTTACAAGAATTCGTAATGCAAGTTCTGCAAAGCACGAAACAGTTGAAGTGCCGGCTTCCAATATGAAAAAAGCTATTGTTGAAATTTTATTTGAAGAAGGTTACATCAATAAGTTCGTTGTATCCGAAGATGAAAAGCAAGGTATGATAAAGATTTATCTTAAATATACCGAAAATAAAAAGCCTGTTATCACAGGTCTAAAAAGAGTTTCGAAGCCCGGCCTTAGAATCTACAGCGATGTAGAAAATATGCCTAAGGTTATGAAAGGCTTAGGAATCGCACTTATCTCAACATCTAAAGGAATTATGACCGACCGCAAAGCACGTAAAGAAAATGTCGGCGGCGAAGTTCTAGCATTCATTTGGTAATAAAAAGGGGTGACAAAAAATGTCAAGAATTGGAAGAAAACCCATAAATATTCCCGCTGGAGTAGACGTAAAATTGTCTGACGGCGTATTAACGGTTAAAGGTCCTAAAGGTACTCTAACTCAAAATATTCATCCTAAAATGGAAGTTTTAATTGAAAACGGAGTAATCGAAGTTAAAAGGCCAAACGACCAAAAAGAGAGCAGATCTCTTCACGGTTTAACAAGAACTCTTATAAACAACATGGTTGAGGGAGTTACAAACGGCTTTAAAAAGGAACTTGAAGTTAATGGTGTAGGTTATCGTGTTCAAATGCAAGGAAAAAATCTTGTTATGAATTTAGGTTTCTCTCATCAAGTTACTATGCCTGAAATTCCGGGAATTAAATTGGAAGTTCAAGGAAATAAAATTTCCGTTTTGGGTTGCGACAAACAGCAAGTAGGACAATATGCAGCTGAAATTCGCGAAAAACGTCCACCGGAACCATATAAAGGTAAAGGTATTAAGTATGTTGACGAGGTTATTCGTCGCAAAGAAGGAAAAACAGGTAAAAAATAATTAGGAGTGTGAATCATCATGGTAAACAAGGCAGATAAAAATCAGGCCCGTTTAAGACGCCACAGAAGAGTTCGTGGTAAAATTTCGGGTACAGCCAGTCGTCCTCGTATGAATGTTTTCCGCTCCAGGAGTAATATTTATGCTCAAATAATCGACGACGTTAAAGGCGTAACTTTGGTTTCAGCTTCATCGGTTGAAAAAGATTTCGGAATGTACGGCGGCAATAAAGAAGCAGCTAAAAAAGTTGGAGAAACTATTGCTAAACGTGCTCTTGAAAAAGGAATCAAAAATGTAGTTTTTGACCGCGGAGGATATATTTTCCACGGACGCGTTAAAGAGTTAGCAGAAGGCGCCAGAGAAGGCGGACTTAAATTTTAATTTAGAGGGAGGGAAATATTTTTGGCTAGAATAGATGCTTCAGTGCTAGATTTAAAAGAAAGACTCGTTGCTATAAACAGAGTTTCTAAGACCGTAAAAGGTGGTCGTATTTTTAAATTTGCCGCTCTTATGGTAGTAGGCGACGGAAAGGGCCACGTTGGATTCGGTATCGGCAAATCAGGCGAAGTTCCTGATGCGATAAGAAAAGGAATTGAAGACGCTAAAAAGAATCTTATAAAGGTTCCTTTGAAAGGCAGTACCATTCCTCATGAATTTATCGGAGAATATGGCGCAGCAAGAGTATTGATGAAACCTGCCGCACCAGGTACCGGAGTTATAGCCGGCGGACCTGTTCGTGCAGTTGTTGAATCAGCAGGAATAAAGGATATTCGTACAAAAGCTCTTCGTTCAAACAATCCTTGCAACGTAGTAAGAGCTACAATCGAAGGATTAAGAAGTTTACGTAACGCTGAAGAAGTTGCAGAGCTTCGCGGCAAAACCGTAAAAGAAATATTAAAGTAAAGGGGTCAGCATTATGGCAATAGAAATTAAATTAGTAAAAAGCTTGGCTGGCCGCATTAAAAAGCAAATTGCGACAGCTGAGTCATTAGGACTTAGAAAAATCAGCGATGTTTCTGTTCAACCTGATAACGAAGCAACTCGCGGAAAAATTAACGTAATTTCTCACTTAGTTGAAGTTACCGAGAAATAATTTGTATATTATTGCAATTTATAATTTGCAGGAGGTGAATTAAAATTGGAATTACAAGATTTAGTATGTACTGAAGGTTCAAAAAAGAATTCTAAAAGAGTAGGTCGTGGCCATGGTTCAGGTTGGGGAAAAACAGCCGGGAAAGGTCATAAGGGTCAAAATGCAAGATCAGGTGGCGGTGTTCGCCCCGGCTTTGAAGGTGGACAAATGCCTCTTCAAAGAAGAATACCTAAGAGAGGTTTCAACAATATTTTTGCTAAAAAAGTTATAGCTGTTAATGTTGGTGACCTCGAAAAATTCGGTGAAGGCTCAGTTATAGATGCTAATGAACTTATCAATATGGGTCTCGTAAAACGTGATTTTGATAAAATTAAAATCTTAGGTAATGGCGCTCTTTCTAAAAGCTTGACAGTTAAAGCACAGATGTTTTCAAAGTCTGCAGTTCAAAAGATAGAAGCAGCAGGCGGGAAGGCTGAGGTGATCTAATTGATTAAAACAATTATTAATTCTTGGAAAGTCCCGGATTTAAGAAAAAAATTATTATTTACAATATTTATAATTATTGTTTTCAGAATTGGTTCAGTTATTCCGGTACCGTTTTTAAATGTTGAAGCACTGGCAGGACTCATGGGCAGCTTGGGAGAAAATGGCGCAGTCCTTACTTTCCTTGACACCATCTCAGGTGGTGCTTTTGCCCAGGCAACAATTTTCGCAATGTCCGTTTCGCCCTACATTAATGCTTCGATAGTAATTCAGCTCATGACAGTAGCACTTCCGTATCTCGAATCTCTCCAAAAAGAGGGAGAAGAAGGCCGCAAAAAATTGATGGCAATAACAAGGTATTTAACTATAATTATCGGACTTATGCAAGGCACAGGATTTTATATGTACTTAAAATTCAACAGCTATGCTGGACAATCAATAGTAAAATACACAGAAGGAAGCGCAGGAATATTTACTGCAATAGTAATAATTTGTTGCTTTACCGCAGGAACAGCTCTTATGATGTGGCTGGGTGAGCAAATAAATGTAAAAGGCGTGGGCAATGGAATATCGATACTGATGTTTGCCGGTATAGTTTCCAGAATGCCAAGTCTTATATCTAAATTAGTTAGATATTTCCAATTAGCACTAAGTTCCTCAGAAACTTTTGGAAAATTCTTTGTTTATGTTCCGCTATTTGTATTTATGTTCTTCTTTATGATGTGGATTATAGTGTTCATGAACGACGCAGAGCGCAGAGTTCCTATTCAGTATTCAAAACGCACCGTTGGAAGAAAAATGTATGCGGGTCAAAATAGTCATATTCCTTTGAAAATCGGAATTGCCGGAGTTATGCCAATAATATTTGCATCTTCGATTTTATGGGTGCCAAATATAGTAGCATTTTTTGCACATCCTACAGGAATTATGAAAACTATTTTGGAATCATTCAAAATTAACGGACCGGGTTATACTATAGCTAATTTCTTCTTGATTTTGATGTTTGCTTATTTTTATGTTTCAATTACTTATAATCCAATTGAAATGGCAAATAATCTTCGTCAAAGCAACGGAGTAATTCCCGGTATACGTCCCGGAAAACCAACTGCGGATTACCTATCTCGAGTACTTTCAAAAGTTACGCTTATGGGTGCATTGTTCTTAGCGTTTATCGCTTTGATTCCGATCGGATTTGCCAATTTGAGTGGTATGCACGATTTATCCATGGGCGGTACATCGATTATAATTATGGTTGGTGTAGCTCTTGAAACAGTTAAACAGATGGAATCTCAGCTCATGATGAAACATTACAAGGGATTTTTAGATTAGTAAATTTATTTTAGAATTTTTTCGCCTGAATTCGTAAATATTTAAAAAGGGGTTTATTAAAATGAATATTATTTTTCTAGGTGCGCCGGGAGCAGGCAAAGGCACGCAATCGGCACGCATATCCGAGCATTTTAAGATTCCTACGATTTCGACGGGAAATGTAATAAGAGAAGCGTTGAAAAGCGGTTCTGAAATGGGATTAAAGGTTAAATCATATATAGATAAAGGCGATTTAGTCCCTGACGATGTAGTGATTGGGATAGTCAAAGACAGAATAAGTCTTGACGACTGCAAGAATGGTTTCATTCTTGACGGTTTCCCAAGAACTCTTGCGCAGGCCGAGGCTCTGGATAATCTTGGAGTAAATATTGACAAAGTTATTGACATAGAAGTTGATGACGAAGTTATTTACAAAAGGATGTCCGGACGTCGCATCTGCAGCGAATGTGGAAGCACTTACAATGTTGAAGGCGCCGGTGGCGTTAGACCTAAAACAGACGGTAAATGCGACGTATGTGCAGGTGCCCTTGTTCAGCGTATGGATGACAAGTTAGAAACAGTAAAGCAGCGTCTTAAGGTATATTATGAACAAACCCATATATTAAAATCCTACTACGACAAGCAAAATAAAAGATTTGTAATAGACGGTTGCAAATCAGTTGATGATATTACAAAGGATATAATAAAAGTATTAGAGGCGTAGATAATGATAGTTTTAAAATCATGTCATGAACTTGAACTTATGAAAGAAGCCGGAAAAATTTCAGCCCGAGCACTAAAGCTTGGAGGCGAAGCTGTAGAACCCGGAGTTTCTACCGAGTATATAGATAATTTAATTCATAAATATATCGTTTCGATGGGAGCAAAACCTTCTTTTTTGGGTTATGGTGATTTTCCAAAAAGTAGCTGCATATCTATTAATAATGTAGTCATTCATGGCATACCGAGCAAAAAACGTATTATCAAGAGTGGAGATATTGTAAGCATCGATGTCGGAGCATGTATTCACGGGTATCACGGTGATAATGCTTATACATTTCCGTGCGGTGATATCTCCCCCGAAGCCCAAAATCTTCTAAAAACTACCGAAGAAAGTCTGTATGAAGGTATAAAAAAGGCCAAAATCGGCAATAGGATAGGGGATATCGGTAATACGGTTGAAGAGTATGTCAAAGCACGTGGCTACTCGGTGGTTCGAGATTTTGTGGGTCATGGAGTGGGTGCGTTGCTGCACGAAGATCCTTCGGTTCCTAATTACGGTAAACCCGGGCATGGCCCAAGGCTTGTCAAAGGAATGACAATAGCGATTGAGCCTATGGTTAATGTAGGAACTGAAAAAGTGGTAATTTTAGATGATAATTGGACTACTGTCACAGCAGATAACAAATTATCGGCTCATTTTGAACATACAATATCAATTACGCCGGATGGTCCACTTATTCTTACAAATCCGGATTAGGACGGTGTATGATGGAAGTAAAAAAAGGTGCAGTAGTTATTTCTAGAGCAGGTCACGATAAAGGCGATTTTCAAGTTATAATGGATTTTGACGAAACTTATGCTTACGTCTGTGACGGGAAATATCGACCTTTGGAAAGACCGAAAAAGAAAAAATTAATGCATTTAAAAGTTACCAATACGGTTTTAGAAGAAGAATTAATTAAAACAAATAAATCCATTCGCGGTGCTCTAAAACCATTTTCAAAATCATAAGCTTTTGTGCTTAAACGATATAATACAGCAGAGGTGGTGGAGCAAGCAGAGAAGTATTTTGAAACCTATTCAAAATGCAATGCTTATTGATATGTCGAAAGAAGATACTATAGAATTAGAAGGCGAAGTTGTGGAAGTACTTCCGAATACGATGTTTAAAGTAAAACTTCCTAACGAAAAAGTAATTCTTGCTCATATATCAGGTAAACTCAGAATGAACTATATAAAGATAGTTCAAGGAGATAAAGTAGTTGTAGAGATGTCTCCGTACGATTTGACCAGAGGAAGAATTACATGGAGAGTCAAAAATAATCAGAATTCAGGCTCGCAAGTAAGCGAGGCCGCTAAGAGTAAGAGTTTGGAGGGAAATGAAAGTGAAAGTTAGACCTTCAGTTAAAAGAATTTGCGATAAATGTAAAATAATAAAAAGAAAACGCAGAATAAGAGTTATATGTGAAAATCCTAAGCATAAACAAAGACAAGGATAATAAAAAAATACTATGGAGGTGGGTTTAAGAATGGCCCGTATTTCAGGCGTCGATTTGCCAAGAGACAAAAGAATAGAAATTGGTCTTACCTATATTTTTGGTATAGGCAGAACAACAGCAAAAGAAATTATTGCTAAAACCGGTGTAAATCCTGACACAAGAGTAAGAGATCTTACCGAAGATGATGTAGCTAAACTAAGAGCTTGCATCGATAAGAATTACAAAGTTGAAGGTGACCTCAGAAGCAATATCGCATTTGATATCAAAAGATTAATCGAAATAGGATGCTATCGCGGCATTCGTCATAGAAAAGGTCTTCCGGTAAGAGGACAAAGATCTAAAACAAATGCAAGGACAAGAAAAGGTCCAAGAAAGACAATGGCTAACAAAAAAGGCTAATTATGTAAGGGAGGAATAATTTAATGGCAGTACAAAGTGGCTCCAAAAAAACTTCTGTTCGCAGACGTCGTGACAGAAAAAATATTGAACGAGGAGCAGCTCATATACAATCAACATTCAATAACACGATTGTTACAATAACAGATATAGAAGGTAACGCTGTATCTTGGGCAAGCGCAGGAGGACTTGGCTTCAGAGGTTCTAAGAAATCTACTCCTTTCGCAGCTCAAACAGCAGCTGAAACAGCAGCAAAAACCGCAATAGAACACGGTATGAAAACTGTTGAAGTTTATGTAAAAGGTCCGGGGTCAGGACGTGAAGCAGCAATTCGTGCTCTTCAGGCAGCAGGACTTGATGTTAATATGATAAAGGACGTAACACCTATTCCTCACAATGGTTGTCGTCCGCCAAAAAGAAGACGTGTTTAATATAAAGGAATCGGAGGTGCAATAAATAGTATGGCAAGATATACAGGTGCGGTTTGCAGAATATGCCGCAGAGAAGGTCAAAAATTATTTCTGAAAGGTGAAAGATGCTACAGCGGAAAATGTGCATTTTCCAGACGTTCTTATGCTCCGGGACAACATGGTCAAGGACGCAAGAAACATTCAGAATACGGCTTACAATTAAGAGCTAAACAAAAAGCAAGATATTATTATGGTGTTCTTGAACATCAATTTGCTCATTATTTCGAAATGGCTACCAAGATGAAAGAGGGTAAAAAAGGCGAAAACTTACTCGCAATTTTGGAATCCCGTCTTGATAACGTAGTTTATCGTTTAGGTTGGGCAAGTTCAAGAGCAGAAGCAAGACAACTTGTTGTTCATAATCATTTCAGTGTTAATGGACAAAAGGTAAATATTCCTTCTTTCTTAGTAAAAGTCGGAGATGTAATTTCTATAAACGAAAAATCTCGCGAGAGCGCTAAGATTAAATCTGTTTTAGAGTCAAACGGCGGAAGAGTTGTTCCGAAGTGGCTTGAACTCAATTCAGAAAAATTGGAAGCTAAGAAAATAGCTATGCCGGCAAGAGAAGATATAGATCTTGATGTTCAAGAAACATTAATAGTCGAATTGTACTCCAAATAATGTTACATTATTTTTTATCGTAGCATATTTTTTGAGGCGATTGCCTCAATATTTAAGAGTATCAAGGAGGATTTAATGATAGAAATTGAAAAGCCTCGGGTTACAGTTGAAGAAGTGTCTGAGGATAAAAATTATGGTAGATTTGTTGTAGAACCTCTTGAAAGAGGTTTTGGAAATACTTTGGGAAACAGCTTAAGAAGAATTCTTCTTTCGTCCCTCCCGGGAGTTGCTCCGAGCAGTGTAAAAATTGACGGAGTAATGCATGAGTTTTCCACTATCCCTGGAGTTAAAGAAGATGTTACTGAAATCATTTTGAATATCAAAGGCCTTTTGGCAAAGATACAAGGTGATGAGCCTAAAACTGTAGAAATAAATGCAGTTGGCCCATGTGAAGTAACCGCCGGAATGATAATTCATGACAGCGATGTAGAAATTATAAATCCTGATTGTCACATCGCCACACTTGGAGAAGGCGCTAAACTTCGTATGGACATAACCCTCGGAAAAGGCAGAGGATATGTTTCTTTGGAGCGTCATAAAGCGAACAATCCAAACCCCGTTATAGGAGTTTTGGCAGTTGATTCCATTTATACTCCTGTTCTTAAAGTAAATTATAAGGTGGAAAACACCCGTGTAGGTCAGATAACTGACTTCGATAAGCTTTCATTGGAAGTTTGGACAAATGGCGTAATTAACGCCGAAGAAGCTGTATCAATCGCAGCTAAAATACTCATAGAGCATTTTAATTTGTTCGTAGAGCTTTCAGAAGTTGCCGAAAGAACAAACTTGATGGTGGAAAAATCCACTCCGTCCGCTCCTACTGATTTAGATGTAACAATCGATGAAATGGAGCTTTCGGTAAGATCTTTCAATTGCTTAAAGAGAGCCGGAATCAATACAGTTCACGATCTCACAAGCAAAACTGAAGACGAAATGATGAAAGTAAGAAATTTAGGGCGTAAATCACTTGATGAAGTAATTGAAAAATTACATTCAATGGGACTTGATTTAGCTAAGCCTTGCGAATAATTAGGATAAAAAGGAGGTAAAAATATATGTCAGGTAAAAGAAAGCTCGGTAGAGCTACAGCTCACAGACTTGCAATGTTAAGAGCACTGGTAACTTTTCTTTTGGAAAATGGTAAAATAGAAACTACTGTTACAAGAGCTAAAGAAGTTCGCGCACTTGCCGAAAAAATGATAACAATAGCTAAAATCGATAGCCTTCACAACAAACGTATGGTTTTCGCTTTCGTAACCAAAAAAGAAGTTGCAAGAAATCTTTTTGAAAAAATTGCTCCGAAATATGCAGATAAAAACGGTGGTTATACACGCATAACCAAACTTGGCCCCAGACGTGGAGACGGTGCTGAGATGGCAATAATAGAATTAATTTAATTCAAATAAGATTACTTAAATATCGTCCATGTCGCTTTGATACATATAGTTCGACATGGGCGAAATATATATTTTTTGTGAGCAAATTTATATGGAAAGAAGGGAAGTAGAGTTAGTGCGCTTAAATTAGCAGCATTTACTCGTTAAAATAATGGATTTGATGTTATTTGTAGCAATAGGTTCTTTGATTTCTCTTTGTTTTGCCGGCTTTTTGTTTAACAGAGTAAAAAGCCATTCTCAAGGTACCGAAAAAATGATTAAAATTTCATCTGCGATAAGCAAAGGTGCGGATGCATATTTAAAACGTCAATATAAAGGCGTTGGAGTGTTTTTTTCAGCGGTATTTATCGTGCTTTTGATTTTATCATTTTGTGGGTACCTAAATCACTTTGTCCCGTTTGCATTTTTAACAGGCGGATTTTTCTCGGCTCTATCTGGATTTATAGGCATGAAAACCGCTACTATGGCGAATGCACGTACAGCTTTTGCAGCGAAAGAAGGCCTTAACAAAGGCTTGAAAGTTGCTTTCTCCGCAGGCGCAGTTATGGGATTTGTTGTGGTTGGACTTGGACTTTTGGATTTATCTATTTGGTATTTCTTCCTGAAATATTGGTATACTAACGTCGAAGTCATAGCGAGCGAATCTTTAAGAATTCAAAATATTACTTCCAACATGTTGACTTTCGGAATGGGCGCTTCTTGTATGGCGTTGTTCGCAAGAGTCGGCGGCGGAATATTCACAAAAGCAGCCGATGTCGGTGCTGACCTCGTAGGAAAAGTAGAAGCCGGAATCCCCGAAGACGACCCAAGAAATCCCGCTGTTATCGCTGATAATGTTGGTGACAATGTCGGTGACGTCGCAGGAATGGGCGCTGATTTATATGAATCTTATGTTGGTTCCATCGTTTCAACAAGTGCGCTGGCAGTGAGCGCAGGATTCGGCATGAAAGGCATGGCAGTGCCTATGCTTCTGGCGGCTCTGGGAGTAATCGCTTCAATTATTGGCACATTTTTCGTTAAAACTAAAGAAAATGCAGGTCAAAAAGACCTTTTAAAATCTTTGCGCACAGGTACTTACATAAGCGCAGTAATCATAGCAATCGCTTCATTTTTTGTTATAAAATCTTTGTTACCGCAATTTATCGGAATTTTCTATGCTATAATCGCAGGCTTGGTTTCCGGAGTTTTAATCGGATTCACCACCGAATATTTTACTTCTGCAACGTACAAGCCAACCAAAGAATTATCAAAAACATCCGAAACCGGTTCCGCTACCGTTATTATCGGAGGTCTTTCTTTGGGCATGAACTCAACAGTTCTCCCCGTTATAATCGTAGGCGCGGCCGTTCTCATCAGCTTCTTCTCTTGTGGCGGTAACGTAAGCAATTTAATAAGCTTCAACCGTGGACTTTACGGTATCGGTGTGGCAGCAGTCGGAATGCTTTCGACTCTTGGCATAACCTTGGCAACAGATGCTTATGGTCCGATAGCAGATAACGCAGGAGGAATCGCCGAAATGTCGGAGCTCGGAGATGAAGTTCGTGAAAGAACCGACGCTCTTGATTCTCTCGGAAACACTACAGCAGCAACCGGAAAAGGGTTTGCTATAGGTTCTGCAGCTCTTACCGCTCTCGCTTTGATAGCCGCATACATTTCTGAGGTTCAAATACTTTCCCCAAAAACAGTTTTCAATCTTAATATCACCAATCCTCCCGTTCTAGTTGGATTGTTCATCGGCGCGATGATTCCGTTCCTATTTGCCGCTCTTACCATGGAAGCAGTCGGAAAAGCCGCTCAAAGTATAGTTCTGGAAGTCAGACGTCAATTTAAATCCATAGCAGGATTGCTGGAAGGCGAAGCCGAACCCGATTACGGTTCATGTGTTGATTTATGTACAAAATCTTCTCAAAAATTGATGATTTTACCCGCTGTCCTTGCGGTTGTCGTTCCGATTGTTGTCGGACTTATTCTCGGAGTTAACGGCGTGGCAGGTTTCTTGGCAGGAACAACAATAACAGGATTTGTTTTAGCGGTTATGATGTCAAATGCAGGTGGCGCCTGGGATAACGCCAAAAAATATATAGAAGCCGGCAATCTCGGCGGCAAAGGTTCTGATTGCCACAAAGCTGCCGTTGTAGGCGATACAGTCGGCGATCCTTTCAAAGATACTTCCGGCCCATCTATCAACATTTTAATCAAGCTTACTTCAATGGTTTCTATAGTTTTTGCAGGATTAACTCTTGCGTTTCATCTTTTGTAAATCATAAAATAATTAGTAGGTGATTAATATGCCCAATATTGTAAAAGCAGGCGCCATGTGTATGTGTTCGTTCGGAGCTGCACCATTGCCTTTGACTCCTATTCAGCAACAAGTTGTTTCTGCAGGAGGTGCTCCGGCTTTAACTGTTATGGATTTTCCAACAGGAACTTTTGGTGCGTGCACGTCTCCTAAAAATCCTGCTACGAAGCCTTTTGGAAGTGGGCCGTGTGCTTTCGCCCCCATGCCTCCGCCTCTTTCTGCGTGGGCTCCGGGTGCTCCCAAAGTTATGCTTGGACAATTTGCTGCACTTACGGATTCAAGTAAGTTAAGTTGTATGTTAAGTCCTACTCCGTACAGTATTTCTATTATGCCTGGTGGTGCAGCTCCTACAGTCAGTGCTTAATTTAAATTTAAAAAAGCTTCTGCAATTCGCAGGAGCTTTTCTCTTTTATATTTATTTAATAAAAAACATTTGATTGTTTTTGAAAAAATGTTATAATATAATATATTAATTTATAGAAAGGGGATAGTTATGATATATTATAAAATTGCAGAAGGACTTAAAGAGTGCAGCGGATTGGCCGATTACGACGGTGAAACCATACTTTTAATGACCGGCGAGGAAATGAAAAAGAGAACTGACATAGATAGTCTCGTTATCCCGAATTATAAAAATGCCCACTGCTGTAAGATTACAGTTTTTAAAAATTGTGCCTCGGGAGATATTTCCATAGTCAGCAAAGATAAAAAAATGCTCAGGACCAATTTTGGTTTCATAATAGAAAAAAACAGAGTGATTTTTATTGACGACGGCAAAGCTGTTCAGGGCATAATACGAAAAATTGCGAAAAATAAAATGCACGATAAATTAACTCTTGAAAGATTTTTGTACGAATTTTTTGAAACTATAATCGAAAAAGATTTAAGATACATCGAAGAAATGAGTGACCGCCTTGTAAAAATAGAAACCGCGGTTATCCGAGGAATTTTATCGGACTTCAACTCTATGATGTTCAACTTTAAGCGTGAGATTTTACTTTTCTATAGATATTACAATCAACTTATGGACATCGGCTATGAACTCGAAGAAAACGAAAACGGATTCTTTTCAGAGGAAGCCATAAGAAGATTCGAAAAATTCACGCGCAGAGCCGAACAATTAAGAGAAGAAATTCAGTTCTTAAGAGAAACCTCAAACCAGCTCCGAGATGTTTATAACTCTCAGCTTGATGCTAAAACAAACAAAATAATGAAATTATTAACTGTCATAACTATGTTCTTTATGCCGACCTCAACCATAGCCGCCTGGTACGGCATGAACTTCACCACCATGCCGGAACTGACCTCTCCGTTTGGCTACATCGGATGCATAATATTTAATATACTGGCAATTATTTTCTGCTTATGGTATATGAAAAAGAAAAAAATTATGTAATATTAAAGACCTCGCTACAATCAGCGAGGCCTTTTTCTGTCTAATTCAGTTCTTTAAAATATAGGTCGTACCAAACAATAAATATATATATCGTCCAAACTTTTCTGCTGTTGTCAGCTTTTCCGTTGTAATGGTCATCCAAAATTTTAATCAGTTCTTCGCAATTAAAGAATTGCTCGGCTGTGTCGGATAAAAATGCATCTTTCACTATGCCGTAATATTTTTTATCACGAAGCCAAACTCTTGTCGGCACCGGGAATCCCAATTTTTTCTTTTGAGCTGTGTCAATCGGCAATCTTTTCATCGCGGCTTGTCTTAAAGCGTATTTTGTATTTTCTTTGTTGACTTTAAGATTTGCCGGTATTCTGGAAGCAATCTTAAACACTTCCTTATCCAAAAACGGCACTCTCAATTCGAGCGAATTAGCCATGCTCATGCGGTCAGCCTTCAAAAGAATATCTCCGACCATCCACATATTTATGTCAAGATACTGCATCTTTGTGACGTCGTCATAATCTTTTGCTTTTTCGTAAATGGGTTTGCAAAGATTTTGAGGTCTTGTCGCAAGTGCGGGATTTTTAAGTATTTTTTGCTTATCTTTTTTGGAAAACATAAAGGCGTTCCCGATAAATTTATCTTCGATTTTGTTCGCGCCTCTTATTATGAATCCTTGACCTTTAAATTTGAATGGAATTTTTTGAACTAACTTAGCAAGGAATTTTCTGAATTTTTTAGGAAGGATTTTCTGATATGTTTTGAATACTCTTGGCTCGTTATATATTCCATATCCTCCAAAAAGCTCGTCCGCGCCTTCGCCCGACAATACAACTTTTACATGCTCGCTTGCAAGTTTTGAAACAAAATAAAGCGCAATGCAAGCCGGGTCCGCAAGAGGTTGATCCATGTGATATTGAACTTTTTTAATGGATTTCCAAAATTCATCGGAGCTTATTACTTTTCCATAATGATTTATTCCGATTTTTTTGGATAAATTTTTTGCCCAACTCATCTCATTGTATTTTTCCCCAAAATCAAAACCTACTGTGAAAGCTTTTTGACCTGCAAAATAGGACGAAACATAGCTGGAATCTATTCCGCTTGATAAGAAGCATCCTACTTCTACGTCGCTTATTCTGTGGGCTTGCACCGAATTTTCAAACGCTTTTTCGATTTCTGTTGTAGCTGTTTCCAAATCCATGTTTTCATCAATGTGAAATTCAGGGTCAAAATATCTTTTTATATTAACCTCTCCGTCTTTGTACCAAAGAAAATGCCCGGGCATCAAACAATATATACCTTCGAAAAATGTTTCCGGCGGCACGGCATATTGAAATGAAAGATAATTATCAAGAGTTTTGTAATTTAGCTTTCTTTCGACAGTCGGGAAAGCCAACAAGCTTTTTATTTCCGAACCGTATATGAAATTATCCCCAACTTTTGTCCAGTGCAAAGGCTTTATTCCAAACGGATCTCTTGCAATGAATAAAGATTTATTTTCTCTGTTCCAAATTGCAAAAGCGAACATTCCTCTGAGTTTCGGAACAACTTCTTCGCCCCATTCTTCAAATCCGTGAATAATTACTTCCGAATCGGTTTCGGTATAAAATTTATGACCGGCCTTTAAAAGCTCGTCCTTTAATTCTTTGTAATTATAAATTTCACCGTTGAAAGTCAAAACCAGAGTGTTTTTTTCATTGTATATCGGTTGATCTCCACCGCCCAAATCAATGATGCTCAAACGTCTGAACCCCATTGCAATGTGATTGTCGCCGAAATATCCGGCACTGTCGGGACCTCTGTGTATTATTAAATCAGCCATGTTTTCTATAACCTTAGATTTGTCTATGACTTCACCTGTAAATCCGCAAATTCCGCACATGTTTCTTGCCTCCAAATATTACTTTTTTTACGCATTGATTATACCATGCAACCCCGTGATTTTCAATTAGATATATAAGACCCATTTTTAAAATTTATTGGATATAAGTAGTAATACATGTTCTATGAATCGTTTTTAACAAAAAAGTCACGCACATTAGCGTGACTAAAAATTATTTTTCCAATTTTTCTAAGTAATATACACGTAATGACCCCAAATCACGGCACATACCTTCCAAAGTATTTAAACTCCAAATTTCTTCTTGGGTGTCAGTTTCGATTCTGCATAGCTCTAACTTAGGATTAATGTCTAAAAGATGTATAATAGCGTCTTTTACGCCTATTGTGAGCACACCGTAATCTTCAGCAAGAGAAATTATAAGTTTTTTCAAATTTGAAACTCCACCAATGGTTGTATTATCTTCAATAGGAAGGTCGTATATTTTAGGCACATAACAATAATTATACGGACAATATTTTTTTGTGCGAACAAATATTTCTCTCGAAGGGTATAAACGCTCAACGTCTATTAAATCTGCCAAGGAATTTTGTTGCAGGGTTTCTTTGTCAAATACTTTATTTACTCTTAAAAGTTTTCTCCAAAATATTCTTCCTTTTCTGTCTTCGCGTGCTTGCAAAATTTCTTTTGCTTTTTCGCAATAATGCTTAAAGGCAGGGTTAGAAGTGCCCTCCGGAAGTGGTTTTAGTTTTACCGATTCAGGTTGAGCTTTTGATGTTTTTGAGGCTCCTTCTCTCATTGCTTTTTGCAGACGAGCCTGATTTAAATTTACGATAGAGTTAACAAGGCATTTTTCAAATTTATTTGCGCCGATAGCTTGACCCACTTCTAAAAGTCTTCTCGCTGTAGCCATGTTAAGGGTAAAACTTTGGGATGAACTCTTTGGTTTTGAAGGAGCTGATTTAGGAAATGGAATTTTTACAGCGCCTAGACTTGTTGCGTTCAACCCGATAACTACCGAGCCTATAATTAATTTTTTTAATAATTTCATTTGTTGGATCCTTTCTTTTTTATTTTAATTTTTTCGTAAAATCACAGATATGATGTAAATCATTCTTTAATCTCGTTTTATAGTATTATAATTTAATTTTAATTTCAATGGAGAAGATAAAATTTTTCACATTATTACACTAATTATTTTGATAGTAAGAAAAAATTATAAATAATATTGAATCTTAAAAAATTGCCCAATGTTAAATTTATCGATGATTAAAAATCTTTGTATGTGTCAAAAATATTTTTACAAATATTTTTAGGGAGTGAAGTTTCATGGAAATTAAAAGAGGAGATATTTTTTACGCAGATTTGAGTCCGGTAGTCGGTTCGGAGCAAGGGGGAGTCCGCCCGGTGCTCATAGTCCAAAATAATGTAGGAAATAAATATAGTCCCACGGTAATTGCTGCCGCAATAACCAGCCAAGAAATGAAAACAAAATTGCCCACTCACATAAATTTAGCTTCGGGAGGTTGTGGCCTTGCCAAGGATTCGGTGGTGCTTTTGGAACAAGTCAGAACAATCGACAAGAAGCGACTTAAAGAAAAAAGAGGATGCGCAAACAAATCTGCTATGGATAAAATTAACCAAGCGTTGAGCATAAGTTTCGGACTAAACGATGTGTATTAGTTTACATATCCTTGTATTTTTAGTGAATTTATTCTAATTATTGATAAAAATAACTCAATATAAATTATTATTTAGTGAAAAATTAATGGTTTAACTGAGAATGTCGTGATATAATACTGGTGTATATTTAAATAATATAAAAAAACATCTTATAAAACCTTTTTTATAGTACTTTTGATTTAAAATTCAAATCAAGTTTATAAAAAGGTGTTAAGGTGTAAGAAAAATGGCAGAGGAATGAACAAAAAAGGAGATGGTGCGGAGAATCCTCTGGTTAAAAGGGAAGTTGTTGAAGGAGAGATAAGGATGTTTGAGGGGAAAGAAAAACAAAATTATCGAAAAAAGTTGAAATCTGAAAATACCCTTGATTATTACCTTAACGAAAAACTTTCTGAAAAGGATACGGATTGGTGGAAAAAAGGCGCTCTGGATGAAGAAGATTGGATTAATGATAAAAAATATGAATTTTTAAAAGATAATATCGAAATATCCAAAATAATTCCGGACGATACTTTTAAAGATCATGACATCCCCGATAACTTCGGATTTTTTAAGACTTCTTTCGGTACTATGGAAGTGGGATATAGAAAAAATAAAAGAAACAACGAAATTGCTTTTTCTTTAATGCCCGAAGAAGTAAAAGAGGAAAAAAATATTAAAGAAGATGACCTTAATGACCCCGACAACTATTTCGGAGGGGAAAAAAATCGTTTAAACAAAAAATTTAAAGCCAGCAAAATAAGTTTTAAAGTGAACCCCCACAGTAAGCAAATTGAAAAACTTATAGATGATGACGACGGTATGCATGATAGACAAGACAGTTTGCTTTACCAAAACGAGAAAGATGACGAAAGGTTGGAAGCCTTAAAGCTTGTTGATACTGACAATGACCCTTCCTACAAGGAAAAAATTAACAATGAAATGGATAATATCCGAGAAATTCAAAAAGAAAAAGATGAAGACAACGACGCACTGGTTGAAGATATAGAAAAATTTATGGATCGCTTGAAAAGAGAAAAAATCAATAAAAAGATTGATTCTGACGACGCAGTAACAAGAAGACGCCGGATAGCGATGCTTTCTTTAGAGAAAGATTTATCAGCGCTGGATTTAATTGAACTTAAAAGGATGCTTGAAAAAATGATGAAAAGAGAAGAAATTAAGAATTTGAAAGAGTGTGTTACATTAAGAAAAAAAATTAATTACCTTGACAAAAAACAAGTTTTGGACTGTATAAAAAGCTTGTTGGCTTTTTGTCCGGAGATTTTAGACTAACTTCGATTAACAGTAAATTAGGGCTCATTTCCCTACTTTATTAGTTATAAATAAAGCGAGTTTTTGCTCGCACAATACTTTGAAAGAAATCTGAAGTTTTTTCAAATCGTTTTCAAAGTAAATTTAAATTATATTTTGAGTGTCAGAAAGGAGTGAAAGGTTCTTGCTACTAATCTAGTAGAGAACCGAGATGATTATGGCAGAGTATTTATCTCCGGGAGTCTATATCGAAGAATTCGATAGCGGTCCAACCCCCATGCAGGGCGTGGGAACAAGTACAGCAGGATTTATTGGTGTTGCTGAAAAAGGTCCTATATCAGGTATGCCTGTTTTAGTAACCGGTCCATCAGATTTTAGCAGAAAATTTGGCGGTTACTTGCATGAAAATGAATTTGGTCAATACAGATTTTTGGCTCATGCAGTAAATCAATTTTTTGCAAACGGCGGTTCAAGAGCATTTGTTATGCGTGTAGCACCTGTTGATGCTACGATTGCAAAAGCTTCATGCAAACAAGGGAAAGACGGAGTTGTAAGCATCTCCGCAAGAAACCCAGGCGCATGGGGAAATTCAATAATAGTTTCATTTGAAGAAGTGAGCAATAGCAAAACTCAAATATTAGAAGACTTGGGTGAAGGAAAATATCGCTTCAAAAGTGTTGCCGGATTTAATGTTGGCGACGTAGTATGCGTCAAAGGCGGAGAAGAGGAACAATTTGGAATAATTAATAACCTCGCCGGCGATATCGTAAGTTTTGCGGAACCTTTCGAAGGAGATGTTGTTGACGCAGGACTTCTACCTAAATTCACAGTAAATTCATGTGAACTGGATGTAGTTGTAGATTATAAGGGAGAAGTTGAAAAATATAGCGGAATAACATTCAATTCATCAGCTCCTTCATTCATAGAAAAAGTTATGTCCAAATCGGAAATTGTTTCTGTTAAAGCTCAACCTACCGAAGAAGCTGTATCACCACTGGATGTAGTGAAACAAGTATTCTCAGGAAAAGGCGATGCTATAAAAGTAACACTTTCAGGAGGATTTAACGGTACCGCTGCAAGCCTCACCGATGCTGACTTTATCGGTAAAGATGAAGGACCCGGAGCAAGAACAGGTATCCAGTCATTCATCGATAATACCGATGTAAGCATTATGGCTATTCCGGGAATAGTAAGTCCAAACGTACAGCTTTCACTGGTTTCACATTGTGAAAACTTGGCAAGCAGATTTGCTGTTTTGGATGTTCCGATGACTGCAAAAACAGTTACAGATATCCTAAAACACAGAGATATCGTAGACAGTGATTACTGCGCTATGTATCATCCGTGGATTCAAGTATTTGATCCTCTTGATAAGAAAGATACCTTTATTCCACCTTCAGGTTCAATAATGGGTATATTTGCAAGAAGTGATAATGCAAGAGGTGTTCATAAAGCTCCTGCAAACGAAGTTATAGCAAACTGCACAGGTTTGTTTGTTAACTACAGTGTTGCAGAACAAGATTTATTGAACCCGAAAGGTGTAAACCTTATCAGGAAATTCCCGGGTGCAGGAATAAGAGTTTGGGGAGCAAGAACAGCTTCGTCCAAGCCACTCTGGAAATATGTCAACGTCAGACGTCTCTTTATTTACCTTGAAGAATCAATCAAGGCAAATACAAATTGGGTTGTATTTGAACCAAATGATGCAAATCTTTGGTCACGTGTACAACGTACAATAGAGATGTTCTTGGAAGGCGTATGGAGATCCGGCGCTTTGGTAGGAGGTTCACCTTCAGAAGCATTCTTTGTTGATATCGGACCGAACACAATGAGTAAGGATGATATCGATAACGGAAGAATGATTTGTGTAATCGGTGTTGCCCCTGTTAAACCTGCTGAATTTGTAATCTTCAGAATTACTCAAAAAACAGGTGAATAATAATTAGATTTTAAAAGAAAGGAGAATGATTATATATGTCAGACGGATTAGCTACTACCGGTATTCAAGAATTAGGTACAGAAGTACTTTCTACCAGTGCTACCGTATCAGGCGGTTTATCGGCACCTATCAGAGGATTTAGATTTACAGCAAATTTTGAAGGACTAGGAACAACATCTTTCAAATCTGTATCGGGATTTTCATCCGATGTTAACGTATCTGAATACAGAGAAGGTGGATTCGGATATCTTACAGCAAGAAAACTTCCGGGACTTGTAAACTATGACGATATAACTCTTGAGAAAGGTTTATATCAAAATCCTCTCTTATACAATTTCTTTAATGATTATTTGGAAGGAAATAACTTTACTCCGGTTAATGCACAGATTATAGTTTATAACAACGCCGGCGTACCAACAGCAAGCTGGACTGTTATAAATGCATGGCCGAAGTCTTATAAATCAACCGACCTTAGTGCAGACGACTCACAGATTCTTGTTGAGACCCTTACTCTTGCACACGAAGGTATTAAGAGAGATGTTAGTGTAGCAGCAGCTCCCTAATAGAAATTTAGTATTTAATATTTTAACTTTTCTCCTCGCTTTTTGGCGAGGAGAGAAGCATATAATTTAAGAGGAAGAGTGATTATTAATGGCATTACCTTTTGAAACAGAAGTAAAATTTGAATTACCGCGCGGATACGTGGATAAAAATGGAGAAATTCACAAAGAGGGAGTTATGAGGCTTGCAAATGCGGCAGATGAAATTGTGCCACTGAATGACCCAAGAGTAAAAATGAATCCGGGTTATCTTAGCATTTTGTTACTTGAAAGAGTAGTAAAAAGTTTGGGCACTCTAAACCGAGTCGATGCACATGTTATAGAAAGTTTATTTACCGCAGATATGGCGTATTTGCAAGATTTATATCAAAAAATAAATGCTGTGGAGCCTCCGATGATTAGTGTTGTTTGTCCTAAATGCGGTCACGGATTTGAGTATGAAACGCCTTTTTTCGGGGAAGCCTAAAAAGTTATCCAAGCAAAGTCCTATATGAAGAGATAGCTTTTTTGGCGTACTATTTTCATTGGTCCAGGGAAGAAATAATGCTTCTTCCGCACAGAGAAAGAATCAAATTCTGTAATGAAGTTTCTAAGATAAATAAAAAAATGAATGCCGATTCCAACAAGAATCGCAAGAATATTTTTGACATAAGCGACGAGTTTTAAAGTTTACTTTAGAGAGGTGCAAGATAAATGGCTTTTGATGCTCAACAGGGTTCTCAGATTATTGATATGGGATTTCACAAGATACCGGCTTTAAATGTTTCGTCTTTAAAGTACTTGAGTGGTAATTTTAAATTTATTGTCACTCTCAATGAATTTACATTTGGCTTTAAATCGGTTTCGGGTTTGAACGTATCAAGAGAATTAAGAACTATCGAAGAAGGCGGCGTAAATGACCATGGAGTGTTGGTTGGTCAGCCGGATAATTCTTCGCATACCTTAACATTTAGTCGAGGCCTTATGTTGCACTTTCCGGAAGCAATAGATAAACTTGCTTTGGCAGCGGCAGCAAATCTCCCCGGAGGAGGTATGGCCAGATTTTTAAAGCTTTCATTGCTCGCATCTACAAGTCCGCAAGCTTCTTTGGAAAGAGGACCTGCTTTGGGGACTATAATAGCTTATGACAGAAACGGTAATTTAAGAGGAAAATATACTTTTATATCTTTTGGTATAACAGAGTGGAGAGTCTCTGACCTTGATGCAACCGATAATGGTCTTTTGATTGAGGATTTAACTATAGCACATACGGGTATTACACGAGAACCTGTAACCATGATGCCTAGCTCTATCGTTTCAATAGGAGGAATCAGTGGTGCTTCTCAAACAGAAATAAACGCTAAAAGAGCAGAGGAAAAACTCGCCTATCAAAAGAACAGAAAAAAATGGGCGGAAAAGCTCGGAGATTTGGAAAAAGAGAAAGAAAACAAACAAAAAGAACTTGAAAAAATCGATGAATTAACAAAAAAACTTGCCAACGGAGAATTGGACGAAGCTGCCATCGAAGCTCTCTCGGATGTAAGCGATGATGTTAAGAAGATGCTCAAACAATCTCTCAAAGATAAGAAAGCAAGAGACCAGCAAGAAGCCGATACAAAGGCAAGAGAAGCAATTAAAGATAAGATTAGGGACGGTCAAGAAGTCAGCGAGGCAGATATGGAAGGCATGAGCGAAGAAGCCAAAGAAGCCTTCAAGAAAGAATTGGCGGGTATTGAATCCAAAAAATCAAGAGCCGTACAAGACGAAGCTAAACGTGAAGAACTTGATAAATACACTAAAAACCTTGAAGAAGAAAAATCTTGGAAATCTGAAGATGCCCAGAAAGCCGGCGAAGAGCAAGAAGCCAAAAACGCCGAAATGCGTTCTAAACAAATTGAAAACAACACTAAAGAAAACTATGAAAAGGCTCGTGACGAACGCAAAGCTCAAATTGAAGAACAAAATGCAAAACGTGCTGAACAAGTTGCGGCTTCCGAACAAGCAAAATCAGAAAAACAAGATAAGATTAAAGAACATGAAGAAAAAGTAAAAGAAAATCAAGCAGCAAACAAAGAAAAAATTGAAAAGGT
Source organism: uncultured Eubacteriales bacterium (assembly GCA_934725425.1). Classification (GTDB taxonomy): domain Bacteria; phylum Bacillota; class Clostridia; order Oscillospirales; family Acutalibacteraceae; genus UMGS1491. The sequence continues at coordinate 48,902 of CAKVAX010000004.1, read as the reverse complement.
TAAAGAAAAACAAGCTGAACACCAAGAAAAAGTCAACAAATATCTTGAAAGCACTAAAGAAGACCGTCAAAAAGCTCAAGCTAAGGCTGACGAATTAAGAGAAAAACATGCAAAACAAGCCGCCGCACGTTCCGAAAAAGATAAAGAAGCTCGAAAAGAACTTGATAAATACAGTGAATCATTAAGCGATAAAAAAGATAAAAAAGCGGAACAACAGCAAAAACTGGCGGATAAACAAAACGAAGAAAATAAAAAGAACAGAGAAAAATCTATGAAAGAAGATTAAAATCATTAGTTAAGAAGGTGATGAATCTCTATGGAACTTGATAATCACATGTCTGCACTTGAACGCCATATTCAAAAGCTTCGAGATGACTTAAGAAAAAAAGAGTTGGAAATAGAATCCGTAAAAGAAAAAATTAAAGCTCTTCTTCCCGTCAAAATTTATACCAGAAAAGAATTAAAATTAATGGCGGATAAACAAAAAAAGAAAGAAGAACAGAAAATAAATTATGAAAAATCTCATATTGATTTAATCACCTTAGACGCAATGAGAGAAGCCGACAAAATCAGAGCCGAAGCCGGTCCGAGCGAATCCGATAAAAAAGCTGCGGAACTAAAAGCTTTGACAATGGAAATACAAGCCTTGGAAAAAGATATAAAAATAAAAAATGAAGTAATTCAAGAAAAGCACTGCAAGATGGAAAAACAAATGGCGGAAAAAGTTATAAACGAAACAAAGCTCAAAAGGCTGGAAAGAAAGATAAAATTAAATCCTAATATTCCTTCTCAGCAGTTGTCAGAAATGAAAAAAGAAGTTTTTTATTTGAAAAATCAGATTAATTCTTTAAGAGAAAAATATTTTGTTCTGGTGAAACAAGTAGAAAACATCGGAATAAAATCAACAAATTCCGAAAGAGAATTAATTTTAAGAAAAGCTAAACTTAAAGATTTAACTTACTAAAAAGCTATTTAATTATTTCAAGGCGGTAATAAAAAAATGAAAGAAAAAAGCATTAATTCAACCGGAATAAAAGCTATGACAAACATAAAGTCTCCCGGTAATTTAATAACTTTAAAGAATAATAAAAGCTTTTGCAATTATTTTATAAAACATAACTCAATGACGTCTTTGGTTGACAATGCAGAGGGGTATGATTCTCCCCAAAGCAAATTGATTTATGATTATTCCGGCACGTCCTCTCTTTACGAAGACATTTTAGGGAGAATAATTGACCTTTTATTTCAACTTCGTGCAGCTCAAAGTGATCAAAATGTTTTTGTTCAGAATAATACAGTTGTACGCGAGCAGATTCTTAATCAACTTCAAAATGAGATTTTAAAAGTAAATCATAAGCTATCTAAAAGTCAAATAAAAAACCTTGAGGTGATTTCAAGCAATTCTTTTGATGAAGATAAGCTAAATGAAATTTTAAAATCGTTTTTGGAGAGTTCAAAAAAAAAATCGCCCAAAGATGATTTAATACCCCGGGAGTCGGGAATTTTAAATAATATTAATCTAAGAACGCTTGAAAATATCAGGAAGACATATTCAAGTGTTCTAAGTGCTGTTGTAAACAAGAAAACTCTTACGCACAGAATTTTTAACAATCAAAATTACGAAGACAAAAGATTCAGAACCGAACTAATCAACATCAAGCCGCCTGAAAACAAAATCCCGGATTTAAAATCCGAATCGTCGAATCGTGCATATTCCGGAAAATTAATAAACAGAAACATAACTCAAAGCACCGAAGAAGTAACCCCGGAATCTACACAATTTTACGAAGAAAACATAATTGAAAAAATTTCTAAAATTTCTCCGAAAATTAAAAAAACCAAAAAGCTTACCCACGTAGATTTTTTAACAAAAGTAAATTCGTTTGTTAAAAATATCCTCGAATCCCCCGAAATTGAAACTAAGTCAATTTCAAAAAATATAGAAAAAATAAAAAATTCTTACAAAAACCAAACCATATATGAAACCAAAGATGTTTTTGATGTTTCTAATAAACTTATCAATAGGGAAAACATAAATGTTGAAAGTGAAAATTTAAAAAATTCTGAAACAGAAAAACAAAACTTAAAAAAATACAGATATCTTATAAGCAATAAATTCAATGAAATAATCAAAGACAAAAATGTAATTTCGAAAGAATTCAGAATAAAAAATCAAAAGTACCAACGCATAGTCGATTTCGTTAAAAATAAAAATAATATTATTTCTGAAAAGGAATCTAAATTCCAAAAAATATCAAAATTATTCACTTCAAACTCCAAAGATTTAATATACAAAAATACAAATCTTGAAACTGATAATTTCGAACATACCGATACAAATACGATAATAAATAAAGTTTTTGAAACCAAGCAAATAAAAGACATTAAAGAGCAAAATAAAGAGATTCAAAAAAATATAAACATAATAAAACGCAGTGATATCCACGAAAAATATAAAGTCAAAAACAATAAGATTTATGAAAATGAAATTTATTACGAAAAACCGCAAGCCCTAACTCATAAAGTTGAAAATATAAATCTTGATTCCGAAATTATAAACAAAGAAAACATATACAAAGTAATCCCACAACTAAAAAATGAAACAAAACTTGTAAAGACCGAAGTTCAAACTAATGTGCTTAAAAATATCACAAAGTTTTTATCGCCTATTATCAGTAAACGCTCCACTTTCAGTACCATAAACAAAGAAATAAATAAGGAGCACGTCAGCAAGAAACTTACGTACCTGACTGATAAAGTCGGAAATGTACGAGAAAAGATTTTAATAAATGATTCGTACAAAGTTTCTGATTCGGTATACAAAAATCCCCCAAAAGATTACATGGTTTATAAAGAAGAAATTCATGAGCAGGTTCCTAAAATCCCTGAGAAAAAAGAAAAGAAACCCAAACCGATTAAAAAAATTACAAATAAAGAAGTTAAAAATCTTATCCCACCGAAAGAAGAAAAACCGGATTTATCAAATATTAAAAAAGAAATAATAGCAAGCACTTTGAAACGTGAAGATGTTGAAAAAATGATACAGTCTCATATGAGCAAAATAAACTTAGACTCAATATCCAGACGAATAGTAAAAGATGTAAAAGATTCACTTAAACTAGAGAGTATGAGAAACGGAATATTTAATTAAATAAAGAAGGATGTTTGGTATGGAAGCGATTGGTTCAACGGTAGCCGGCGGAGGAGCCGGGGGCAAGAAATCTAACGAGGACAATACGTCCTTTCAATTAAAATTTGACAATAAAGAATTTAAATTTAGTAATAAAGCTACCTTGATTACTGATGTGTCTGTTGACTATACAATTTTTGATTCAACTGCCGGCTCATGTGTTATAACAATTAAAAGTACAGATATGGAAAATGAAGGTACTAAAATTAAGGTAACCAAAGACTTTAATATCGGCCTGGGAAGTAAAATCGATTTGGCCATGGGCTATGGTGGCAAAAATAATAATATCTTTAGCGGATACATTGTCGGAACAGAAATTGGTGTTAAAAATGATGGTGGTTCATCCCATTCAACTCTTATTTCAGTACTGACCCTTACATGTCTGGATCCCAAGTGGTATCTTATGAGCGATTTGAAATCCAAACCATTCCCTATAACCAAAAACAAAACGTATAGCTCGGTAGTCAAAGAAGTTTTAGGCGATTCAGGATATGCTCAAAAATTTAAGGTGGGGAACGTGGACATTAAACAAGAACCCCAAGAATCGACTTTTTACAACGATGTTGCTTTCCAAAATAAGGAAACGGATTTTATCTTTTTAAAAAGACTTGCAGAAGAAACAGGTTCCTTATTTTATGCCGACGAAGTGGGAGCTCTTAATTTTGTTTCTCTCGACAGCGATAAAAAGCCCAAGGTCACTGTAAAGGAAATTACTCAGTCTGAAGCTTTGGAAGCAAGTTTTCAGATTGACAGATATAATATTCCCTCAAAAGTTACAGTTACGGGCCTGAATAAGGAGGACGTAGGAGGGCAACAAATCGTAAGCAGTTTCGGAGACAGTGCCCTTATCGGCAGTGGTGATGATAGCGACAAATTAACAAAGAATACTTCAAAAAATTCCGATTACGTTTTAGCATTAAATGTCCCTGTTACCAAGGCCTACACAGATTTTAGAGCCAAGGCAATTATGAATTTGAAAGAAATACATTTCGCTCAAGCAGAAGTTACAGTTAAAGGAACCCCCGACTTTAAACTAGGGCAGATGATTAGCACCAAAGGTATAGGAGCGATTCCCGGCAATGAATATTTGATTACAGGTATTAATCGTCAGTATCATTCACAGCCAAGCACCACCTTTACAACGACTTTGAAATTAAATGCTACTAGGTCTAAGCCTATACCACTAAATAAAAAATAATAAATTAGAATGAAACAGTGAGGTATATTATGAGTCTTGATTTTGGTTTAAAAATTGGTACAGTGACGCGTTTGGAACCTAATGACGCTGGAGCTAAGAATAGGGGCCCGAATTGCGTTCAGGTAAGCCTTCCGTGTGGAGTCGATTCTTCTGGAAAACCTACCGAAAAAAAGGTATATGCAAGAGTTTTGGCTTCTTTTGCCGGCGGTGATGAAAAAAACCCTTATGGTAGCGTTATAATTCCGCAAAACAATGAGCAGGTTTTAGTGGGATACTTAGATGGCCACGATGAGGGTGAAGCCTATATTCTTGGAAGTGTCTACCAAGGGAAGATCAATCCTCCATACGATATATCCAAAGATGTGGCAGGTGGTGATACGAAGGCCGGCGAAAGCATGGTAATAAAGCTAAAAAACAAAACTCAAATATCCATAAACAATGTCGATGCTGAGGCTACTTCAATTATGATTACAACCGGTAAAAATAACAGAGTAATAAGTCTTGTAGATAACAAGAATGCGTCACTATTACAAATCACTGATAATGCAGCTAAACCTCAAACCTATTTAAAAATGGATTTTCAAAATGGAAACGTTGAATTGAAAGCTAAAACAAAAATGATATTTGCCGCCGGAGCCGGAGACCAAGGTTCCATAGTTATAGACGGAAATAGTGGAAACATCACAATAGGTAATAAAAAAGGAAACATTGATGTACAATCTAAGGTTAACGCAAATATTAAAGGCGCTCAGGTGACTGTTGAAGGGCAGCAGCAGGCTGAAGTTAAAGGTAGTAATGTCAAAATTAACGGAACTATGGCAACTGACGTTAAGGGAACTACGGTTACATTAGGGTAAAAATAATTATAAGAAAGGGGAATTAACATGCCGGTAATAAAAGGTTGGAAATTTCCTGTGCAAATAGATAAAAGCAGTGGGAAAATTCAAACTGTAGAAGATAATGAATGCGTGAAACAATCTGTACGAGTTATAATCGGAACTCAACAATACGAAAGAAAAATAGTGCCTAATTTTGGTACCGATTTAAGGTGGTTTATGTTCCAGGTAGTGGATCCTCCTTTCATCTCCGAAGTTCGAAGCACTATCACAGAGGCAATAAACGAATGGGAATCCCATATTGCAAGTTTAAATGTTTCGGTGGACGCTTCTACGGGACCGGTTTGTACCGTTACCGCAAATATAGATTACATCACTGATATAGAACCTACTCAAGAAAGAGTTACTCAAAAAATTGATGCCAATGATTAGCAAAATTTTAGGAAAGGAAGTGAACCGAGCTTAGCTTTTTACCTCCTCTTAGCGAGGGTGGGCGTGCGGCTCTGAAATATATGGGTAAAATTCCAAACCTTGATAATAGAGACTACAGCAAATTATTAAAAGAAGTGAAAGAATTGGCCAGACAATATACGCCAGAATGGAATTTTGATGAGAAAAGTTCCGATTTCGGCGTTGTATTTTCAAAGATATTTTGTAAAATGATGGAAAATACTATAAGTAAATATAATAAAACTTCTTATAACCATTACCTTAGATTTCTTAATATTCTTGGAACTCATTTAAGGTCTTCGGCCCCCGCTTCCGGTATGATTATTTCGAAAGTTGCGGAAGATATGAATTCTAAATATTTGGATAAAGGTACGAAGCTTTATGTAAGTTCCGATAATGCCGACGGGTCCGTTATATATGAAACAACAGATCCCGTGACGGTTCTGGATACATCTATAAAAAGTATTTGTATAACCGAAAAGAAATCGGATTTCATCTCGTATGTTTACGATATAAATAATCCTGAAAATACTAAATTCACCCCCTTTAGAATTTTTGATAATGTTCTTAATAAAAATTTGCAATCTCATATTGTTTATTTTAGAGATGATATGATATTTTACATGAGTAAAACTTGTTTGGAGTTCAAATTTTTTGACAGATTATCAGAAAAAAGAAATAATTCCCTTGCCGCTGTGTTTTCAGATAAAGAAAATGTGACCTGGGAGTATTATAACGGAAGCGATTGGGAAAAAATTGAATCTGTCGAAAAAATTGACAATGCAGTAAAAATATCTTTTGATGCCTGCACGCAGCCGGTTTCGGTCATGGGTGAAAGAGGAAGATATATAAGATGCGTATTCAAAAGGATTCCTTCCGAGAATATATACCTTACTTCGGTAAAGTATAAGTCTTTTTCATCAGAGCTTTCCCCCGAAATTTATATGCTTGATAATTTGGAACTTGAAAAAAATGATTTTTATCCTTTTGGTGAGCAGTTTGGTATGTACAATATGTTCACATTCTGCTGCAATGAAGCTTTTAGTAAAAAAGGAGCCACAATCCAAGTTGATGCCGATGTGCAATTTGTAAAGATAAGTACAGATTTAAAAATGCCCGGAAAAAGATATAAAAGCATCATGACAGATACCGATTTTGCAGATTTGCAACCCGATGATATAGAAATACAAGGCTTGATTTGGGAATATTGGAACGGTGCAGGCTGGTCAAGACTGGAATATGATGAAAGCGGCAGAGACTTCCTGAAAGTATCTAAGAAAAATCAAATTCATAGGTCTTTTAAATTTAAATGCCCCAAAGATATCGATAAAATTTCAATCGGTTCTTTTGAAGCAAATTATATCCGTGCAAGAATATCTAATATTAACAATCAATACGATTATTATGCCAATTACATCACTCCTTATATTCATTCAATTACTGTAAAGTATAGTTACGAAGGAGAAGGCCACTCTTTAAAGAGTTTCAAAGTTGAAAATGAATTAAATAAACTCGAAGTTAAAATCCCGGATACCGGTGAAGCTGTGGTTCTCGAAAATAATTTATGTGAATTCCCGGCAATGTATATTTGTTTATCTAAGCCCCTTGACATGGGAATAATCAGAGCGTTTATAAACATAGAGGAAGGAATTCACAGATACAATCCGACTTTGAAATGGGAGTATTTAGCGGACGATAATAAAGGAGGATATAGCTGGAAGCATATTGACACTATCGATGCAACAGATAATCTTTCTCACAGCGAGACCATCACATTTATAGGCAAAAAAGATTTTAAAAAGAGCAAAATATTCGGCTCAGAAGGATATTTTCTGAGGGTGCTTAATCCCAACAAAAAATATTCCTACACAGAGGATATAGTAAGCCGACCTATAATTAATAGCATAGACTTTAATGCTGTTAAGGTAATTCAAAAAAATTCTCGTGAACCTGAATATTTTTCAATAGCATCAAATGAAGCAAATAAAGTTTGTTATCTTTCCATGTCTAATGTTTCCGACGTAGAAGTATGGGTAAACGAATACGAAAATATTTCAACGGTTGAGCAAGAAAAATTTTTAAGTATGCCCACAAACCTTGCTAAGCCTGAATATGATGATTTTGGAAATTTGGAAAAAATATGGGTAAAATGGAAAGAAGTTCCTAATCTTATTGCATACGGCAACATGGATAGAGTATATGAAATAGATTATCCGAAGGGCGAAATTAAATTCGGTGACGGTATAAATGGCAAAATCCCACCCGAACAATATGATGAAAGCATACAAATTAAATATTCTGTTTGCAACGGCGAGGAGGGCAATATTGAAAGCGGAGAAATCGAAGGATTTATGGAATCGTATCGAGAAATCTCCAGCGTTACAAACCCTTACCCGATTATGGGCGGAGTGAACATGGAAACCGTGGATAGTGCCGCCAGTAGAATGTTTAGTCAGGTGGCAGGCGGAAATAGATTGGTTTCTTTGACCGATTTCGAAGACGCAATTAAATTTAATGACAGAAATATATACAGTGTAAAATGTGTTGCACATGTGGATGAAGACAGCAAGCCTGCGATGGGAATAACCTCGGTAGCAATTCTCCCGAAAAAATTTATGCAAGGTTTTGAAAAATTCCAAGGAATAAAAAATCATATCTGGAAGTTCATTGACGAAAAAGCTCCTGCTACACTTTCAAATTCAGTTCGTCTGAGAGTTTTTGAAGTCAGTTACGTAGAAACAAGCGTCTCGGTAGATGTTGTAGTGGATGATTTCAATGCTTACCAGGGAGTTTACAGCGGTATAGAGAAAAAACTTGAAGAGTTTTTAAATCCTGTTACCGGAAACTTTTCACGAAAAGGCTGGAGTATCGGAGACTTCCCTCAAAAAGAGTTTATCTATAATTATATAAAATCTGTGCCTAATATAAAGTGGATAAAATCAATTAATATATTTACAAAATTGATTACCCCCGAAGGTAAAAAGGAAGTAGACTGTGAGTATATCAAAAATAATAAATTTGTGGTTCCGGTTTTCGGAACGCCAACGATAAATATTACCGTAGAGTAGGAATTGGTAGGTGAATTTTAATGATAGAGCTTGAAAATCTTGATAATCGTTCACTCGACGATATTTTAGACGAAGCAAAAACTCAAATAGGATACTTGAGCACAGAGTGGACAAACTTTCAAGAAGCGGATCCCGGTATTACATTAATCGAGCTTTTCAGTTGGTTGAAATCCGTTCAACATGAATATTTAAATCGAGAAATGCCGGCAGTGAGTTTGAAACTTCTTAAGCTTCTTGATGTTGAAAGGCGGAAAAATAAAGGCTCGACGACGCTTCTTGAAATGCTTAACATAAAAGAAGATACATTCGTTCCAAAAAGGACTCAGTGGAAATCCGGGAGAATGGTTTTTGAAAATGTAAATTACCAAACTTTCACAGGTTCCAATATTCTCAGCGTATGTTTTGAAAATCCTGAAATGCCAAGCACAGAAGAGTATTATAAGTTTGACGGAAATAATGTTTACTACTTGTTTGGCAAGGATATAGACCGAAAAAATGACAAAGATGTCCACAGAAGATTTACAATTAATTTTGATTCTTCCCTTTCAGAAAACAGTGTTATCAACTTGTATTTTGGTGTTCACGTAAGCAAAGGCCTGGCAAGAAATCCGATAAAGGCCGGCGATGTCTTTGAAAAAATGGCAGATGTAGCTTGGGAATACTACGGTGAAGAAAACGGAAAAATCGGGTGGCATAGGATTGAAGTAATCAACGATGATACTTATAATTTCTTGTTTTCAGGGATAGTAAGAATTAAAATTCCGGGGAAAATGACCTCCATTGAAGGCGAATATAAAATTCGAGCCACACTCGTAAATGATGAGTATGATTATCCTCCCAGAATAGAACGAGTTCTTACAAATGTGTTTAAAGTTAAGCAAGAAGAAACAATTTGCGAAAATAAAATAATAAAAAAAGAGAATATACTTTCTGACCAGACAGTTAAATTATTCAGTAATTTAGCGGTATACGGTCGAAGCGAGGTATATTACAAGAAAAACGGTGGATGGATTAAAACCGATTTGCCTACTTTTAAATCCGAAATAAAAAAAGGAACTTTAACGGTGGATTTAGAAAAAATTTGGGATAAAATCAAATATTTAAAATCTTCCGAAGAGGCCGTCATGATTGTTTCATACAGCCAAGATGTTAGAAATAAAATTGTAATCGGAAGTGCAACCGGAATTTCTGACCAGACTCTCGAATTTGATATAAAAAATATACTTTACGACAACATGGAGTTGTTGATATCCGAGGAAATAAACGGAGAGGAAACATTTTTTAAGTGGAAACGGGTGGACGATTTCTTTTCCTCCGGAAAATATGACCGCCATTTTGTCTACGATGAAGAAAAGCGGGAAATTAAATTTGGAGATCACGAACATGGCATGGCTCCAAGAATGGGTACAGATAATATAAAAATTTGCAACATAAAACGTACATTCGGAGCGGATTCAAATATAAAATCAGGAATGATTAATTCTGTTTCCTCAATGAACAAGTCTTTAAAAAAAGCCGGAATCAGTCAAATTTCCGATGCTTACGGTGGCGAAGATGTCGAAACAATCGAACATGCATCTGCAAGAGCTGCCGATATATTCAATAGTTCCGGACGAGCCGTTACAATACAGGATTACGAAAATATAGTAAAATCCACCCCCGGCCTTATGTTCAGCAACGTAAAAATTCTTCCGAATTATATGCCCGGCGAAGATGTTTCAAATCAAAACTGTGTTACTGTTGCAGTAAGGTGGAATCGAAAAGTCGGACTTACTCTACCGAAAAGTTTTGAAAAAAATATAATGAATCATATCGAAAAATACAGGCTTATAAATACAAAAATAAAAGTTGTAAGCCCCGAATATATAGGTATTACACTTGAAGGAGAAATTGTTGTTGATTCATCTTACCGCGCGGACAGCAAAGCGATTGAAAAAGAACTTAAGAAGTTTATAAATAAAATAAATGAAAATTTGGGTTCCTCCCTTCATTTCAGTGACGTTTTCGGAACGATTGACCGAATGAAATATGTTTCGCGTTTAAACAGCTTAAGGATTATCCCTTCAGGGAATTTTATAAAAAAGACAGCAGCAGAAGACATAATTATTCCTCCGAACGGAGTCTACTATATAAAGAAAACTAATTTTAATTATGTTAAAAGCTCAGAAATTTACAGAAGTTAGGGGGAATTTAAGTGGCTTCAGGAGCAAAGTGTTTTATACTTAACAGGGAGTCTGATTGGAAAGATAAAAGCATTATCAAAAATTTTAAATTTTCAGATGATAAATTTATATCTTATAATTCCAAAATGGAAAGCAGTATATATATATCCAAAGCTTTTGACAGTACTCAAAAGGAAACTGTTTGGCACAGACTCAGACTTTTTGCCGAAGCGTCCCCGGGAGTGGCATTCCGAGTTTTTGCGTATGCCGCTGATGACGCCGAGGTGTTGGTGCCTGTGCCCGGTAATAAAGGTCAAACAAAAGTGGATTTAAATGAATATATTGCCGATTCTACAATAGATATAAATCGAAAAGTGGATGTATTTGAATATATAGGTGCATCGATTTTTGAAAATTGTTTAGATATACTTTTGTACAGTTTAAAAGGGCAGTATTTGTGGATTTGTTTGGAGGTATTCAACAATACGAGTGAAAGTTTGAAAATAGATTCAATGAAAATAGAATTTCCTCAAATTTCTTTTGTTGAATATTTGCCCGAAATATATAGAGAAGGCCAGAAAAATGATTGCTTTTTCCAGCGGTTTATGGGAATTTTTCAATCTATTTACACTGACCTTGAAGACAAAATAGATTTTACTCCTCTAAGATTTGACGTTGACAGGACAAGCAGAGAATTTTTGAACTGGATTGGTGATTGGCTATCCGTCCAATATGCGGATATTTGGGGCGAAAAAAAGCTTCGAAAGATAATAAAAGAAGCAGTTAAAATTTATAAGCTCAAAGGTACCAAAAAATCCATTTCTAAAATTGTTCAAGAATATGCGGGGGTAGACCCGATAATTGTAGAACAATTTGACGTGAAAAATAATATGTATTATGATAATAATAAAGAAGTCATAGAAAATTTATTTGGTGATAATGGATATACTTTCACTGTAATGTTACCTCAAAGCTATATAAAAGATTCCGAAAATTATGTGGAGCTTTTAAAGCTTATAAATAAAGTTAAACCGGTTGATTCCATATGTAATTTAGTCGCTCTGAGTGACCAAATTTATCTCAATAATCATTGCTATATGGGTATTAATTCTTTTATAACCACCAACGAAGCGCTGGTACTTAATACTAATCGCCCGGATATAAACAACTTGATGATAATAAACTCCGCTATGGAAAATAATTAGGAAAAGAGGAAAAAAAATGAAGAATAAACAATATTATCTGGCACAAAGAAATAATTATTTTTTCGGAAAACTTATGACCGTCCGTGATTTCGAAAGCGAACAAAATTATGTTAATTCCAAACGTCGTCTTAACAATAAGATGATGGGAGGTTCCGGAATAGTATCGGGCTTGGATGTTATTTTGGTTGATAACAAAACTTTTTCCTTGGAACCGGGTATGGCTCTTGATTATATGGGACGAGAAATAGTTGTTCCCGAACCGTATATAAGAAGACTTAATGTAATAAAAGGCTTTGAAGAAAACAAAGGAAAAGGGATAGTCTACCTTTGCCTGGGCTATAAAGAAGATTTGAAAGAAACTACATTTTCTGTTGCAGGTTCCGGTAAATCCAGCGGAGTAAGCGAAGAATTCAACAGAATAAGTGAAGGATATGAACTTTTCTTGACTTCACAAAAGCCAACTCCTGAAATTAAACTTGACTACCTTATAAATAAAACAGTTGAAATCTATAATAGCCAAGGCATCAAGCTTAGCGCTGTGATATCAAAATATGTCAATCCTAAAAAATGCCTTAAAGTTACGATACTGTTTGAAAAAGAAAATGTCGAAGCTCCTGTAAGTTTTAATTTTAATATGCAGGGTGAATTCTTTAAAAATATAACCGGAGAAAAAGAAGTAAACGTAAGTTACGAAGAAACAGAAATTTCAACCTACAAAAGTTTTTCTAAAGACTACTATATATATTGTGACGCAGCTTCGGATGCTTCGGCAGATATAACTATTGACCACAAATCTTTCTCTCTTAAGATTGGTCAGGAAGAAACCCGTTTAACCGAGGATTTTAGCATTCCTGTTGCAATTACCACCACTCCAATCCGTGATGTAATTATAAAAGACTACTATTCAAGAGATTTTATAAATACAATCGAAAATGTTGACAGTAAATATATCTACCTCGCAAAAATACATCTTGTAAGCAATCAGCTGGATTATTTTATCGAAAGCTTTGAAAAACATCCATATAATCAATATCTTTACAGCAATGAACTCCTCGAACTTTTACAAGAAATAGACGAAGACACCGATAAAGCCCCCGTTGTATCTTCGGAGGACATAAAAGAAAAAGAAAAAACTATCCCCGAAGTATTTGAAGAAGAAAAACTTGCTTCAAGCGAAAATGTAACCACGGGTGTTGAAAGAATTAATCTTGGATTCAGCCCTAAAGTCGGAAAGGCATATTATTCCTATGAATTTGTTCACGGTTTGGGAGAAGGCAATGTTGCGATTATAACTGCAATCGATAACAAAGCAAACTATCTTACTGATGATAAAGGCCTTATAGTCTTTGGCGATAAGGGAATCTTCTCCAAAGAAGAAATATCTGTTTCTGCTCCGAATGTTAAGGTTGCCGCTATTGCAAATTCCAAAAAAGGTACGGTCAGATTAGGTGTAAGACTCCTTGAAAAAACAAATGCTCAAGCAGTTGACATAAGATGGTGGGCAATTAAACCGACCGAAGTTAAAGATGAGGACGAAGATTTGGTAATAGACGAGAATGTAAAAGTAGTTATTTCTCCGAACACTACTCACGTTAAACCTCTTGAACAAGTTAGATTCGAAGGTCACATCGATGGAGCAATCAGCCAGGAAATCCGTTGGGAAATGGCTGAACCAAATACAGGTACAATCGATAACAACGGACTTTACACCGCACCTTCAAAAGAGGGCGTATATGAAATCAAAGCATATAGCGTTAAGTTTGAAAATAAATTTGATTCTGCATATGTTGTTGTTAGTTCGGCTGAATAATAAAAATATTTTTTAATCTGAATAAAATAAGTAAAAAAAGCTCATTATTCTTTTTGTATTAATTAAGAATAAAGGAGCTTTTTATTATGCTTAGTACCAGAGCCAAGGCGCTTATTTCGGGATTTATTATTTCTGTGCTTGTTTCATTTACCGGCTTTTTTAATAGGTGTGAATGTATAAGCGATAAAATTTTCAGATTACATATAATAGCAAATTCCGATTGCAAATTTGACCAGGATTTAAAATTAAAGGTTCGGGATAGGATTTTAAATGATTTCGGAAGTAAATTTAAAGATGTCGAAAATTTGACATGCGTCGAAAAATTAACCGAAGAAAATATTGAAAATATTAAAAAATCCGCTATTGATGAAATCAAAGCAAACGGCTATGAATACCCTGTTGAAGCGTACGTAACCCGTATGTACTTTAATACTCGTACTTACGACGATATTTCGATGCCTGCAGGAGTTTATGATGCGCTTAGGATAGTAATAGGTCAGGGCAAAGGCAAAAACTGGTGGTGCGTTATGTTCCCGCCTATGTGCGTCCCTGCTGCTCAGGGCAAAGATGAACTCGGCACTGTTTTAAATAAAGAAGAAATCAAAATTCTGGAAAGCAAAAAGGAATATGATTTTAAATTTAAAATTCTAGAAATATTTTCCGAAATGAAAAATTTTATTGATGATATCATTCAGCTTTTGAGCTACAGTATTTGTGAAAAATATGACGTGGATTGCTACATGCTTAATGTTTTGCAGAGCATTAAAAATAGTTTTTTGGAAGATTTATAAAATAAAATCATAACAGTCCTTGCAATTAGATAAATTATTTGATATTATAAAACTAAGCGGTATAAAAAGAACTTAAGTGAAAAAGTAAGTTTTTTTGAGTCTTAAATATTAATATAATAATGGTAAGGAGAAATTTATTATGGCAAAATGTCAACTTTGTGGAAAAGCAGTAGCTTTTGGAATAAAAGTTTCGCACTCTCACAGACGTGCAAATAAAATGTGGAAACCTAATGTAAGAAGAGTCAGAGTAGTTGTAAACGGAACTCCAATGCGTTTGTATGCTTGCACCAGATGTATGCGTTCAGGCAGAGTTTCTGAAAATGCCTAAAATTTTTGTCAGAGATAAAAATTCGGACGAAAAAGTTTTTATTGAATATGTTTCAAACTTTGACCTAAGTCAGACTTTTGACTGTGGTCAATGTTTTCGTTGGAATAAAAATGAAAATTCTTACAGCGGTGTTGCTTTCGATAGGGAGCTCGAAGCATTTTCTAAAAACGGAGAAATTGTTTTTACCGGAACTACTGTAGAAGAATTCAATTCAATATGGAGAGATTATTTTGATTTTTCCACTGATTACAAAAAAATTGGTGAAAATTTTTCTAATTTTGACCTGGTTCTTAAAGAGTCATATGAATTTTGCCCGGGAATACGAATTTTGAGGCAGGACCCATGGGAATCTCTGTGCTCATTTATAATTTCTCAAAATAATAATATTCCTCGAATTAAGAAAATCATTTTGTCTTTATGTGAGCAATTTGGAAACAAACTGGGGAATAATTATTCTTTTCCGAGCGCGAAAAAATTATCTCTCTTAAGCGAAGATGATTTGCAACCCATAAAAAGTGGATTCAGAGCCAGATATATCATCGACGCAGCACAAAAAATCGCTTCCGGAGAGGTAAATCTCCAAAAAATCAGTACTATGCCTATTGATGACGCCCGCGAAGAATTGAAGAAAATAAAAGGCGTAGGCAACAAAGTAGCTGATTGCGTTTTGCTTTACGGCATGCATCGCCTGGAATCTTTTCCTATGGATGTCTGGATGAAAAGAGTGATGGAGTATTTTTTTCCGGGTCAAACTTCCGAAATTTTTGGAAATTACGCCGGCATAGCTCAGCAATACCTCTATCACTACTCCCGTTCTAATCCCGAAATTTTTGAATAAATATAAGAAACTATCCTCTTTTATAACAAAAAAGGATAGTTTTTTTATTTTCTTAACATATTCTGTAAATCAAAAGTATTTCCTTCCAACAAGGCTTTTCGTATTCTCGTTGAGCTCACAGGAGACTTATTGAATAATACCGGATTTACTATCTTTGTGGTTATTCCGTAGTCCAAACAAATTCTTTTCAAATCTGTGGCGTCTGCAACTCCTCCCGAGCCAAAATGATAATTAAATCCGCAAATTACCACCTTCGCATTTAAAGTTTTAAATAATATCTCACGAACAAATTGTTCGGCGGACATATTTTTTATCCTTGAAAAATCCGTAACATACATAATTTCAATTCCCAAATTCTGCATGGCATTTTGTTTTTCTTCCATGGAAAAAATTTTTTTCTCCGGGGTTTTCATTATTTCTGATTTTGGATTTGAAGAAAATGTGAAAACAGTAGGAGTAAGACCTTCTTTTTTAAATTTAGCTGTTTTTTTCAGTACTTTTTGGTGCCCTATATGGACCCCGTCAAAATATCCAAGCGCAACCGCTGTTGGAGATATTTGTTTTTCTAATGTATTGTAAATTTTCATTTTTATCACCGAGTTTTTGATTTTTAAACCTAAGTATGAGTATTTATTTATTTTCAGAGTGGATGCATTTTAAAACTTTCAGTTCTTCTTTTAGAATATTTGCCTTTCCGACTCCTATAAAATTATTTTCGCAGTACAATCTGTATATTTCGTCATTTTGAAATTCACTTTGCAAATTTAACCTTGAAAATGACAGCGCACCGCCGTTTTTGAATCTTTCGGCTTGAGCTTTTGAAATTTCTATTTTATCGTACCCTGTTAATAATGTGTCAGTTGGCAGCAAATAATCTTCGCATATTTTTTCTTTTGATAATTTTTTTATTTTTTCTAATGATATGCTGTTTTCTACCTTGAATCCTCCGGATAAAGTTCTCCTTAAGTACGACATGATAGCCGGACAACCTAATTTTTCCCCGATATCATGGCATAAAGTTCTTATGTAAGTTCCTTGAGAACAAAGTACCTTAATTTCAGCCTCTTGATTTTTTTCATCAAAGCTGAGAAGTTTTAAATCATATATTTTAATACTTCGTTCTTCTCGTTTTACTTCAATGCCTTTTCGAGCAAGCTCGTATAATTTTTTACCGTTTATTTTTATCGCCGAAAACATAGGGGGGACTTGTTTTATGTCTCCCAAAAATTGTTTCAAAACTTCAAGGAACATCTTTTCGTTTATATGACATTCTTTTTTTAGAAGCACAGTACCGGTAGAGTCCAAAGAATCCGTCGAAATTCCCAGCTGAATTTTTGCGATGTACTCTTTGTTGTGGTTAGTTGAGTAAATTTGAAATTTAGCCGCATCTCCCACTACAATCGGCAAAACTCCTGTAGCCATAGGGTCTAGTGTCCCCATATGGCCTATTTTTTTTTGATTTAATTTTTTTCTTAGAACAGCAATTACATCGAATGATGTGTAATTTTGCGGTTTATCTACAATAATAATTCCGTTCATTTTTTCCACCCAAATTTATGAATCAGAACATCATTTATCTTCTCATAAATTTCCGAAACAGTCCCGCTTATTGTGAATCCCGCAGCACGTTGGTGGCCGCCGCCTTCAAAATATTCACAAAATTTGCTTGCATCTATGTTTTCAGAAGTTCTGACGGACACCTTATAGGTTCCTCCGACTTTTTCTCTCAAAGTAATCCCTATTTCAACGCCTTCAATTTTAATAGGAATAGATGCGATTCCATCGAGCTCGTTATCTGTTATTCCTATTTTTTCCATTTCATTTATAGATATGTGAGTTATCGCACATTTGTCACTGAAAAAATATACGAGGTTCTTGTACATATTTTTTTCTGTTTCCAATTTTATACGCGATTTTTTTGTAAAAATACTTTCGTTTATTTTGGCTACCGGCGCTCCGTATTCCATTAATTTTGCCGTTATATAATGCGAATCCGCTGAAGTGTTTGAATATTCGAAACATCCGGTGTCTGTCGAAATTCCCGTATATAAACATGCCGCAATTTCTTTATCTATAGTGACATTTAAATCTTTTATAATTTTGTAAATTATCTCACAGCATGCCGCCGCGGAAGAATCGACTAAAGATAGGGGAGCTTTAAATTTATTTACTTTGTGATGGTCTATGCAAACATCAATTTTATCTGCATAAATTTTTAATTCAGGCCTCAAAAGTGCCGCCTCTGCAAGATCCACTGAAATTACGGATTTACATTCAAAATCCTCTTTCTTCACATAATCATACAAAAATCTAAATTTTTTAGGTATATCATCCTCATTTAAAACTTTTGCATGCTTGCCGAGTTTTTGAAGAGCCAGACAAAGCCCAAAAGCTGAGCCCAGCGCATCTCCGTCGGGATACATATGAGTGATTATATAAAAGAAATCATTATTTTTTAGGTATGATATGATTTTTTCATTGAATTCCATAAACGATATTCCTTTATTTTGAAAGTAATTCATCAATTTTTTTAGACATATTAATTCCGTATTCAACCGAATCTGTCGGAATAAATGTAATATTCGGAACGTACCTTAATCTCAACCTGTTGCCGATTTCCGACCTAACAAATCCTTTGGCAACATTAAGAATTTCTACGGCTTCTTTTGATTTTTCCATGCCTTCCAGCGCACTTACAAATACCCTGTAGCTAGACCCGTCATGCGAGGGAGCTATTTTTATTACGCTCAAAAACATGTTTTTGAGGCGTGGGTCTTTTAGCTCCCTTATTATTGCTGTGATTTCTCTTTTTATGTTTTCAAAATTATGTTCTGACCTATGGCTAGACATAAAAACCTCCGATTTTTTAATCTTCGCGGTATTCTTCCATTATAAATGCTTCGAAAATATCCCCGATTTTTATATCGTTGAAATTAACCAAACCGATTCCGCATTCAAATCCTTGAGCAACTTCCTTAGCATCATCCTTGAAGCGTTTTAAAGACGAAATTTCATCTTCGCATATTATAACGCCGTCTCTTACAACTCTTATCTTGGAATTTCTTGTAACTTTACCCGAAAGAATATAGCATCCCGCTATTGTTCCTACGCTTGAAATTTTGTAAACTTCTCTGCATTCTGCACGACCGAGTTCTACTTCTCTTATTTTCGGTGCGAGCATACCTTTCATAGCGGATTTAATTTCTTCAATGCATTCATATATGATTCTGTACAGTCTCATATCAACACCGTAGCGCTTAGCATTTTCTGCTGCATCGGGTTCGGGTCTTATGTTAAATCCTACAATAATAGCATTCGAAGCGTTTGCGAGCATTACGTCAGATTCGTTTATTGCTCCTACTCCGCTGTGAATTACATGAACTCTTACTTCTGGATTGGATATTTTTTCCAGAGATTGTTTTACTGCTTCTACTGAACCTTGAACGTCACCTTTTACGATAACTTTAAGTTCTTTTACATCGCCCTCTTGCATTTGGTCAAATAAATTATCGAGAGTAATTTTGGTTCTGCTGTTAAATTCAGCTTCTTTAATTGCATTTCTTCTTTGGTCAACGAGTTCTCTTGCGAGTTTTTCATCCGAAACAGCATTAACGGTGTCTCCACCTGTCGGTACCACGTCAAGTCCGGTAATTTCTACAGGAGTTGATGGTCCGGCTGTTTTTACTCTGAGACCCTTATCATTTGTCATAGCGCGTACACGTCCTACGGCGGTTCCTGCCACTATGATATCTCCGACCTTAAGTGTACCGTTTTGAATAAGAATAGTCGCAACAGGTCCTCTTCCTTTATCGAGTTTAGCTTCGATTACAGTTCCTTTAGCGTGACGGTTCGGATTTGCTTTGAGCTCTTTCAAATCCGCAATTAAAAGTACCATTTCTAAAAGTTCATCAATGCCTTCGTTTTTCTTAGCTGATACCTTTATGCAAGGAGTATCGCCGCCCCATTCTTCCGGCAAAATATCGTGCTCTGTAAGTTGTTGCATTACTTTTTCAGGATTTGCGCCTTCTTTGTCCATTTTGTTTATCGCAACGATAATCGAAACTTTTGCAGCTTTTGCGTGATTTATAGCCTCAACGGTTTGCGGTTTAATTCCGTCATCAGCGGCTACTACCAAAATAGCTATATCAGTTACTTCGGCTCCTCTTGCACGCATGGTTGTAAAGGCTTCGTGACCCGGTGTATCCAAGAATGTTATATCTCTGCCGTTTGCATTGACTGTGTATGCACCTATATGCTGCGTGATTCCTCCGGCTTCCGTCGAAGTAACATCTGCATGACGTATAGCATCCAAAAGCGAAGTTTTTCCGTGGTCTACGTGTCCCATTACTACGACTACAGGAGCACGTGGTTTTAAATCTTCTTTTTTGTCTTCGCTGTCATCGATTATCAATTCTTCGATGCTTACAGTTTCTTCTTTTTCTATTTTTGCGTGGAATTCCATAGCAACAAGACTTGCTGTGTCAAAGTCAATAGTATCGTTTATTGACGCCATAACGCCCATCATCATCAGCTTTTTAATAACTTCTGCAGCAGTAGCTTTAAGTCTTGAAGCAAGCTCTCCGACTGTTATTTCGTCCGGTATGGACACTGTTAAAGGTTTTGACTTTCTTTCTTCAGCTATGCGGCGAAGTCTTTCGGCTTCGGTTTCTCTTTTTGCGTTTTTAAATTTATTTCTTTGCTGAGATTTTTGAACGATTTTTTGCTTGGTAGTAGTATTATCGTTTTTAATTTTTTCGGAAGCTATTTTATCGTATTTTTCATTGTATTTATCTATGTTTACATTAACGTTTCTGGTGTTTATAACCAATCCGTCCGAGATTTCTTGCTCAGGTTGAGAATTTTCTGAACTTCCTGTCAAAATTATTTTATTTTCGAATTTTGGTTTTTGTAAATTTTGATTTTTGGTATGCTCGTTTTTGGAATTTTTAACATTAGTTTCCGAAGATGTTGATTTTTTATCTTTTTTATCTGATTTTTTCTCTGAAACAGTTTTTGATTTTTTGGCCGGCTTAGTGGTATTATCTTCTTTTTCGGATTCAGACTTATTGTTTTTAGCGGAAAAATATTCATCAAAATTTTCTACTTCATTTTTCTGAGTATAGTATTCAAATATGAAATTTAATTCGTTTTCCGTAAGAGCTGTCATATGTTTTTTTTCTTCGCCAAGGTGTTCTTTTAAAAGTGCGATTACTTCTTTGCTGGCAATGCCTAAGTCCTTAGCAACTTCGTGAACTCTGTATTTTATCATAATTTGTGCTCATTCCTTTCATTGTGGGCTTTACTAATAGAGAGATTTTATCTGCAAAATTCTGGTCTTTTATTCCGATGATTCCTGCGAATTTATTAGTTGCATGTTCGATTTCTTCTTTTGTTATTTCTGTGGGCAAGATGTCGATGGATTTTTCCAAATTATTATTGAATTCATTTATTTTTTCAAAAGAATTTTTGGATATATCCTTGGCAGTAAGTATTAATTTTATGTTTCCTTTAAAGATATTTTTCCTAACTTCGTCCATTCCGAAAACCAAATTTCCTGAACGTTTTGTAATTCCTAAAAAGGAAAGCAGGGATTTATTCATTTTTTAAAATCAGCCTTTCTAAAGAGTCATAAATTTCCGATTCAATTTTCGAAGAAAAAGATTTTTCCAAGCGTCTTCCTTTTTTTGCTTTTAAAAAACAATCTCGGTTATTACATAGATATGCTCCGCGTCCTTCTTTTTTATCGGTACCTGTTAAAACTTTAAAAGTCTTTTTTTCTTGATATTTTGGTGACTTTACTATCATTAGCAAAAATTTTTTTTCTGATATTTTCCCGCATCCGATGCACTTTCTTGTGGGAATATGTTTATTTTTCAACATTTGTACACGCCTTTTGTTTAAAAATTTTTATTATTCACCATAATAGCCGCTTTCCGGATGTATATCTATCTTGTATCCGGTAAGTCTTGCTGCCAATCTTACATTTTGTCCGCGGTTACCTATAGAAAGAGAAAGCTGATTGTCGGGTACAGTGACTTTGCACGTATTGGGAGCTTCTTCATCGAATTCCACATTTTTTACGTTTGCAGGAGCCAATGCAGCTGCGATGAATTTTTTCGGGTCCTCATCATACTCTATGAGGTCGAGTTTTTCTCCGCCCAATTCTTCCATTAAAGCATTTAAACGATTCCCGTGATTTCCTATGCAAGAGCCGATTGCATCTACGTTTGGATCATGTGAGTATAGCGCAATTTTGCTTCTTGAACCTGCTTCGCGCGAAACGGACTTAATTTCTATTATTCCCTCAGAAATTTCAGGTATTTCAGCTTCGAATAATTTTCTTACAAAATTCGGATGAGTACGTGAAATCATTATCTTAGGCCCTTTTTCAGATACTTTAACATCTGAAACATATACTTTTAAGTGGTCGCCTTCTTTTACATTTTCGTTTCCGATTTGTTCATTTTTCGGAAGAGTTGATTCGGCTTTTCCTATTCTTAAAGTGAATGAACCTGTTTTTTCATCGACTCTTTCAATTAATGCACTTACGATTTGATTTTGTTTATTTTGAAATTCTTTTGTTATTTGGTTTTTCTCACCGTCTTTTATTCCCTGACGAATGATGTTTCTAGCAGTTTGAGCCGCTATTCTGCCAAAATCCTTTGTGTCGAGAACTATGGCTACTTGGTCGCCTATTTCTATGTGTTTTCTTATTTTTCTGGCGTCTTCCAAAGATATTTCTTTGCCCGGAAATTCTACATCGTCAACTACCGTCTTAAAAAGCTCCACTCTGAAAAGTCCTGCGTTTTCATCTATGTTGACAGTTACGTCCTCGTTGCCGTCATAGCTGTTTTTACAGGCGGTAAGAATAGCTTTGTTTATTTTTTCGAGCATGTAATCCATTGGTATGCCTCGTTCTTTTTCAAGTAATCTTAAAGATTCAAAAATTTCAGCACTCATTTTTAAAATTCTCCTTTATTAATATTTTAAATTTACATGTGATATATTTTTTCTGTTTACAGCGATTTCTTCCGGATTTTCTATATATATATTATCTTTATCGAATTTTTTCAGTTTACCGGTTAAAATCTTTTCATTATTGGAATCCGGACGAATTAACTTTATATTTATATCACTTCCTATAAATTTTTCCAAATGTGAATCATTTGAAAGCTCACGTTCTATTCCGGGAGAACAAACCTCCAAGCAATATGAAACGGGGATAGGGTCAAATTCATCCAAAGGTGCGTCCAATGCTCGGCTCATGGCCTCGCAATCTTCCAAAGTTATACCTTCGGGTTTGTCTATAAATACCCTTAAGTACCGGTTAGGTCCTTCCTTTACAAATTTTATATCCCATAATTCAAGCCCTAAATTTTGAGCTATAGGATAGGAAATTTGGCGAACAATTTCGGTTATGCTTCCGCTTTTTGGTGTGTTTATCATTCAATCCCTCCATAATACGTGCAAAAGAGCGGGAATATCCCACTCTTTTTGGTCAACGAATAAAGTCCAAGACTTTCCACTATTTTATCACAAATTGTTTTAAAAAGTCAATAGCTTTTATATTCTTTTTTTGCGGTATAACTATTTTTTACTTTATTTATTATTTTATTTGATGATTTATCCAGCTTTATTATATTCTTTTGCAACCTTTGGTATTCTTTGCAAATCGAATATAATTCGTAAGGTGTGAGTTGCTTTATGGCGGACATAGGGTTGCTAAAGATTTTTTCTCCGTGAAAATTACATAGGCATTGCGAAACAATGCATGCGTACTGACTTATATCTTCGCTAAGCTTTTTATCAAAATTTTCAGATATTAATTTTTTTGATGTTTCGGTGTGCATTTTTGTACAGAGCATAAAATCGTATGCGGAGAGTAATTTTATGCCAAAATATTTTCCGGATACGATTATAGGTTCTATAAAATTGGATTTTTCAATATTTGGTTTTTGACTTTTATTAAACACGTATATTACCATCCTTGTTTTATTAAATTAAACTTACAATATCGAAATCAATTCAAGAAATCCAAGATTTCGATATTGTTTAAAATTATGTAGAACTTTTTTCAAGTACTGCTCTTTCGTACATGACTTGATTTCCGCAATAAAAGCTTTCGGATTTTTTTATTGAATAATTTTCCCCGGCGCATGTTATTATGGTTGTGTCAGGATAAGTACTGAGTTTAATTTCCGGAAGACCAATATATAAAAATTGTTCGGTTTTTGTCGAATCGGCGTAATCGGCATAAAGCCCGCTTTGAAGGTCCGAACGTAATGGCTGTATAATTGCTTTGGCTTTTGTGGAACGAGAAGTGCCAGTTGGTTTAATTATGACTGTTTGACCGTATTTTAATATAATTTTTCTCGATTCTGCTATCATTTTTAAACCCTCTCAAAGAAGAAATCGGTATCTTGTAGTATGGGAGAAATAGCTTTTTTGGCTTCTGACCACAATCTATAGGCCATATTTACATTTGATTGTAAATTATTTTTTATACGTAATTCTCCCGCTGCAAAAGATTCGGCGTTGCCACCCGAAGCGCGGCACAGTGTATATTTATAAAAAGCCAGAGTGGCTGCAGCTACATTTAGTTTTCTTTCATATGCAGAGGTATCTGCATTACTTTTTAAATTTGAAGCAATTTCTTCTTGAGCATCCTCGCACATAGGAATATATTCAGCAACTTCATCTCCGGGAATCCCTGAAATAAGCACAAAACGTTCTAAAATTGTTTGTAAATTCACTTTAAAATCCTCCTGTTAAATAGTGCTTTCCTGCTTGTAAGAGAAAGCAGGAAAGCATTTATATTTATATCTGATTAATTGCCCGTGCTTTTAGTTTGAGTTACAGCAAGAGATTTAATAGCATCTGCGCAGATTGGTGAAAATCCTCTTATAACGCTTATTGCAGCTTGATTTAGCTGTTGGTCAATTACCTTATCGTATTCGATTGTTAAATTTCCGGACTGTACCATTTGAACAGCAAAATCTTTATCGAAAACAAGAAGTTTTTCGTAACCCGGAGTGGAGTTAACTGCAGCTTTTTTTAATGATTCATGTACGATTAAGTTTGCGCAAATAGGATTTATAAATTGGCAGCAACCATGTAAGTGAGTATCGGTATGTATATTTTTTATTTCGCTGATACTCAAAAGTTTTGAAATTGTATCCGATGCACCGATTATTACATTTGGAGTGTAAGAACCGAATGCAGACCACAAACTAACTACATCAGAATAAGCAATTTCAGATGCCTCGGTTGTGCTTACAGAATCGGTAGAAGGCATAATTGCAGTGATGACATCGGCTAGTTGCTCATAAGCAAGATCTTTACCGATTTGTTTGAATATAACGGTCATTAAATCCAAGTTTTGGAATCTCATTGCTTCATAAGATGAAGAAAAAATTCTGCCGTATTTTTTAAGTTTTGTAAGATCGCTGCCATGTTTTACATTTATTTTTTTGATGGATTCAGCTTCGCCGACATATGAACCTGAAGAATCGCTCGTGTCGCTTGCATTTGAAGCATCGTTTGTAGTGACTGCATTTGAAGAAGTAGTAGAAATAGATCTGTAATCCACTCCGTCGATTACGCTTGTTGCAGCTACGATTTCCGGCAAAACTTTGAAGGATTCAAGGCCTTGTTTTATTGCTCTTGAAATAAATTCAGGGAATAATACTGCCGAATCAGTGGTGTTAAAGAATTTTTCGATTTTGTCGCATGCAGGGCCGTTTACTTTTATATCGAATCTTTTTAGTTGTCTTTCATATGCATCTAATCCCGCAAGTGGGGTTTCTTTATAGTTTTCTGAAGGATCCAAGCTTTCCAATACTTCTGTAAAGCTTTTTCCTCTTACGTTGTACATACCTTTTTCCAGTCTTATTGAATCACAAAATGACATTTTAAATTCCTCCGTTTTATTTTTAATATTTATATCTTTCATAATTTAAATTGGGTATTTGAGCATGAGCTTTTTTTGGATTCCTCTGAAGAAAATTGAGGGCTTAGCGGCATTACTTTTGAGGCCCTTTCTTTAAAGCAGTCTCTGAATTGCGTGAGCTCTTTGATGGAGATTTTGTCCGCTATGCTTTTTATTAAAGAAGAACTTATTTCGGGCTGAACTATTCCCGAAAGTTTAATTACTTCTTTTTTCAGTTCTTCTTTAAAATACTCTCCGGCTTCCGCTTTTTCTTTCAGATTTTTTATTAAAGAAAATACTTCTTTGGTTTCGTTTTCGCTTAAAGTTAAAGTTTTGCCCGAACCCAGTGCTTTTAAAATTTCGTCCATATTTTTTTCACCTCCTTTCTCATAAAATTTAAACGATTTTATAACTCCGGCTGCTTTTTGTGCCGGTACTGCCACAAAAGACCACTCGTATGCGTCCGTAGGGTTGTCGAGAGATATGTAGCAAAGTGTATATTTGCCGTTTTTGCGGTATTTTTTACCTTTTGTGTGAGCGCATGGCTCTTTGTTTATATCTGTGCCGCAAATGGAACAGATTTTATTTTTAACGGCACATCCTACGCTTACCTCTTTTTTTATTCCCGAATCAATTTCCAAAATGATGTTTTCGTTTTTTTGAGATTTTGGCATGTAGCATTTGGCTATGAGCCTTTTGTATGGTTCTCCGACAGTGTTTAATTTTTCCGGGATTTCTTCTGTGTAGCAGTGATAAATTCTTGCGGTTTGATTTTTACTTGAGGGAGTATGATCTATGATTCCGGTTTTTCCGACAAATAATTCGGATAGCTTGTCCAGAGCTTCATTTGTAAATTTTTCATTTTCTCTATCGATTTCGTTATCGCAGAGAACTACATTGAAAGTATATATTTCATCTTCCGAAAAATTTCTCCTCGTAAGTTTATTTATCATCTCTAAGTCTTGTGGCAAAATATGTGTGTTTTTTAAATTTTTTATTACGTATCCGTCTTTCATTTTCAAATCTCCTAATTTAAATTTTTAAAATTTTCACCATAGGTTTCTTCTACTCTTTTTTCAATTTCGGTTGCTCGTGCATTGGCAAGTCTTGTGTTTGCTATATTAAGTCTGTCGCTCAAATCAACCATTTTCCATTTGATTTTGTAATCTTCGCAATAACCGTTAAATTTCATCCATAGGTCACATATTTTGGATATCACAGGGTTCAAGGCTCTCCTGTAAGCTTCCAGTTCATTGCTTAGAATATCAGATTGCTGGGCGGACATAGTTTCGGTGGTTGACCAATTTAAACCCAGTAAGAAAGGAGGAATAGAGAGCTTGCTGACTATTTGTTCCAGCATTTGCCTTACGGGTACTTGGCTGTCCAGCACTGTGTTATCTGCACCTATTACTTTTATATCTACATCTCCGATTGCCACAAAATCGCTGGGCTGATATGTATCTTTCATCGCTTTGCTCCATTCCGAAGCTATTTGCGATGCTCTTTCTTTTGAAAATGCTCTGTCGCCCATATCTGAAGATGGCTTATATGTAACCGCAAATTTTATATTCCCGACTCTTTCCCAGTTTATTCCAATGCTGTTATATATTTTCAGTAAAATATCGCTGACAAAAGGAAGCCCCTTCATGATTGAATTACCGTAAATTTCCCCTGGCTCGGGGTTTAAAGTTGATATCAAAACAAGTTCAGGATATTTTACTTTTGACATTGTTCCGTCAGGATTTTTTCGGTTTATTTTTATTTTTAGCGGATTATTTCCCGTACTGAGGTCAACATTGTAAAGCGAAGCGTTGTACAAAGCTTCTATTTTGTTTGAAATGGGATTTACAACTATTTCACCGACGGCTGTTCCGTAAGTTAGTAGCTGATTTAAGTGAGATAATATAAATTGATTCGCTCCTATTGAGCATGAATTTACGTGGACATTTTTTATAAAGTTATTAATTTCTTTCTGAATGTCTTCGTTTTCGCACTCTATTTCAAATTCTCCGGTTAAACGTATAATTTTGGAAATCGCTGCGTCAATGATAGGCACGGCTTCTTTTATAGATTTATAAAGTTTTAATTCGCAAATCGAATCAGGTTTATAGTTTCTTATTTGACTAAATGGGTGCTTTTTGTGTTCTTGCGCAGGGGCGGTTTGAACGGTGGGAAAGTTTTGTTTTTTCTTTTTATTAAATAAATTCACTTTTAAGCTCCTTTTTATCGTGTTGTAGCCATTGCAAAAAATGGTTCTTCGTCAGCATACATCAGTGTTGTGACAAAATATCTTATATCATCCATTGCGTGGTCATTTTCTTTAACAGGTACATCCTTGGTCGAAGTATTATTCCATCTGTACAAAGAAAATTCTCGGATGGAATTTACACAGTTTTTACAAATTTTTATATCACCTCTTTTTAATGCGGTTCCGACCTCTCTTATGCCGTTTAAGACGTGGTTTTTTGCAGGGATTATCGGAAACTTGACGTGCTTTCTCAAAAGGGTTATAAAACTGGCAGCAGATGGGTCCACCGTCATGTAGCTTATGTATCTGTCATCTATTAATTTGCAGATACGTTTGTAATGTTCTTCGTCGGTTATGGTTTCACCCTCCTTTCTTGAATCGTAATAATATTCGTCTATTCTGTACCATTTTTCATTTAATTTTCCCCAAAGACCGCAGGATGTAGGGTTCACTATTCCATAGTCACAAGATAATGCATATTGAGAAAAATTTTCTTTGGGTACATCACAAAAAGACTCTCCCCGAGCCATATACGGATAGACCAGTCCTTCAACCGCAACCCATTTACCTTCTATGAATCTTTGGTAGAAAGTCCCTGAATAAAGCCTTTCGTAACGTAGCTTTAGTGAAGGGGAAAGCGAAGGGTTATCATCCATTGTGAAGTGTATGTAAAATGCTCCACGCTGCGAAGATTGGAGTATCCATTCTTTATAAAACCAATGCCCGGGATATTCCGGATTGCAATTAAACCAAAACTTTGAACCCGCTACGGAACATCTTGCAAGGGCTTGTTCTACAAATGATTTGGGCATAAGCGCTACTTCGTCGAACATTACTCCCGAAAGCGTCATGCCTTGAATTAAAGACGCAGAGGATTCATCTTTTCCTCCAAAAAGATATATAGTGTTCTTTTTTCCCCTGTAAAAAATTTCAATTAGATTTTCAGACAATTTTTGCTTGCACTTAAATCCTAACTTTTTTAAAGTGGGCAAAAGGGGAGACACAACATTTCTTTTTATTGAACGTATTGTTTTTCCGCATAGAGCAAAAGAGGCTTCGTCAAATTTATAAAATGCCCAAAGAATAAAAGAAATTGACATGCAAACAGTTTTACCGCTTCGAATGGATCCGTCGCAAATTATGGCGTCAAAATTTTCGTAGTCTGAACCCTTAAACCACCACGAAAGAACCATCATCTGTTTTTTGGAAAAAGACTTGATTTCCATCTAATTTTCCGAATTAAACTGTTCTGAGTTTAATTTTTCAAATCCCTTTTCAAGCGCTTTATAAAAAGCAGAACCTTCGTCTTTGGTGTTGGCATCTATTTCTTCCAATTTTTCAAGCGCTTTTAGTCTGTCAAAGAATTTAATTTCCATAGCGCCTTCGCGTGGTTTTCGGATTTCTGCTATATTGAATAAATCCATTTTTTCCAAATCTTTTGCGGAAATATTTTCGCAAAACAATAATTTTATAGAGTCGGCAATATTTCCAAACGCCAAGCGTTCGTAGCCGGTCGTAGCTTTATATTTTAAAGTTATTTTCTTTTCAGAATAAAGTTTTTCTATTTTCCTTGAAATTTTTGAATTGGAAAGTAGCCTTATTGCGGTTTCCATCGGCTTTTTGGTGTACCCTGCCATTCTGGCCGCTTCGGGGGCATTGTTGGTTTTGATGTAGTGATAACAAAAAGCCGTTTCCTTTTTTGTAAAAGAATCTTTAGCGTTTATCATATTTTCCTCCTTAAAAATGTTTAATTACATATTTCGTAAAAAACAAAGAGTTTTTTGCATAAAAAAGGACAACAAAACCGCAAAAAATCAATTTCCGCAAAATAAATATAATTTTTTAAAAATAAAACAAATATATGGCAACATTGGTAAATAAAAAAGCAAGGATATAATTCCTTGCTCAGAGTAATTATTCTTCATCGTCCGGGTGAATTATTTTTTCGCCCATGTTTTTTGTGAAATCTTGGGCATCTCTCAGGAACTGTCTGGATTTAAAACGTATCCACCTGTTGTTGTTTACTATATACATCGCAACAGTTCCCGCTATGCTCCCCAAAACTACTCCCAAAGTTATAAGCTTAACCATTTTACATATTTTTTTGCACATTGGTTCTTCGTGCCTTCTTCCGCAGCAATTATTCCACATAATGAGTCCTCCTTTACTTTTTGATTATTAAATTAACAAGCAATTTTGTTGCTCTTATAGTATTTTCCCCAAATTTCTTTTGGTTACGATAGGAGATAATTTGATTTTTTTATTACATTATTTTCTAAAAATCACATAAAACATCTTGTTTGGATAAATTAATAGTAAAATCTTTTTATGGGAGGTAAAACTATGCCGAATAAAATTTTATCCCGTAAAAGAAAATTAAGATTTATGATTGTTTTGGTGATTTTAATAGGAATGGCAGTGGGTATGAACTGCAAGTTTACCCCCGTGGCGCAAAGCGTGGCCACCGGCAAAGCAAAATATATCATGTCCGATTTTATAAATTCTTCCATAGTGGAAGATATGGAAAATTCAGACGATATTTACTCTCAAATTACTAAAGTGGAAAGAAATGAAAAAAATGAAATCAGCGCTATCTATACCGACATGAAAAAAATTAATTTTTTAAAATCTCACATAGCTTCACTTATTCAAGATAAAATTATTAATTTCAAAGAAAAAACATTTTGGATATCTCTTGGTACGTTGTCGGGATTTGAAATCTTAAACGGTAAAGGCCCCAAAGTCCCTATGAAAATATCCATCGCAGGAAATGTTTTTACAAATTTTAACAATAAGTTTTCAAATGCCGGAATTAATCAGACAATTCATCAAATATACGTAAATATTCATACGAAAATATGCGTCACAATCCCCGGCAGTACTTGCACAAGCGAATCAGATGATGAGATTTTGGTATCTGAAACTGTGATTGTCGGAAAAGTTCCCCGAGTGTATTCATGCGCCGGGAATTTAGATTTTTGCAAACTTCCGGAGTCTTAAACCTGATATTATTTTCCCTCCGGAGCTTGACATTTATATGTTTTATTTC
Source organism: uncultured Eubacteriales bacterium (assembly GCA_934725425.1). GTDB lineage: Bacteria > Bacillota > Clostridia > Oscillospirales > Acutalibacteraceae > UMGS1491. Next base: position 17,801 of record CAKVAX010000004.1, on the reverse strand, counting down.
ATATAATTTATTTGTTAAGATATAGTATAGTGAATATATTTAAATATTCCCTCCGGAATGAATGCCTCCGGAGGGAACGCATATGATTTAATATTAGTAATTTATATGGAGTGATTTAAAGTGTCTAAACAGATTATTCTTACAGAAGAAGGTCTTAAAAATCTTGAAAGTGAACTTGAAAATTTAAAAACCGTAAAAAGAAAAGAAGTAGCCGAAAAAATAAAAGTTGCTCTTTCTTTCGGAGACTTGTCCGAAAACAGTGAATATGACGAAGCTAAAAACGAACAAGCAATTATGGAAGCCAGAATTCTTGAAATAGAAGCTATGCTTAAAAATGTAAAGCTTATAAACGAGCATGAACTCAGCACAGACATAATTCATGTCGGCTCCAAAGTTAAAGTTCATGATATGAATTTTGATGAAGTGGTAGACTATAGAATTGTAGGCTCCAGTGAAGCCGATCCGAGAGAAGGAAGAATTTCTGACGAATCTCCTGTAGGGGCAGCGTTACTCGGCCACAAAGAGGGCGAAACCGTTAGATTTTTAACTCCCGGTGGAGAATGTGTGTATAAAATAGTGGAGATATATAAATAAAAGTGAGGATTGATTGCGATGAGTAATAAAACAGAATCTGAAATTAACGAAGCTTTGTCTTCGCAGGAAGAAAACGATTTAATTAAAATAAGATATAATAAATTCGAAAAGCTGAAAGAAGAAGGCAAAAATCCGTTTGAAATAACTTCATACGACTGCACAAGTGATTCCGCTGAAATAAAATCCGATTTTGAAAATTTTGAAGGCAAAGATGTTTCAATAGCAGGAAGAATAGTAAGCAGACGCGATATGGGTAAAGCTTCTTTCATGGATATCCTTGACGGCACAGGGAAAATTCAAATTTACCTTAAAATAGATGATATCGGAGAAGAAAAATACAAAGAAATGGCCCTTTGGGACATAGGAGATATCGTTGGATTGAAAGGATACGTATTTAAGACCAGAAGAGGTGAAATTTCAATCCATACCAAAGAAATTACACTTCTTTCGAAATCATTTTTACCTTTGCCTGAAAAATTCCACGGATTAAAAGACACGGATACTCGTTATCGTCAAAGATACTTGGATCTGATTTCTTCACCCGAAATTAAACAAACTTTTATAAAAAGAAGTAAAATTATAAAAGCTATTAGAAATTATCTTGATGACAAAGATTTTACAGAAGTTGAAACTCCTATCCTCAATGTTATAGCGGGCGGAGCAGCTGCAAAACCGTTTATTACTCATCATAATACTTTGGACATGGATTTGTATTTAAGAATTGCTCCCGAGCTCTATTTAAAGCGCTTGATAGTAGGTGGTATGAACAGAGTTTACGAAATGGGGCGCCTTTTCAGAAATGAAGGCATGTCCACGCGCCATAACCCTGAATTTACTACAATAGAAATATATGAAGCATATTCTGATTACAAAAAGATGATGGATTTAACCGAAGAATTAATCAGAAGTTGCTCTATGGCAGCAAACGGCACAGAAGTAATAGAATATCAAGGAGTAGAAATAGACCTCTCTAAGCCTTTTGAACGCCTCACTATGCTTGAAGCGGTAAAAAAATACACCGGAATTGATTTCTTGGAATTCAGAGGCGACTTGGATAAATCAATCGAAGTTGCAAAATCTTTAGGCATAGAGTATAAATCCACAGATACTTGGGGAGACATTTTAAACAGAACTTTTGAAGAAAAAGTAGAAGATAAACTAGTTCAACCGACTTTCATTTGCGATTATCCCGTGGAAGTTTCTCCGCTCACAAAAAGAAAACCGGATGCACCGTATCTTGTTGAAAGATTTGAATTCTTCGTTACTCAACGTGAACTTGCAAATGCGTATTCGGAGCTAAATGACCCAATAGATCAGCGTGAAAGATTTAAACATCAAATGGAATTAAGAGATGCCGGTGACGACGAAGCTAATATCATTGACGAAGATTTCGTAACTGCTCTTGAGCACGGTATGCCGCCTACAGGTGGATTGGGAATAGGAATAGACCGCTTGGTTATGCTCCTTACCGATAGCCCCTCTATACGTGACGTGCTTCTTTTCCCGACAATGAAGCCACTCCCGAGCGATCAATAACATGCAAATTATGGGCAATTCAAGTATGAATTGCTCATTTTTTAAATAAAAATTATCTAATATAGGAGGAGATTACTTTATGACAGGCCCCAATCCGAACAGTATTTACCCGAATGAAAATATAAAACAAATAGTTTATATAAAAAATGTAATCACTCGCCCGAATATCATCGTAGGAGATTACACTTATTACGACGACGTAAACGGTGCCGAAAAATTCGAAGAGCACGTTACTCATCATTATGAATTTTTGGGAGATAAACTTATCATAGGGAAATTTTGCGCCATTGCTAAAGGAATTGAATTCATAATGAACGGTGCAAATCATAGAATGAATAGCGTCACGACATACCCATTCAACATTATGGGTGGCGGATGGGAAAAATTCACACCGTCTCTTGAAGATTTACCGCTTAAGGGCGATACGGTGGTCGGAAATGATGTGTGGATAGGTCAGAATGTTACCGTTATGCCGGGCGTGCATATTGGAGACGGAGCAATTATCGGAGCAAATTCTCTTGTCTCAAAAGATGTTCCTCCTTATTGCATCGTGGGCGGAAACCCCTGCCGGAAAATTAGACCTCGATTCGACAAAGAGCTGACTGAATATTTATTAAATCTCAAATGGTGGGATTGGGACTCCGAAAAAATATTTAAAAATATGGATTCGTTGTGCAGCGGAGATTTAAATAAAATAAAGCACATAAAAGACCGGGATATTTAAATATGTATTAGAATTTGCAAAGCTATACTATTTTACGAAAACATTGAATTTAAAATTGTCATAAGTCCTACTCCGGGAATCCCTAAAACAGAAGCAGTTGTGATACTCATTAAATTTAGCGGCACGCTCAGCCCTGTAAAATTATTGATAAAATTTAAAAATCCAAGCCCTAAAATTCCGCTTATTGGCGAACCCAAAGCTTTTAAAAGAGGCTTTGGGCTTTTTATTATCAAATGCACAATAAATAAAAATACTAAAGTAGATAATGCTGTTAAAATAAGTAAATGATTAGTCATTTTCATTCCTCGCTTTTAGGATATCTTATCCAATTTTATCTGATTTATTAAATACCGATATCGTGCATATAAAAACTCTCTCCTGTGTATGCACGCCTCTATTAAATCGCTGTCTTTTTCCATTTGAAACCACATGTTCGTTTCTTCGATTTCCATGCACACATCTTTTATTTCGTCTATGAGTTCGTTTCTCTTTTTGAGGATTAATTTTTCTTCCACAAGTTTTTTTCTTTTTGTTTCAATTTTTTTCAAAAAATTTTTCAAAGTTTTCACGTTCCTTTTGATTTTTATATGTATATAAATAATTATCAGTTTTCGGGATTTTTATTCACTGTATAAATTTTAATCTGTAAATATTTTCAAAAAAGTTAGCCTGGGTTTACTTTTTTCAAAAAATATATTATAATAAAAAATATAATAATATATATTTATCTTAAGAAGTAAAATATGACTCGTTTTGAAAAATCAGGTGGTGTAAAATAATGAATCTTAGCGAATTACCTGTCAATAAGAAGGCTGTGATTAAAAAAATCGGCAGCAGCGGTACTCTAAGAAGGCGTATGATTGATATGGGAATTACTCCCGGTACTCTCGTGAAGGTGGTGAAGTATGCTCCACTCGGCGACCCTATTCAAATTAATATTCACGGTTATGACCTCAGTATCAGGAAATCAGAAGCCGAAGCTATACAATTATTTGACAGCGAAAATGATGCCGAAGAATATTTAAAAGATTATTCCAAGTATAAAGTTCAGGCAGAAGATAAAAAAATAGTTCCTTTTTTAAATTTCCCCGCAAGTGATTCCGGCAAAAAAGATTTTACAGTGGCGTTAATAGGGAATCCCAATAGCGGAAAAACTACTCTGTTTAATAATTTAACAGGAAGTTATCAATATGTTGGAAACTGGCCCGGCGTAACCGTAGAACGCAAAGAGGGTACAATTAAAAATATCGAAAAGAAAATTGACATAGTGGATTTGCCGGGTATTTATTCACTGTCGCCATATTCTCCGGAGGAAATTGTAACAAGGGAATATTTGTTCAAAGAATCCCCTGATTTGATTGTAAATATAATTGATGCAACGAACCTTGAACGTGGCCTTTATTTAACAACTCAGCTCTTGGAGCTTGATTGCAGGATGATTTTGGCTCTTAATATGACCGATTTACTCCTTAGCAAAGGAAAAATTATAGATTATAAAATGCTTGAAAAAGAGCTTGGAGTAGTGGTCGTTCCTATATCTGCGGGCAAAAACCAGGGCATCGATATGCTTATATCTAAAATTTCGTCAATGTCCAAAGACAGAAGCAGACTGAGAAGAAAATTGAATATTTATTCTCCTGAAATTGAAAAAGCATTTTCAAAAATGGATTTGATTATCAATAAAGATTCGGAATTTAAGGTACATAACAGATTTAATATTGTTAAAGTTTTTGAAAATGACCCTTATGTAATTAAGGAACTTGGAATTTCAGATAAAGATTTGGATAAAATAAGTAAGATTCGCAGTTATATAAGTGTGCTTTATGATAAAGAGCAAGATATTATAATTCCGGACGAAAGATATAAATATACCTGCGGTATTTGTTCCCGTGTTGTAAAAAATCTCGGTAGCTCTGAAAAGTTGTCCTTCTCTGATAAAGTTGATAAAATTTTAACGGGAAAATATACTTCCATTCCATGCTTTTTGATTTTTATTCTTTCGATTTTTTATATAACTTTCGGACCGTTTGGAACTTTTCTCAAGTATCTTTGCGAAAGATTTGTAAATGGAAATATTCATATGTTGGCTCAAAACATTTTGGAATATTTTGGTGCTTCCGCATGGTGTAAAAGTTTAATTTTGGACGCTGTTATAGACGGAGTAGGTTCAGTTATTTCTTTTTTGCCGCAAGTAATACTTTTGTTTTTCTTGCTTTCTATTTTGGAGGACTGCGGATACATGGCCAGAGCCGCTTTCATAATGGATAAACCGTTCAGGAGAATAGGGCTTTCGGGCAAAGCGTTCGTTCCCTTGATTATGGGCTTTGGATGTAGTGTTCCGGCTGTTATGGGTACCAAAATATTGGAAAATAAAAAAGATAAAAATCTAACAATTTTTCTGGTTCCGTTTATGTCCTGTAGCGCTAAATTGCCTGTATATCTGCTTTTTGCGTCTGCATTTTTCCCGGATCATCAGACTATAGCTATCTTTTCTCTGTACCTTTTGGGAATTTTCACGGCGATATTTACGGCGCTTTTGTTCAAAGATAATCTTTTTAAAGGCGATCAATCTCCGTTCATAATGGAAATGCCGGAATATAAATTGCCGTCAGCTAAAAATGTTTGGCTTAGTGTTTGGGACCGAACGAAAGATTTCGTTGAGCGTGCCGGGACAGTTATATTGATAGCAACGGTTGTAGTTTGGTTTTTGCAGTCGTTTGACTTTAGGCTTAATTTGGTTAGCGATAATTCGAAAAGTATTTTGGCGTCAATAGGAGGAGCCATTGCACCGATTTTTTCACTTTGCGGTTTTGGAGATTGGAAATCCGGAGTAGCCCTTCTTACAGGAGTAATGGCGAAAGAATCTATTGTAAGTACATTTTCCGTTCTATATGGAGCAGAAAATTTGGGCGAACTCAGCGATATACTAAAAGAAGTGTTCCCGATTTGCAGTGCCGTTGCGTTTATGGTTTTTGCGCTTTTGTATACCCCTTGTATAGCGGCAATTTCTGCAATAAACAAGGAACTTAAAAATCTTAAATTAACAATTATTTTTATTGTGTATCAATTATTTATCGCATATTTATTCTCGGCGCTTACGTTCCAGATTTTGAGCTTGATTTTCAAATGTGTAAAAATTTAAAAAAATAAGGAGATAAAATGAATATAACGGATATAATTGCTCTTAGTATACTGCTTTTGATAATTGTATTTGCGGTAATTAAGATGCATAAATCAAAGAAAAAAGGCAAATCATGTTGCAGCGGATGTAAAAACTGTCCGTTTTCAAACAACTGTAAAAAATTTAAAAAGTGAGGGATGGTATGCTTTGTCTTACGGCCTCTTTGGAAGATTATTTAGAAATTATATATATTTTGCAGCAGGGTGACGGAGGAGTAGGGATTACGGATATTTCGCGCGAACTGAAAATTTCCAAACCCAGCGTTACCAAAGCTATCGGAATACTCCGTTCTGAAAAATTGGTAATTCAGGAAAAGTATGGTAAAATAACTCTTACCGAAAAAGGGGCTTTAGCGGCTGAAGAAATATATAAAAAACATAAAATACTCAGTAAATTTATAAATAAAGTTCTTGGCGTGAATGAACGCACGGCAGAAATAGACGCTTGCAAACTGGAACACGTTTTGAGCGCCGAAACCTTGCTGGGAATGAAAAAATATTTGAATAAAATTAATTAGGAGATGTAAAAACTTGCGTGATAAAGTAGAAAATAACGGGAATTACATAATTGGTAGAAATGCAGTTCTGGAGGCCTTGAAATCGGGCAGAGTAATAGATTCAATTGCTTGTTTGCCCTCGAATGAAGCCACGGGTTCGTTAAAGGCTATTATTTCCAAAGCCAAAGAACGCAAAATAATTTTGAAACAAATGAGCAGGAAAGCTCTGGATTTAATTTCCGGCGGAAAGTCTCATCAAGGGGTAGTTGCTTTTGTAGGAGCGAAAGAATGCTGTACAGTTGAAGAAATTTTAAATTACGCCGAATCAAAAAATGAGCCACCATTTGTAGTTATAGCCGACTGCATCGAAGACCCTCATAACTTGGGCGCTATAATCCGGACAGCCGAATGTGCGGGAGCTCACGGAATCATTATTCCAAAAAGAAGAGCCGCAGGACTTACCGAATCCGTGGATAAGTCGTCTGCGGGTGCTTTGGAATACGTAAATGTTGCAAGAGTAAGCAACATACCTTCAACCATCGAATATTTAAAATCTAAAGGCCTTTGGATTTACGGAGCCGATATGGACGGAGAAAATTATACGTCGCAAGATTTAAAAGGCTCTGTAGCTTTGGTTATAGGCTCTGAGGGTAAGGGCATAAGCAAACTCGTCAGAGATAAGTGCGATTTTATTTTGTCGTTGCCCATGAAAGGAAAAATAAATTCTCTTAATGCCTCTGTTGCGGCGGGAATTTTAATGTATGAAGTTATGCGCCAAAGAGGCTAATAAAGGTGAAAAATCCATACTATTGCCCCATATACCATAGACGCAATCGTTCCGTATACTATTACAGGCCCTGCCATTATGAACATTTTTGCTCCGATTCCAAAAACTTGTCCTTCGCTTTTAAATTCTATTGCCGGAGCAGTGATTGAATTCGAAAAACCGGTTATAGGGACGATTGTACCAGCGCCGGCGTATTTTGCGATTTTTCCGTACCAATTAAGTGCTGTAAGCAAAGAGCTTAGCGCTATAAGAGTTATGGATACCCATGTGTTAGCGGTTTTTTTATCAAGGCTGAAATATGTCATGTAACACTGGCAAAGAGCTTGCCCTAAAGTGCAAATAAGCCCTCCCGAAACAAACGCCAAGAATAAATCTTTCCATATCGGGCTGGCCGGACATCTTTTTCCGGTCATTTCAGAGTATTCTTTTTTGCTTAAGTTCATAAGTTAATCACTCCCTTTTGATTTTATTATTTCATTTATAAAATTAGATATTCATTTTACAGGAGAAAAATAGTGAAAAAAAATTTATATGAATCTTTATGTGCATACAATAAATTGAATAGGTCTTCTTTTCATACTCCCGGGCATAAATGCAAAATTCCGGAATTAAGTAAGCTATACAACGTCGATTTGACCGAATTACCGCAAACCGACAGTTTATATGAAGCCGGCGGCATAATAAGAGAAGCGGAAAAAAAATTAAGCAAATTATATTCTACTGCTTATTCAGCTTTTTCTTCCGGAGGAAATACTCTTTGCATACAAACTATGTTTAAGTTAGTTTCTTCGGCACCCGGAGACGTGATTTTGTGTGACAGAGTAATTCACAGGTCTGCGATATCAACTATGGCTCTTTTGGATTTGAATCCTGTATGGATAAAAAGAAATATTAATATGGAATCCATGCTACCTGAAAGCATAGACTTTAAAGATTTTGAAAAAAAATTATCTGATAACGTGTCCGCAAAAGGATTATATCTTACCAGCCCGAGTTATCACGGTATTTTACAAAATATAAAAAAAATATCTTCCGATTGCAAAAAATATAATATCCCTGTAATGGTTGATAACGCTCATGGGTCTCATTTAATGTTTTTAAAAAATAATTTACATCCTATTTTTCAAGGCTGTGCAATGTCTTCTGATTCAGCTCACAAAACGCTTCCGGTTTTAACCGGTGGTGCTTGGCTTCATGTAAATGATGAAAGATTTGTAAACAATGTGAAGCAAAGTATGTTGATGTTTGGTTCTACCAGCCCTTCGTATCCTGTTATGGCGTCTATGGATTTATGCAGGATATGGCTCGATAAATTCGGAAAAATAAGTTTTGAGGATTTAGAATTTAAAGTTCAAAAAATTAAAGACGTCGCAAGAAAGAAAGGAATTTATATTCCGGATGACAACATTTCGGACCCTGTAAGAATTACTTTGGGCGTATTTAATATCGGATATACAGGTTACGAATTTCGTAAGCACCTTTACGATCATAATATCGAGCCCGAAATGTGTGATGATAATTATGTGGTTTTAATTGCTACGCCTTTTAATGATGATTTAGATTTTGAAAGGCTTTATAATGCCATTTCTTCTTTGAAAATTCGCGATAAAAAAATTAATGATATGTGTTTCATAGGCGAAAGCTTACCGGAAGCAGTTTTAACTCCACGTGAGGCATTGATGGCGAAATCTGTTTATAAATCTTTAAGAGATTGTAAGAATGAAATTGCTTCGGAAATAATCTGCCCGTGCCCTCCGGGTGTACCTGTCGTTATGCCGGGGGAAAAAATCGGCGATGAAGAATTATACGCTTTGAAATCATATGGTATTTCGAAAATATCTGTGGTAAAATAATCTAATCAAACTTATAAACTTTTTAAGGAAGTGTTTTTATGAAATTAGTAATGGCTATCATGAGCAAAGATGATGCATCGGTAGTAATGGACGCTCTTACCGAGGAACATTTTCAAGTTACAAAAATGGCTTCTACGGGTGGATTCTTAAAATCAGGAAACACAACGCTTATTATAGGTGTGGAAGACAATAAAACCAATAAAGTTATTGATATTATATCCAAGTACAGCAGTAAAAGAGACAGTTTGATGTCGGACGTAACCGGATTCTCGGATGCTGTAAACACTCCTCTGTACCAAGTTACAAGCGGTGGAGCTATTATTTTCGTTCTTAACGTAGACAGATTTGAAAAGGTGTAATACATTGAAAGAAAACAATCTAGAAGAATTATTATCATTATCTGAAAATCATTTGATTCCTCATGCTGTCATCGTCGAGTGCAATAATATTGAGGATACCATGAAAATTATTAAAGAAATAACTCTGCGTGCGCTTTGCACTTCTGAATCGCAAAGGCCGTGCGGAAAATGTTCAGGTTGCTTGAAGGTTTTAAGCGATTCTCATACTGATGTGAAAGTTATAGCACCTGAAAAAGGCTCGTCATCAATAAAAGTGGAAAAAATAAGAAAAATTCGAGAAGATGCGTACATTAAAGCAAACGAAGGCGGTTATAAATTTTATATAATCCAAAACGGCGACCGAATGACTGCTCAGTCTCAGAATGCTTTTATAAAAATACTCGAAGAGCCGCCTAAAAATGTTGTGTTTATAATTTTATGCAGTTCTGCGTCTTCGCTTCTTGCGACAGTCAGGTCTAGATGCCAAATTTATAGAGTGACTGATTTTAAAAATGATGTTTTCGAATACGAAGAATTGTCATCGAAATTCGCAGACGCAATTTTAGTGGAAGATAAGTATGAAATGGTTTTGATGACTTCCAAAATTCCAAATGATAGGATAGTATTTAAAAAGTTTGTTGAACATGTTTTGCATAATTTATTAGTTAAATATTATGAAAAAAGCCACGACATTTCGGGAAGTAAATTTATAAATATGCTGGATAAATTAAATTATGTTGCATCGCTTATACCAAAAAACATAAACTTTAATTTATTGCTTTGTTATTTATGCGCGGAAATGTAAAAAGTAAGGGGAATATGTATGTGCAAGGTTTTGGGGGTTAGGTTTAAAGAAGTTGGAAAAATTCATTACCTAATCTATAAAAATGAAATTTGTAAGGTCGGTGATACTATAGTTGCCGAGACTAAAAGAGGAATAGAGTGCGGCAAGGTTATATATTTGAAAGAAACAGAAAATGACGCTGATTGGGTGAATCCTTCTGAAAAAGTTATAAGAAAAGCGACCGCTGCAGATTTAAAATCGCTTGATAAAAAGAAAGCAGAAGAAAAAGAGGCTCTTAGAATTTGCCAAGAAAAAATTAAGGAACATAAGCTCAAAATGAAACTCATAGAAGCCGAGTATATGTTTGACAGGAGCAAAGTTATATTTTATTTTGTGGCAGAATCTCGTGTTGATTTCCGAAGCCTTGTAAAAGATTTGGCATACATATTCAGACTAAGGATAGAACTGCGTCAAGTCGGAATAAGGGACGAAGCCAAAATGCTTGGTGGCTTGGGTCCGTGTGGCAGAATGCTTTGTTGTGGTAAATTTTTAAATAATTTTCAATCTGTTTCAATAAAAATGGCAAAAGATCAAGGACTTTCTTTAAATCCGTCAAAACTTTCCGGTACGTGCGGCAGGTTGATGTGCTGTTTAAAATATGAGCAAGATTTTTATCATGAGTCTATTGATAAAGTCCCGAAGCCCGGCGAAAAAGTAAAAACTCCGGACGGCCTCGGAAGTGTTATTTCTGCTAATATTATTTCAAATACAGCAAGAGTCCTTCCGGATAACGCAGATAAATCCGTGGAATTAAAAAATTATGAAATCTCTGACCTTGAACGAATAAAATCTTTCGGAGATTAAATTTATATGAATCTTGGAACCTCTGGAGTTCCAAGATTTTTTGTGCGAATATTTTTGATTTGATTTTTTGAAAAAAATGAGGTAAAATATTAATTATAATATAAAAAATAAATAAGCTTAAATGATGTATTTTAAACCTAATTATGAAAAATTTGTAATAAAAAACAATCATATGCTTTAGAACATGGCGGTGCAAAAATTGACTAAAAGTATTGTTACTAAATTTCAAGATTTAAAAAAGAAATTGCTTGAACGCAGTTTTTCCAAGATGAATGAAAATCAACGGGAAGCTGTATTTACGGTAAACGGCCCGGTGGTGGTTTTGGCGGGAGCAGGAAGCGGAAAAACCACTGCAATAGTAAATAGAATAGTAAATATGATTAACTACGGTGATGCATATACCACCGATGAGATTCCGGAATTTTTAGATGAATCACTTGTTGAAAATCTGGAAAATGTTTACAAAAACGGCGAAGGTGCCGAAAGTGTAAAAAATATAATTAAGCACAACCCGATTCGCCCTTGGAATATCTTGGCGATTACTTTTACAAATAAGGCTGCGGGAGAGCTGAAAAATCGTTTGTCGAACGTGCTTGGAGATGTAGGAAAAGATGTTTATGCATCTACATTTCACTCATTGTGTTCAAGAATTTTGCGTGCTCATGCCGAAAAATTAGGATATTCCAATCACTTTGTCGTATATGATGATGACGATAGCAAAAGATTGATAAAAGAATGCATAAAAACTCTTAATCTCGATGACAAGATTGTGTCATATAAGAATGTAAGGAATGAAATTTCCGGAGCTAAGGATAAGCTTGTTAATTTTCAAGAATTCAGACGCAAAGCCGCCGGAGATTACAGACTTTGTGCGATTGCCGAGATATATGAGCTTTACCAGAAAAAATTGATTGAATCAGATGCAATGGATTTTGACGATTTGATAATGAATACAGTAATTCTTTTCAAAAATAATCCCGCAGTGCTTGAAAACTATCAAGAAAAATTCAAATATATTTTAGTCGATGAATATCAGGACACCAACTACACTCAGTATGTTTTCATTCGTGATTTGGCTAAAAAATACAGCAATTTATGCGTTGTTGGCGACGATGACCAAAGCATTTACAAATTCAGAGGAGCTACAATCGAAAATATTCTCGATTTTGAAAGGCATTTCCCGGGCGCAAAAACTATACGTCTGGAACAGAATTATAGATCTACCCAAAATATTATAAATGCCGCAAATTCTGTTATAAAGCATAACCATAACCGTAAAGAAAAAACTCTTTGGACGGATAATGAACCGGGAGAAAAAATAAGAGTTCATACTGCTTATAGTGAGCACGATGAAGCAAATTATATTTCTGAAGCGATTCAAGATTTGGTCGCCAGAGGCAGTAAATATTCCGATATAGCCGTTCTGTATCGCATGAACTCTCAGTCAAATGTTATGGAAAAGGTATTTATTAAATCCGGAATTCCTTATCGTATTTTAGGCGGATTTCGCTTTTACGAGCGCAAAGAAATTCGCGATATGATCGCATATTTCAGCGTTATAAATAACCCCAAGGACGAAGTAAGATTAAAAAGAATTATAAATCAGCCCAGAAGATCCATCGGAGAACGCACAATCACTCAAGCTACCGAAATTGCAAATGAAACCGGAAAAGATCTTTTGGATGTAATAAGAAATTCAGGAGAATATGAGCAACTTCAAAGGGTTTCATCTAAATTAAAAGCTTTTTCTGATTTGATTGATGAATTAGTAAGTATCAGCAAAGATTCGTCAGTTAGCCTTCATGAACTTTATGATATAATGCTCGAAAAGACAGGATACATCGATTATTTAAAAACCGATAAAGACTCGGGAGAAGCCAGAATAGAGAATGTAAAAGAGCTTTTAAGTAATATAAAAAAATATGAAGAAGAAAATCCAAACGGCGATTTGTCGGGATTTTTGGAAGAAGTATCTTTGCTTACCGACATAGATAATTATGACGAAAATTCAGATGCTATAGTGATGATGACTCTTCATTCATCCAAAGGCTTGGAATTCCCGACAGTGTTTATTCCCGGATTCGAAGAAGGAATTTTCCCGGGTATGCAATCTCTTTCCAGTGAGTTGGAAGTAGAAGAAGAACGCCGACTTGCTTATGTTGGCATCACTCGTTCCAAAGAAAGACTTTATATACTGAATTCAGATAGCCGCATGATTTTCGGCAGCACTTCACATAATAAGTCTTCGAGATTTTTAAGTGAGATGCCGCAAGAACTCTTAGACAGAACCAAATCAAGAGATTGGAAAAAATTGGATAACGAAGAAGACAGACCTAAATCTGCTCAGGAAATTCGTAATCAATCCCTTATTGCCGCTCATCATTTTGGTCAAGTTGCAGGAGGCGGGGATTCCGAAAAATCTCAAAAATTTGAGCCGGGATTGACAGTAGTTCACAAGACTTTCGGTCAAGGAACGGTCATGTCTGTTCTCCCAATGAACGGAGACAGCTTGCTCGAAATATTGTTCGATAAAGTAGGCTCTAAAAAGCTAATGGCTAATTATGCCCACCTGAAGATAGAATAATTTAATAATGTAACAAAAATAAAAACTCTCCCATAATATATATTGAAAATCAGAATTTCAATACGGGAACATAAATGCGCTGAACATGCATTGTGCCCGCTTAATATTATAGGGGGAATTTTATATGACAGAGAATTTTTCTACATTCTCATGCCAGGATAATCAGTTTAAAGAATCAGTTTGCATAAATGCTTACAGAATATATGATTCATGCGCTGATAAAGATTGCCTGGAAAATTTGAGAGTAAATTTTAATGAAGCTAATCAAAATATTATTGATCAAGCAAATAGTGTAAGAGTAAAGAACGTAAATGTACTAACGGCATATGTTGATTTGGAACCTATCCCTTTCAGAAGAGGATACTACTCCATAGACATAACATATTTTTTTGAAGTTGCACTCGAAGCTTTTATTGCTCCGTCCGTGATCCCGGCAAATGTCACCGGACTATGTGTTTTTAATAAAAAAGCAGTCCTTTATGGCAGTGAAGGAAGTGTAAAATCGTTTAGCTCCGAGGGATGTTCCGGAATCAGTGAAATTTCAAATTCTCTTTTCCGCAATCTTCCAAAGGCTACAGTTCAGGTTGCACAACCTGTGGCATTATCCGCAAAAATCTGTGCTCCCAGCGAATGTACATGTCAACCTCAGTGCAGAGTACCTGACGCTATTTGCAGGCAATTTGGCGGCGAATTTGTAAGGAGCAGCAATGTAGCAAAAACTGTTGCAGTTACTTTGGGATTATTTTCAATAATTCAAATTGAACGTAATGTTCAGCTTAAAATTCCTGCATACGATTTCTGTATACCAAATAAAGAATGTGTGACTTCTACCGACAGCCCCTGCGATATGTTTAGCAGAATTAAATTTCCTACGAATGAATTCTTCCCTCCAAGAACTATGGAAACCGGTTTGGAAGAATCTACCTGCTCCGGCTGTTGTGGAAATAATTAGTTTATCACTCCGCTTTTTAAAAAGCGGAGCTTTCTTATTTTATGTGGAGCTTAGATAATTTATATTCCTTGATTTATAGACTTTAAATTCGTATAATATAATGATACGTATCTTATTTTAAGGAGGAAAAATTATGGATAAAATTTCATCCATAGACATTAGAAATAAATTTATATCTTTTTTTAAAGAAAAAGACCACATGGAAATAGTGGATTCTTCAATCGTTCCGAAAAACGACCCTACTTTGCTGTTTATAAATTCAGGTATGGCGCCTTTGAAAAACTATTTTATAGGCGTTGAAAAGCCACCGTACCCCAGACTTTGCGATGTTCAGCCATGCATAAGAACAATCGACATTGACTCAATCGGGGACAAGCATCATCTGACGAGTTTTCAAATGCTCGGAAGCTGGTCGATAAATGATTACTTTAAAGAAAAAGCAATTTCTTTAGCTTATGAATTTTTGACTAAATCTCTTGAAATACCAAAAGAAAAACTTTATGTTACTGTTTTTGCCGGAGATAAAGAATTAGGATTACCTCTTGACCAAGAAGCGTATGATTTTTGGAAAAAAGCAGGTATGCCCGAGAGTCATATAATAGCTTGTGGAAAAGAAGACAACTTCTGGGGACCTACTGCCGAAACAGGGCCTTGCGGACCTTGTACCGAGATTTTCTATGATACCGGCGAAGGAGAAGAATATACTCCCGGCGGAGAATTTGATACTAAAAAAAGATATATCGAAATTTGGAATGCCGGCGTTTTTATGCAGCTTAATAAAAATGCTGACGGATCATACAGCAAACTCGGATTCACAAGCGTTGATACCGGCGCAGGTCTTGAACGTTTGGCAATGGTTTTAAATGACTATGATTCGGCTTATCAAACCGATTTGTTATTCCCTATAAAAGAAAAAATAATTGAAAATCTTCCTTCCGAAGATTCACTTTCGGAGATTGAATTAAGAATCCTTACCGACCATTTGCGTACCGCAGCATTAATTCTTTCCGAACATGTTTCCCCGTCAAATGAAGGCAGAGGATATATTCCCAGAAAGCTTATCAGACGCTGCATGATGATAACCGCAAAAAATAAAATCTCGGATTTTAATTTTTCAGGAATTATTGAATTTATTATAGAAAAATATAAAGAAATATTCCCTAAATTTTCAGAAAATAAAAATTACATAATATCTGAATTTAAAAAGGAAGAAAATCAATTTTCTAAAGTTGTAACCAAAGGTCTTAGCATGCTGGAGAAGCTTAAAGATACCGAGAAAAAAATCAGCGGTAAAGAAGCATTTGAATTGGTTACCACTTATGGTTTGCCTTTTGATATCGTTAAACAATACGCAGAAGAAAATTCAATGACCGTGGACGAAAAAGATTACAATTTACGAATTGAAAAACATAAAGAAAAGTCTAAAAATTGTGCATCTAATAACAGTGCAGATGATATGAAATTGATTTTTGATAAATTGTCAGAAGTTAATCCCACTGAATTTTTGGGTTACGAAAATTTTGAATGTGATTCCCGTGTTTTAAAAATTTTCAAAAACAATAATACATGCAATTCTGCTTCTTCGAATGATGAAGTAAAAATAGTGCTTGATAAAACTGTATTTTATGCTGTTTCCGGCGGGCAATGCGCTGACACCGGAATAATAAAAAGCAATAACTGCATAATCCAAATTACAGATGTACAGAAAACCGGAGATAATGTTTACGTGCACAGCGGAACAGTCATTGAGGGAATCTTAAAAGAGAATGATGCGGTCCATGCAACCATTGGTAAAGAAAAAAGAGTGAATATCCAGAATAATCATACAGCAGTGCATTTACTCCAGAGCGCTCTGCAAAGAATATACGGCAAAAACCTTCATCAGGCTGGTTCTAAAGTAGAACACAATAAGCTAAGATTTGATTTTAACTACGACCACGCTATAACCGGCGAGGATATATGCAAAATAGAAAGTGTTGTAAATTCTTATATTCGTGATAATATTCCGCGCAAAGTAGAGGTTAAAAGTTTAGAAGAAGCCATGAAATCAGGTGCTATGGCACTGTTTGAAAGCAAATATGGTGAAACTGTAAGAATAGTAAGCTATGGCGATGTTTCCAGCGAGCTTTGCGGCGGTACACATACAAGCAGAACAGGAAATATAGGATTATTTATAATTTTATCTACCGAAGGTATAGGTAAGGGTCTAAGAAGAATTACGGCTGTTACAGGCGACACAGCTTTAAAATACGTACAAAAAAAGATAGAAGATATTAATAATATTGCTTCTGTTTTAAAAGTTAAATCTGAAGATGTTTTAGAAAAGGTAAAGAAAAATATTTCTAAAAAATCTGAAAATAAATCTACCGAAAATCCTCTTGAAGAATCCAAAGTTTCATATGTATCAGGAAAATCCGGAATTAAGATTGGATATCAAGTAGTCGAAACTTCATGCAAAAAACTTCAAAATGAAATCATAAAGATGGCTGACAAATTAAAATGCATTTTTGTATGTATAGTTGCCGGAGAGAAAAATCAAGTTATCTTAGCGGTCAACGACGAAAATGTGGGCAAATTTGCGGCTAATGAGATGCTTTCCGCACTTATGAGTAAAATTGACGGCAAAGGCGGCGGAAACAAAAAAATCGCTACCGGAGGCACTAAAGTGGGCGCAAATAAAATTATTGGTTTTATTTCGGATTTATAAATTAAAAGGAATCGTTTAGCGGTTCCTTTTTTTATTGGGTTTTGTATTAGAAATATTATAAATATTTATTATGTTTATAAAATTAGAATAAAATCACGATGTTTTATAGGTTTTATACAGTAACTTCTTTGTGGAAGCATTGAAAGGTCATTAAATGGCGGTAAGTCGGATTAAATCGGTAATATTTTAAGATAAAATTGCTTATTTTGTCGACTGTATATTACAAAAATTATAGAAAACGTTAAAGCTGAATTTTTTTTAAAAAAAGTGTTGACAATGATAAAAGGGATATGGTATTATAAAAAAGCGCTCGAGAGAGAAGAGAAAAGAGAGAGAAAAGAGCGCAGGGACCTTGAAAATTAAACAACACAAGATATGAAGAATATCAAAGACCCGTAATT
>CAKVAX010000003.1 GCA_934725425.1 uncultured Eubacteriales bacterium | reverse complement strand
AATTACGGGTCTTTGATATTCTTCATATCTTGTGTTGTTTAATTTTCAAGGTCCCTGCGCTCTTTTCTCTCTCTTTTTTCTTCTCTCTCGAGCGCTTTTTTATAATACCATATCCCTTTTATCATTGTCAACACTTTTTTTAAACTTTTTTTCTTTTTGAGTCATCTTTGATTTTTTGCATAATTTATTAAATATTTTTTCAAAAAACTGTTTATTACGCTTGTAAAGTAATCTCTAATTCAAGAGAAGGGGCTGTAATTGATTGAATTTTCCCTGAAGAATCCATGTGCAAGTCATATTCTGTGCCATCACAATCAATTTTTACATGATTTTTTTCGACTTTTTTAATATTTTGAGAATCTTTCAAAGAATTCAATAACTTATCTATGCAAAAAATAGGCGAACTTTTTGAAAAGGGACTGGCTGTAAATTCGCCCGAGAGCCCTTGCATTGAAATTTCATATTTTCCTCCGCTAAAAGAATATGTCATTCCTTTTAAGTTCTGAGGCTCCTCGAGAACAATGGTAGTTAATCCTTCGGGCTTGTGAATTATTTTACCTTTATATTTTTCGTCTTTACAATGTATGCTTACCACCCCGTCCATTTCGGTTGATATTTCCGGTGTGGAATCCAAAACATTTTTTTTACAACCATTTAAGGAAAAAATCAATATACCGCACACTATTATACAAATAAAATTTTTCACTGAATCACCTTTCCGTCAAGCTCTAAAAAAACTTCTGACAAATTGTTTATTATATCTGTTGGAATAACCGAAAAAGAAGAAAATTTTTCTTTACATATATCCCCGCTCCTTCCGTGAATAAAAACAGAAATTATTGCTGAATTTAAAGCAGAAACTCCTTGTGCCGCTAAACTGCCTATTATTCCTGCAAGAACATCTCCTGTGCCTCCTTTAGCCATGGATTCGTTTCCTGTTGAATTCAAATATAGGTGACCGTTGGTATCAGAAATTACTGTTTGGCTATCTTTTAAAACCAGAGTTAAATTATATTTTTTAGAAAAATTTTTAGCAACTTCGAATTTATTTTTTAAGACATAATTTATATCCTCGCCCAGTAAGCGCGACATTTCTTTGATATGAGGGGTTAAAATAATATCGGATTTTGCCTCTTTTAATATATCTATGTTTTCGGATATAACATTTATTCCATCGGCGTCTATGATTAGCGGGATTTTGCTTTCTCTCACAAGTTTATACACTATTTTTTGAGTAAATTTATTCCAACCCATTCCGCAGCCAACAAGTGCCGCTGTAGCACGAGGAAGTAAAGAATTAATTGTACCCCAAGCTTTTTCAAAATCCTCAGGCACAGGGTAAAAAAGCGATTCGGATATTTTAGAGGCAGTAATGTTATAAATATCCTCGGGTATAACCGACTGTATAAGTCCCACACCGGATCTGGAAGCAGCAGCAA
This sequence comes from uncultured Eubacteriales bacterium, assembly GCA_934725425.1. Taxonomy (GTDB): domain Bacteria; phylum Bacillota; class Clostridia; order Oscillospirales; family Acutalibacteraceae; genus UMGS1491. The sequence goes on along the minus strand of CAKVAX010000003.1, from coordinate 176,379 downwards.
CACAATAAAATGCAGCTCCGGGCATATTTTTACTCCCGCAAATGCAAAGCAGCCTTCCGAAAGTTCCTTTATTGGAATCCGGAAGACGTTTTGGCAAAATATTTTTCACTGTATCAAAATTTATCATTTTTAAATAATCGTATTCTTGCATATCAAATCTCTCCTTAATTTTTTTTAAAACATATTACTACTGCAGAAGCCAAATCAGAAGTATGAGTGAGACTTACGGAAAAATCATAATTATTTTCTTCGACTATTTTCTTTGCCTTTCCCGTAAAATAAAGAATAGGCTTTCCGGAAGATTCTCTAAGCACTTCTACCTCCTTCATTTTAAATCCTTTAAATCCTAAACCTATGGATTTTGCAAAAGCTTCTTTGGCAGCAAAATTAGCAGCTACGCTTTGAAAAGGGAATTTTCTTAATTTTAGCTCTCCAAATTCTTTTTCTCCTAAAATGAAATTCAAAAAATTAGGTCTTTGCATGGATTTTTTTATTCGAGATATTTCAACCATATCCATTCCTATCGAATACATAAATCATCACCTTTTAAAAAGTTATTCCGCTACTATCTTCATCTTCAAATTTTTTAAATGTTTTCGAAATTCTGTAATTTAAAAACTTATAATTTGAAACTTCATCGCAAGACAAAAATTTTAAAGCCGCATTTTGAGCATTTTTTACTGTTGGAAGATCATTATAATTGGTAGGAATTTTTATATTCGGAACTCCGTGCTGATTCACTCCAAAAAAATCTCCGGGGCCACGTAGTTTTAAATCTTCTTCCGACAGATAAAATCCGCTATTTGAATCTACCATTGCAGAAAATCTCCGCATTGAATCCTTACTCTTTGAATCGGAAACTAAGACACAATAAGATTTTAAACTGCTCCTTCCTACCCTGCCTCTGAGCTGGTGGAGCTGCGATAAACCAAATCTTTCTGCGTTTTCTATTATTATAATTTGAGCATTAGGGACGTCTATACCGACTTCAATTACGGTTGTGGAAATTAAAATTTTAATTTTGCCATCTATAAAGTTTTTCATAACCTCATCTTTTTCAGAAGATTTCATTTTGCCGTGCAAAACGCTTACATAAGACTTTTCAAAACCTTCATCCATCATTTTTTCGTAATAAGTGTACACATCCAGAAGGTTTTCCTGCGTGTCTTCGATGCTTGCGCATACAATATAACCTTGGCCGCCTTGGTTCACTATATTTTTCAAAAAATTCCATAATCTTGCACGCTTAGAGCTATCCACGAAAAAAGTATCTATTTTTTGCCTTCCGGGTAAAGTTTCATTTAAGACAGAAATATCCAAATCACCGTATAAAATCAACGCTAAACTCCTTGGTATAGGAGTAGCAGACATAACAAGCACATGCGGTGCGGTACCTTTATTCACAAGAGCAGCGCGTTGGTTTACTCCAAATCTATGTTGTTCATCGGTAATTATCAATCCTAAATTTTTAAATAATACTTTTTCGGAAATTAAACAATGGGTTCCTATTACTATATCTGCTTCGCCGGACATAATCTCGAGGTTGGCTTGAGCTTTTTCTTTATTCTTCATAGAACCGTAAAGTGATACTGTTTTTAAATTTGTATTTTCAAAAAATTTTTTAAATGTATTAAAATGCTGCACCGCTAAAAGTTCAGTAGGAGCCATAACAGCAACTTGATATCCGTTTTTTGCAATAGTGTATGCAAGCGATGCCGCTACAGCTGTTTTACCCGATCCAACGTCTCCTTGAAGCAATCTATTCATAGAAAATTTATTTTCCATAATATCATTCATGCATTCTTCAACAGCTGTTTTTTGGGCACCGGTCATCTCAAACGGTAAAAAAGATAAAAACTCAGTGCTATAATCCTTTCCTACATTTATATCGGTTTTAACTCTTGATTGTTTTTTTAATAGTTTTACTCCTAACTGGTATACAAAAAATTCCTCAAAAATTATTCTTTTTCTGGCTTCATATAACTCATCTTTATCTTTTGGAAAATGTATTTTTTTCAGAGCAAAATCAAGCGGATAAAGATAATTTTCATCTACTACCCACTCCGGCAATGTTTCGCTTACTGTCTTCGGCATCATTTCAAAAGCATTTTTAATACAAGAAAAAATTTTAGAAGAAGTAAGACCGGCTGTTTGATGATAAACTGGGTAAAGATTTTCGGAATTATTTATCTCTTTGAACTTAGGAGAAATCATTTCGTATTTTCCATAATTCAAAACAACATTCCCTCGGAAAATGTACTCACAATTAACTCGAAAGCTTTTGGCAACATATTTGTTATTAAAAAATGTTATCTCAATATTGTTAATTCCGTCAGTGGCAATGAGCTTGTACATATTTTTTTTATTTTTGGTAAAAAACTCTTTTGCAGGAATTACAATCCGGAGCCTCAAGCATTTATCTTTTTGCCCTCTGGCCATTTCGATATTCGATAATGTTGTCCAATCTTCGTAGCTCTTTGGAAAAAATTTTATTAAATCACCAACGGTGCAGACCCCAAGCTTCCGAAAATATTCAGCAGTTTTGGGACCTACACCTTTTAATTTTTGTATATCAATTTTAAATAAAGATGCCATAAAGGCACCTCCAATTTTATAATTTATTCTACAGAAATAACAAAATGATAAATAGGTTGTTCACCGTTAATCAATGTAACTTCTATTTTATTTTTTAGAGCTGATTCAATCATCTCTTTAGCTTTTTCAGCTTGCTCCAAGCTAACGCTTTCACCATAAATCAGAGTAATAAATTCAGTATCTTTATTTGAAAGCGATTTGGCAAGTTTAGCAACAGCTTTAACAGGATCCTTATCTGTAAATACCAACTTTCCGTCAGATAAAGCCAAAATATCTCTTTCTTTAATTTTAAATCCACCGAATTCTGAATCCCTGGCCGCGAAAGTAACTTGACCGGTTTTCACTTTTGAAAAAGCGGCTGTCATTATATCGATATTGCTTTCCATATCATTTTCGAAACTGTAAGAAAGAATTGCTGCAATCCCTTGAGGAATAGTCTTTGTGGGAACCACTACAACAGTTCGGTCTTTGACTAAAGATATTGCCTGCTGAGCGGACATAATTATATTTTTATTATTTGGGAAAACATAGACAGTCTTTGCAGGAGTCGCAAGTATTGCCTCGACGATTTTATCTGTGCTCGGATTCATCGTCTGGCCACCACTTATCACGTTCTGACATCCCAAATCTTTAAACAAAGAAACTACGCCGTTCCCTGCCGCAACAGCTACAAACCCAACTTCTTCCTCGGGTTCTTTTCTTTCAAATACTTCTGCATTTTGAATTGATTTAGAAAGCTTTTCTTGCTTCGCTTCGGCAGCTTTTCTGTGCTGCTCTTTCATGTTTTCAATTTTAACAGTTAAAAACTGACCATAACGCAAACCCTCTTCAAGAACTTTTCCAGGATTTTCGGTGTGAACATGCACTTTAATTATTTCTTCGTCATCAACCACAACTACACAGTCACCGATTTTTTGCAAACGATTTCTAAGTCTTAACGGGCGTAAATTGCACAAACGATTCCTCTGAACTATAAACTCGGTGCAATACGTGAACCTTATATCTTGGTCAAATTCCGCGGCTGCATTTCTAAACTCATCATTTTCTTCGATATCCGGGATTTCTTCACCGGGTTCTACAAAAATTTCATCTTTTATGTAAGATAACATACCTTCAAAAATCAAGCATAAGCCTTTTCCACCGGCGTCAACAACTCCTGCCTTTTTTAACACAGGCAAAAGTTCCGGGGTTTGTTTTAAGGCGTCTTTTGCTCCGGCACAAGCTTTTTCCCAAACAAAAACAGCGTCATTATTGATTTTTGCTGCCTCTTTTGCACGTTCACATGCAACTCTTGCAACTGTTAATATAGTTCCTTCTGTAGGTTTGGTAACCGAAGAATAAGCAGCCTTAACCCCAACATCCAAAGCTTGGGCCAAATCGCTTCCTGTTAATGTTTTAGAATTGGAAAAAAGTTCAGTAAATCCACGAAATAATATCGAAAGTATTACTCCTGAATTTCCTCTTGCTCCTCTTAAAAGAGCAGGTACAAACGCTTGAATCACTTCACCGGCTGTGACTTCATCGCTCAATTTATTAAGCGCCTCTACGCCTGAAGATATGGTCATAGACATATTTGTTCCTGTATCACCGTCCGGAACAGGAAAAATATTAAGCTCATTAACAAATTTTTTACTCTTTATAATGTTGTTTGCTCCTGAAATAAATGCCTTTTTTAAAATTAATCCATCTATCAATTGAACACAACTCCTCAAATATGAGAATTATTTTAGAATTCTAAATCCACATGACACATTTTACATCATTTATATTATATATGCAATTATTTTAAATATTTTACTTAAAGAACTCTCAATCTTTCCACCGATATTGCTTTTCCTGTGGAATCATCTATATCAAACACCGCACACTCCATTTTACACGGGCCATCGGCATTTTGAAACCTGGTCGGCAGTTTGTCTTTCATTCGGCGTATTGACAATTCTTTCTTTACTCCCAATACCGAACAAATTGCTCCGGTCATACCTACATCGGTAATATATCCCGTGCCGTTTGGCAAAATTTGTTCATCGGAAGTTTGAACGTGAGTATGTGTTCCGAATACGGCTGATACTCTTCCGTCAACGTAATATCCCATAGCCAATTTTTCGGCTGTGGCTTCAGCGTGAAAATCTATAATTTTTATTTTACAATCGCTACAAAAATGAATAGCTCTGTCTACGGCTTTAAAAGGATTGTCCAGACTTTCGAGATACACCACCCCCAAAAGGTTTATAACAGCAACTTTCAATCCGTTAATTTCTGATTTGCAAAATCCTACTCCGGGGGTTTTTTCTCCCGGAAAATTATATGGCCTTAAAATTTTATGATTATCATTTAAAACTTGAAAAAATTCACGACGTCTGAAAGAATGATTTCCGCCGGTGATAACATTTACTCCGCTATTCAAAATTTTGCGAGCGGAATCGGGTATAATACCATTCCCTTCTGCGGAATTTTCTCCGTTGGCAATCACAAAATCTATGTTTTTTTCAGACTTTAACGCTTCTAACTTTGACCTTAAAAATTCAGTTCCGTTTTTTCCTACTACGTCACCGATAACTAAAATTTTCATAAATTCATTCCCCAAAAATGCTATTATTTAGCGTAATCAACAGTTCTGCTTTCCCTTATAATATTTACTTTTATCTGACCCGGATATTCCAGCTCGGATTCTATTTTCTTGCAAATATCTCTTGCAAGCGGTATCATTTCTTCATCATTTACAACTTCAGGATTAATCATAACCCTTATTTCACGTCCGGCTTGAATGGCATAACAGCTTTTTACTCCTGCAAATGACGAAACCAAAGACTCCAATTTTTCCAGACGTTTAACGTAATTTTCTAAATCTTCACGACGTGCTCCGGGTCTTGCCGCAGATGCGGTATCAGCAGCTTGCAAAATAAATGCATACGGAGTTTTTGGCTCTATATCGCCGTGATGAGCGTGTATAGCATGAATTACATCATTATTTTCTTTGTATTTTTTTACAACTTTCACACCAAGTTCAATGTGAGAGCCCTCTTGTTCATGGTCAAGAGCTTTTCCAATATCATGAAGCAACCCTATTCTTCTTGCAAGTGATGCGTCCAAATTGAGTTCCGAAGCCATCATACAACATAAATGCGCAACTTCTAAAGAGTGTTTTAAAACATTTTGACCGTAGCTGGTTCTATATTTTAATTTTCCTAAAAGTTTAATTATTTCAGGATGAATATTATTTATTCCTGCTTCAAGCGCCGCACGTTGACCTTCTTCTTTTATTTCTTTCTCGATATCTTTTCTGGAGCGCTCTATCATTTCTTCTATTTTTGCAGGGTGAATTCTTCCGTCTGCTATCAATCTTTCAAGAGCCACTCTTGCTATCTCTCTTCTTACCGGATCAAATGCCGAAAGAGTAATCGCCTCGGGTGTGTCATCTATTATCAAATCAACTCCGGTTAAATTTTCAATAGCTCTTATATTTCTTCCTTCGCGACCTATTATTCTTCCTTTCATGTCGTCATTAGGGAGAGAAACGACTGATATGGTAGCCTCCGAAATATGGTCGGAAGCGCAGCGTTGAATAGCCATGGATAAAATTTCTTCTGCTCTTTTATCACATTCTTCTTTGAGTTGTTGCTCAAACATGGTTATTTTTAGCGCTTTTTCGTGTGATAATTCGTCTTGCAAACTTTCGAGTAAAAAGTTTTTTGCCTGAGAAACCGAAAATCCGGAAATTTTTTCAAGCATTTCAAATTGATTCTTTTTTATAATTTCCGCTTCAAGATATTTATGTTCGATTTCTTTAGCTCTTTCATTGAGTGAATTTTCTTTGGATTCCAAATGCTCGGTTTTTTTGTCTAAATTTTCTTCTTTTTGTATTATTCGTCTTTCTTGACGCTGAATATCTTTTCGACGGTCGGAAAGCTCTTTTTCTGTTTCGTTTCTGAACTTATGTATTTCTTCTTTTCCTTCCAAAACAACTTCTTTTTTTCGAGTTTCCGCCAATTCTTTAGCATTTGCAATTATTTTTTCTGCCTCTTTTTCAGCTGAAACAATAGCTTTTTCTGCTTTTAATTTTCTGTAAAAAATTCCCAGTAAAAACGCCACAACAAATGCTACCGCTATAATACACATTGCACTTACCAAATTCAACTTTGTAACCTCCCAAGTGATTCTTACAATTAAATTTAATTTTATAATACCGTAAACAGGCTTCTTTTCGATATGTCAAAAAGAAGCTTCAAATACTGCTTATATTTTTATCTTCGATATTTATAATCATTAAAACTAATTACAAGTCATTCAAATTTAATCTTATTTGCAAAGAACTACTATATATTGAAAATAGACTTTTACTTCTTAATTTTATTACGTAATAGAAGTGAATGTCAAGAAAGATATTGGCTCATTTTTTCGAAAAAAGCATATCAAATCACCAAAATGCAATAAATTATAAATAAAGTATTGAAAATTATACATTAAAGTGCTATGATTGTATTCTGTGTAGTAGCAAATAATAATTTTTATGGGGTGAGTTATGAAAAGTACTAAAAACAAAAAACTCAAAACCTTTTTTGAATACAAAGGAAAGCCTCTTGTAAGATGCAAAGATACAATTTATTATGGGAATATAACCGATAAATATGTATTCAAAATAGAGAGCAAAAATTTTAAAGATGTCAACGGCACAAAAGTAGCAACATCTGTAAATGTTGAAATGATAAACATGGACGATGACATTTCCAACAGCAAAAAGATTGTGAAAATAAGCGAGAAAAGCGGACTTTATCCTGCTCTTGAAATAGCAAATATATGGCTGGAAAGAGCGATGGCAGGTCAGTAAAATTTGATATTAAAATGAGGGGTGCAAAAAAATGAGTACATTGGAAATCACATTGGGAGTAGTATTATTAATTATGTCCGTAGCTATTGTTGCGGTGGTTCTTTTTCAAGAGGGACATCAGAAAAACATGGGAGCTATGACCGGCAGTGTTTCGGATACTTTCCTTACTAAAAATAAATCTCGTTCTATTGACGCCTTTTTAGAGCGCTGGACAAAGGTAATATCTGTGGGATTCTTTGTGGCTGTAATAGTAACAAATGCACTTATGTATTTTCATGTAATAGGTTAAGATTTAAAATTCATGGGTGTTGGGAGCTGCTGATGAACTTCAGCGGCTCTTGTTTTGCGTTAAATCAGATTACAAAAAGTTATATACTTAAATAACATTGTGCAATAAAAAAGATTTTACCCAAAATGGGTAAAATCTTTAATTTATATCAGTCTAAATAATCTTTTAGTCGCTTACTTCTGCTGGGGTGACGCAATTTACGAAGTGCTTTAGCCTCGATTTGACGAATTCTTTCACGAGTTACATCAAATTCCTTTCCCACTTCTTCTAAAGTTCTTGGTCTGCCGTCTTCTATACCAAATCTCATTTCCAAAACTTTTTTTTCTCGAGGAGTAAGCGTATCCAAAACTTCCAATAACTGTTCTTTCAAAAGCACGTGAGATGCTTCATCCGCGGGAGCAAGAGCGTCACTGTCAGGAATAAAGTCGCCCAAATGGCTGTCATCTTCCTCACCGATTGGCGTTTCTAACGAAACCGGGTCTTGAGAAGCTCTCATTATTTCACGTATTTTTTCCACAGGTAAATTTAATTCTTCTGCTACTTCTTCAGGAGTGGGCTCTTGACCGTTACTGTGGAGAAGCTGACCGGACACCCTTTTTACTTTATTCATAGTTTCAACCATGTGGACAGGAATACGAATGGTTCTGGCTTGGTCGGCAATCGCTCTTGTTATAGCTTGCCTAATCCACCATGTAGCATATGTTGAAAATTTAAATCCCTTAGAATAATCGAATTTTTCTACAGCTTTTATAAGTCCCAGATTACCCTCTTGTATTAAATCCAGAAAATGCATGCCTCTGCCAAGATATCTTTTTGCTATACTTACAACCAAACGCAAATTAGCCTCCGACAATCTTCGACGAGCTTTCTCATCTCCTTCAGAAATTCGTTTAGCAAGATTTAGTTCTTCTTCAGCGCTAAGAAGAGGAACATTTCCTATCTCTTTCAGGTAAACTTTCACAGGGTCATCGGTAGTTGAAATTTCCCCCGTCGGAATTGCAACTTCTTCATGCTTAGTATGTTCGTGTTCAGAAGGTTCATCCAATCCTTCTACAATTTCAACACCCATGGATTCCATAGAATCGTATAGTTTTTCTATTTCATCAGGATTAAAATCCATTTCGCCCATGGCTTCCAAAATCTCACCTGTACTCACATGGCCGGATGCCTTTCCTTGGCTTACCAAATCTTTGATAACTGTATCTATTGTCTTTGATGATGATGTAACATCGTTCATTTTTTTATCTCCTTATTTTTATAGAAGCAAAATTAATTTTATCTTTTAATATTTTTTAGGCTTTCTATATAATCTTTTACCTCAACTTTGGATATGTTGTCCACATTTTTTACCTTATTTTTTTCGTTTTCTTCCAAAATCGTTTTTATATATTCTTCGGCTGATTCGCTTGTAATTATACTTGGATTATATGAACATATCATTTTTGTTATTCTTCCTATTTCTTCCATAGAAAAATCACAGCCGGACAAAGTAGTCAAATTAGGCTCTTTGCCTTCAGATATTATTTTTTCCACACATTTAAATACTCTTTGATTAAACTTGGTTATTATACAATCAGAATCAATTTTTTTTAAAATTTCCTCTAATTTGTCAGGGTTATTAATCATGTATGAAATAAGCATTTCTTCCGCAACTGCGGCCCTTAAATTATTATGCTTGTCCGGATTTATTTTATCGCTGATTCCGGATGTTACACTTTTTAAATTTTTAAATTCCTTTTTATGGTAATTTTTATTTTTTTGCTTCGAAAATTTTTCGATTTGAATATCCAGAGCGGACTTGCTTATACCCGCCTCGGAACTTAATTTATGAGCAAATACTTCTCGTTCAATAGGGCTATGGCAGGAGGATAAAACCCGCGCCGCTTCGGTCAAATATTTTATTTTATCCGCCGAAGAACCTTCATCATAAAGTGATTTGATTTTTAATAATTTGTATTCTATATCACTTTTAGAGTTTTCTACCAAATTTTTAAATTTAATCTTCCCATTTTCGCCTTGAGATTTTATATACTCGTCAGGGTCTTTTCCTTTAGGAATGGTCATAACTTTGATATCTACGCCATTTTCTTTCAAAAGAGATATAGCTCGTTCAGCAGCCTTTTGCCCCGGTTCGTCAGAATCGTAACAAATAACAACTTCATTTGTATACCTTGAAAGGAGCTTAACTTGGCCTTCGGTAAGAGCTGTTCCCAAACCTGCAACAGCATTCGAAAAGCCCGCTTGGTAAAGAGATATGACATCCATATAACCTTCAGTCAATATAAAGGACTTCTCACTGCTGTTTTTAGCAAAATTAAGAGAAAATAAATTATTACTTTTTTTGAATACCAGCGTGTCTGAAGTATTTATGTATTTTGGGATTTCATTTTTTAAAGTTCTTGCTCCAAACGCTATTACATTCCCTCTGACATCGATTATCGGAAACATGAGTCTGCCTCTAAATCTGTCTCGAACCATCGAATTTCGAGCTGAAAACGCTAAATTCGACATAATAATGTCCTTAATATTATAACCTTTATTTTTCAAATAGTCTACAAGAGAATGCCCACTTTTTGGAGAATATCCCAGCCCAAAATGAGTAATTGTTGAAGGACTCAATTTTCTTTCAGATAAATAACTTAGCGCCGCTTTACCTTCCGAGCTGAAGAGAGATTTATAATAAAATTTTGCCGCCTCTCGATTCATTTCATAAATTAGCATTTTTTGCCGGTGGATTTCATCTGACTGATTATCAATTTCAAAATTCATACCACATCGGTCTGCCAAATATTTTACAGTTTCTATGTAGTCATAATGCTCAATTAATCGAAGAAATGTTATAACGTCTCCCCCGGCTCCGCATCCAAAGCAATAAAATGATGCATTCGATGGATAAACACAGAACGACGGTGTTCTTTCTGCGTGAAAAGGACAAAGTCCCATTAAGTTTTTGCCTTTTCTATTTAAATCAACGTATGAAGAAATTATTTCTTCTATGTCATTTCTCGCTTTAAGCTCTGAAATAAACTCTTCGGAAATAATCAATATTCCACCACCTAAAAACTAAATATATCAAAATATAATGGTTGATTTCGGAATAAAAATTTCTTTAAAAACTAAAGTTGCAAATTGATCGGTCATACCTGCAATATAGTCGCAAACTGCTGTTTCTATTCCTTCTTTTTTAGATATTTCTTGAATGTAATCAGGCATTTCTTTACTATTATTTATAAAATGCTCATAAAGAGAATTAATTACAAACGGAACTTTTTGATCTTCGGAAAATGACTGCTTGTTCAAATAAACTTCTCTGTACATAAAACTGTGCATATCATCAAACTTTTTCGCCAGTTCCTCAGACATTTTGATGTTTTCCCCATCACTGTTTAAAATCACCGAAGTAACCATTGTGTTTATTCTCTCGGAAAATCTATTTCCAAAAGCTTCAACAAATTCTTTCGGTATTTTATTATCATTCAGAACTCCTGCTCTAAGCGCATCTTCTATGTCGTGATTCACATAGGCAATCCGGTCACAAAGCCTTACAATTCTCCCCTCGGCTGTTGTTGCTTCTTCACCTTTGGTGTGACATTTTATTCCATTTAAAACTTCTTTTGTGAGATTGAGTCCTTTTCCGTTTTTTTCTAAGCAGGATAATACTCGCACACCTTGCTCATAATGCCTAAAACCAGCCGGGCAAAGCTGATTCAGAGCACTTTCTCCTGCGTGGCCAAAAGGAGTATGACCTACATCATGGCCGAGCGCAATGGCTTCGGTAAGATCTTCATTTAGTCGAAGTGCTCTGGCTACAGTCCTCGAAATTTGTGAAACTTCTAAAGTATGGGTCAAACGTGTTCTGTAGTGATCTCCCTTGGGAGATATAAAGACTTGAGTTTTGTGCTTAAGCCTTCGAAAAGATTTAGAATGTAAAATTCTATCTCTGTCTCTTTGATATTCCGTTCTGATTTCGCAAAGTGGCTCAAATTTCTCTCTTCCAAGCGTATTGCATGAAAGCGCAGCATGCTCGGACAAAAAATTTTTTTCTAATTCTTCGTATTTTTTTCTTATATTCATATTTGCCACCACCATTATTAATACTTTATAGTATAAATTTACTTTAGCGGTATAAAAATATTATCAATAAATTTAATTACTTCTCTTCCTTGCATTGTGTTGTTTATTTTTTTTCGTACTTCGCCAAAATCTGTTTCTGCCACACAAAAATCAATGCTGACACTTTCTGTATAATCTGTAGAAAATATTTTGGCGTTTTTATCCGAAAGTATATTCAAAATTTTTCCATAATTGCCATAATCTGTAGTAATAACAGAGTGAATACATTTTTCAACGTCTGTAATTTTTGAATTTAAAATTGCCCCTTTAGCTCCGGAAGAATACATTTCCCTAAGTCCTGTTGTGCCGAGCAAAATTCCTCCGAAATATCTCACGACCGCTACCAAAATATTATCAAGTTCAAAACTTTTTATCACATTCATCACAGGTACTCCGCCTGTTCCTGAAGGCTCACCATCGTCGCTAAATTTTTGAATATCCGAACTATAAAGCTTATATGCATAAACTATGTGCTTGGCGTCATAAAATTCTGATTTCAATTTCTTCAAATGAGAATGGACTTCTTCTTCCGAAGATACAGGAAATGCAAAAGATAAAAATTTGGAACGCTTTTGAGTTTCTTTGAACTGTCCGGGTTCACATATAGTTTTAAATTCAGGCAATATTTTCACCACACTGACACAATAGGCAACGCTTATTTGCGCCGCCTACATTTAAAAACATCTACTGTCCTATTTGCTTTGTTGAGATAGTCTTCTGCGTTTTTCAAATCTATCTACACGTCCACCTGAATCAACAAATCTCTGTTGTCCGGTAAAGAAAGGGTGACATTTTGAACATACATCAACAGTCAGTTGAGATTTTGTGGATTTTGTTTTTAAAACATTGCCACAAGCACATCTGATTTCAGTTTCCTTATAATCCGGATGAATATTTTTTTGCATTATCTTCACCTCTCTGGCTATATATACTAATATTGAAACATACTGATATATTATATCACATTAAATATCACATTTCAATACTATTTAAAAAAATAATTTACCGCAAAAATTCAAGAATTGACCAAAATTATGCGTATTAAACTAAAAAAATCATGTAAAAAATCAAATTAAGCATTGCTTCCTTGATAAAGTAGGCAAAAAATCATATAATTAGTGGGTAATAAAATTTGAAATTCGGAGGAATAACTTATGGGAAATTTATTTGGAAGTGGCCAAGGATGGCAATTATTCAGTTCTTTTTTAGTTTACGCAGTGGTTATAGTAGGAATGTATCTGGTAATGTTCAGACCTAATCAGAAAAGAAAAAAACAAGAAGAAGATATGAGAAAATCTTTAACAATCGGCGATGAAGTAACAACAATCGGAGGAATTGTGGGAAGAATAGTAAGCCTTAAGGAAGATTCCGACACACTTGTTATAGAAACTGCTTCCGAAAAAATAAGAATAAAAAAATGGGCTGTCGCAAGCCGTAACGTAGAAGAAGAAAATAATAAATAACTAAATTCCTTGCCTATCCAAAAAGGCAAGGAATATTTATGTAAAAATTCAGGTAATAATAGTATATAAGACAAAATAAATAATACGATTAGAGCCGGGAGGTAACAATATGAGAAATTCCAGAAATTACCATATATCTTTTTACAGTCTTTATGCTAAGCCCCTGTTGTTTGGGAGTATATCATCGATCATATTTTCTTCTTTACTTTTATTTTTAACCGCACTTTTAATTTCCAAAGGCGGAAATATTCCATATGAATTCATGGAAATACTTATGATTTTTATATCCACTTTGGGAAGTTTTGTAGGAGGATTCATATCGGGAAAATTTTCTAAAAATAACGGATGGCTTTCGGGGCTCTTGTGCGGAGGTATTTTATTCTTTATATTTTTCATATGCGGATTAATAGTAACACATAGTTCCCTTACAATAATAACGGCAACACGGGGGCTGGCAATAATTTTGGCGAGCACAATAGGTGGAATTATAGGAATAAGTAAAAATTAAAATAAGCTCTTTGGTGTTTTATCGGAGCTTGTATTATTCATTAATTTAAAGTAAAATATAATTTAGATTAACAAAGCATAGGAGCGAAATAATTGGAAAAAATCATAAACAGAGCAGAAATTTTGGCACCGGCCGGAGATATGGAACGGCTGATGGCAGCGGTAAACTACGGCGCAGATGCTGTTTATTTGGCAGGAAAAGAATTTGGCATGAGAACTTCGCCAAATAATTTCGGAGAAGAAGATTTAAAAAAGGCCGTAGAAATATGCCACAAACAAAATATTAAAGTTTATTTGACGTGCAACACGTTACCTAGGAACCATGAAATAGATAAATTACCCGATTTTCTATCTTTTGCGGCATCGATAGGAATAGATGCATTCATAATATGTGATTTGGGAGTTTTGGAAATTGCTAAAAAAGTCGCACCAAATGTGGACATACATATATCAACTCAAACAGGTGTTGTGAACTACGCAACAGCAAGGGCTTTATATGATATGGGAGCTAAAAGAGTAGTTCTTGCGCGTGAACTCTCGCTAGAAGAAATAACGACTATACGTGCAAAAACCAACCCGGAATTAGAAATTGAAACATTTGTGCACGGAGCAATGTGCGTTTCTTTCTCAGGAAGATGCTTGATATCGAGTTATTTAACAGGAAGAGATGCAAACCGTGGAAATTGCGCTCAGCCTTGCCGCTGGAAGTATAATCTGACAGAAGAAAAAAGAAAAGGAGAGTATTTCCCGGTAATAGAAGATGAAAAAGGAACTTATTTTTTCAATTCAAAAGATTTGTGCATGATTAATCATATTCCGGAACTTTTAAAGGCAGGAATTACAAGCTTAAAAATAGAAGGACGAGCTAAGTCGGCTTACTATGTTGCGGTTACAACAAATGCATATAAAAATGCTTTGAACGATTACTATAAAGAAAAAGACAACTTCAAACTAAAGCCGTGGATACAAGAAGAAGTATACAAAGTGAGCCACCGCAAATACTGCACGGGATTTTATTTCGGAAATGAGCCGGAAGAAGTATACGAAAGCGGAGGATATGAAAAAAATTGCGATGTAGTCGCGGTATGTGACAATTATCAAAACGGAATACTGCAAATTTCTCAAAGAAACAGGTTTTTTGATGGAGATGAGCTCGAAGTTTTGGAACCCGGATCTGAGCCATTTAAATTCAAAGCAGAAAATATTACAGACGAGTTTGGAAATAAAATAACCTCAGCTCCCCACCCTATGCAAAAACTTTTTATTCCTCTTGACAGAGAGGTTAAAGTCGGAGCATACATAAGAAAAAATTCAGCAAATTAAAAAATAGCACCGGCTAATGTCAGCCGGTGCTATGATTTTATTTCAAAGTATCATCGTGAGGATGAGAAAGTGGCTCCTGTGGTAAGGGTTCCACTACAGTTTTTGATTGCAATAAATTTGGCTTCACATATTCATATTCTTGCTCGGAATTTTCTTTAGCGACCTCTTTTGAAGCGCTGTGTTCAACCGGTTCATTACGAATTTCGTCCATTTTTTTACACCTTCTTCGATAATAATTAAATTTACTTACAAAAACAATTATTACCTTTTATTTTTAAATTATTCATTTTTGAAAAAATTTTTATACTTCGAAATTTGCTTTTTATTTCTTGCGATGTATTTTTCCAGCTCCGAAACCACTAGCGGGAATAAAGCTAACAGCCAAACTATTATCCATTCAACAATATTTAGGTGGGATGTCTTGAAAAACACATTAAACATAGGAATAGTAACCACTATAATTTGCAAAATCATACAAAATACAACCGAATAAATTAATTTGAAATTGCTTAATATTCCAGTCACAAGCAATGATTTTCTGCTCTGAACATTGAAAGTTTGTATGAGCTGACTTAGCCCCAAAGAAACAAATGCCATCGTACGACCTATAACAGGATTGTAAGGATCCGGGTCAAAAAATGCTCTTCCTATACTAAAAGACAGTATACCCATTGCGGCGATAAAACAACCTTCGATTATTATATTATAAGTTAATCCTCCCGAAAACAAACTCTTTTTGGAATCTATCGGCGGACGTTTCATTATATTTTTATCTATCGGATCCATGCCTAAAGCAAGAGCCGGAAAAGCATCAGTCACAAGATTAATCCACAGAAGATGTATCGCAAGCAGCGGCGGAGGAGTTCTCATTAAAAATCCAAATAAAACCACTGCTACTTCTCCTATGTTAGTGGATAGTAAGAAATGTATGGTCTTTTTTATATTATCGTACATTCCCCTACCCTGTCGAACAGCTTCAACGACCGAAACAAAATTATCATCCGCCATTATTATGTCAGAAGCAGATTTAGCTGCGTCAGTTCCCGATTTTCCCATGGCGCAACCTATATCGGCAACCTTTAAAGCAGGGGCGTCATTAACTCCGTCGCCGGTCATAGCGACTATTTCTCCGTTCGCCTGAAAAGCTTTAACTATCCGAACTTTATGTTCGGGAGAAACTCTGGCAAAAACTGTACAATTTTTTACTTTCTCTCTTAATTCTTCATCTGAAAATTCGTTAATTTCCGAACCCGTCAGAGCTACAGAGTTTTTATCAAAAATATGAAGCTTTGTTGCAATAGCTTTTGCGGTTTCGACGTAATCTCCCGTAATCATAACTGTTTTTATTCCGGCGTTTTTGCATTCCAAAACTGCTCTTTCGGCTTCGGGACGAGGCGGGTCCATTATCCCGACAATTCCGTAAAATATTAAATCTTTTTCTTCTTGATTTTCGTTGCGGTCGTATTCTTCCTTATAAGCCACCGCGATTGTTCTCAGTGATTTTTTTGCCATTTGATTTATTGAGGATTTTATTTTCTTTATAGCATCGTCATCTAAAAGTTTAACCCCGTTAGCAGTAAAATAATACTTACAAATTTTGATCAAAAATTCAGGAGCGCCCTTAGTAATGATTTTATATTTATTGTCAGGGGTTCGGTTTACCGTAGACATTAGTTTTCTTTTGGAATCAAACGGAAGTTCTTTTATTCGCGGGTACTCTCGATTTAGATTTTTTTTACTGAGCCCGCATTTTATTCCCGCCATAAGAAGCGCATTTTCGGTGGGTTCTCCGTGAGCCGAAATGTCTCCGTGATTACGTGTAACGGATGAATTATTGCAAAGCATTGCCATTTCAAATAATTTTTTAGAAAATTTATCGTTCAAATTATATTGATTTTCGATATCTCTTATCTCTGTAACCACCATTTTATTAAGCGTAAGAGTCCCTGTTTTATCAGAACAAATAACAGTAGCGTGGCCAAGCGTTTCTATCGCAGGCAATTTTCTTACAATAGTATTCTTTTTAGCCATTCTTCTAACGCCATTGGCAAGGACTATAGTTACAACCGCAGGAAGTCCTTCGGGAATAGCCGCCACAGCCAAGCTGATTGAAATCATGAACATTTCCATTAGATTAATATTTTGCATGGCGCCCAAAATAAACACTATTATACTTATGACAATTATACATATTCCGGTTATTTTTCCGGTGGATGATAATCTTTTTTGGAGAGGCGTTTCGGAAATTTCATCCATGTTTATAAGCTGGGTTACTTTTCCGATTTCGGTATTCATTCCCGTCCTTACTACCACTGCTTTTGCATTACCTCGGTCTATAACCGAACCTGAAAAAAGCATGTTTTTTTGGTCTGCGGGAGGAGTGTTTGCTTCAAATATTTTATCTTCACTTTTTTGAGACGCAAATGATTCACCGGTCATTGCTGATTCTTCTGCCGCTAAATTGGAAGATTCTATTATTCGGGCGTCAGCCGGCACTAAATCTCCGGTGGAAAGAGTTAATATATCTCCGGGGACCAAATCTTCTGTGGATATTCTTTGGACTCGAGAATCCCTGATAACTTTGGTTAAGGGTGTTGCTAATTTTTTAAGAGAATTTATTTCTTTTTCTGCTTTGCTTTCTTGGAGCATTCCTATTATGGTGTTTATTATAACTATACTTAAAATTATTATGGTATCTATATAATCGGATTCCGAACTCAAAAATGACGTTATAAGCGAAATAACAGCTGCTAAAATCAATATTATAACCATAAAATCAGAAAATTGCGCCTTAAGTTTTTGCCAAAACGAGCGCTGTTTTTCTTCTTTTAAAGAATTATAACCATATACAAGTCTTCTTTTTTTAACTTCGGAACTTGATAAACCTTTTTCGGGTGAAACGTCCAACTTTTTTAAGACTTCGCTAAACTTCACGCTGTGCCAATTCATTTTATTCACTCCTATTTCAGCTTTTTAACATTCAAAATTAATGCTTGCACACATTCCTTTACATAAATAAATATATATGCAATAATGAAGATATATTACTTTGGGGTATTTCAAAAAATCAAATAATGTGGTAATATATAAAATGTATAAATTTTAAGTTAGGAGAATCGCGAATGAAACACGTAAAAACAATCAATAAAGCAGACCTCAAAAAAAGCGCTTTAACAGGTGGATGCGGCGAATGTCAAGCATCTTGCCAAACAGCTTCGAAAGTTGACAACACCGTAAGCAACCAAAAATGTGAAAAATAGTATTAAATTTTAAAAAATTTAACAGTTATTTTTAAGTCTTTTGGCATATGCCAAAAGATTTAATTTTGTTAATAAAATTAATTTGAAAGGAAGGGAAAAAATCAAGGAAGAATCTTTGGTTTTATATGGTACATAAATTTAAATTTGAAAATACTAATTTTGTAATCGACAGTAACAGCGGAGCCGTGCATGTGGTAGATGATATTTTTTATGATATGTTATCCTACTTGGATGGTAATTTTTTCGATTATACCGAGAATTATCTTATAAAAAAATTGGAAAATAAATACCCTGCCGAAGAAATAAAAGAGACTTATAAAGAGATAATTTCTCTTTATAATGACGAAAAACTTTTTTCAAAAGACACCTATGAAAATTTGGCAACTGAAGAAAAATTATCTTCTCCGGTAAAAGCAATTTGCTTAAATATTGCTCATGACTGCAATCTTGCGTGCAAATACTGTTTTGCTTCTACAGGAGATTTCGGATGCGGTAAAAAGGAACTTATGCCTCTTGAAACAGCTAAAAAGGCTGTGGATTTTTTAATCGAAAAATCAGGTAAAATAAAAAATTTAGAAATGGACTTTTTTGGCGGCGAACCTTTAATGAATTGGAAAGTCGTAACCGAAACAGTAAAATATGCCCGAAGCTTAGAAAAAAAATACAATAAAAATTTTAGATTCACTTTGACAACAAACGGGATTTTGCTCGATGATGAAAAAATAGACTTCATTAATAAAGAAATTTACGACGTGGTTTTATCACTTGACGGAAAAAAGGAAACAAATGATCGATTCAGAGTAACAAGGAGTGGAAACGGAAGTTACGACTTAATTGTTCCGAAATTCAAAGAGTTAATTTCGAAAAGAAACGGAAAAAAATATTACGTAAGAGGAACATATACCAAAGAAAATCTAAACTTTATAGACGATGTAATGCACATATATGATCTGGGATTTACAGAAATATCAATGGAGCCGGTTCTGTGCGATAATACTTTTAAATACACACTTTCGAGAGAAGATTTACCTGAAATCCTTAAGGAAGAAGAAAAACTTTGCAAAAAATTGATAAGCATGAAAAATGCGGGAAAAAATATAAACTTTTTCAATTTCAATATTGACATAGAAAAAGGTCCGTGTGTAGTAAAAAGACTAAAAGGCTGCGGATGCGGTAATGATTATGTTGCGATAACTCCAAACGGGGACATTTTTGCGTGCCATCAAATGGTAGGAAACAATGAGTTTAAAATGGGCAACCTAAATGAAGGCACATTTGATGAAAGTATCAAAAAGAAATTTTTACACACAAGTATTTACCACAAAGAAAAATGCAGAAACTGCTGGGCCAAATTTTACTGTAGCGGAGGATGTGCTGTAAAAAATTACACTCACAATCACGATATTATGAAGCCCTTTGATGTAGCTTGTGAAATGCAAAAGAAAAAAATTGAATGCGCAATTTCTTTATACGCTTTGACATAAAAACTTAACAGATAAACTTTAAAAAGCCACCGATATGATTTCGGTGGCTTTTGTATCTTTTTGTTAAAACATCATAAAAATCATATAATATTTTGCGAAACTTAATTAATTGTTATAAAAACATGATATAATTAGTTACGGATATAAAAATCATTTTATAAAAAAGGATGTGTTTAAAATGGAAGAAAAACAAGGAGAATTAAATCTGACCGATAATCAACTCGAAGAAATTGCAGGAGGATTGAATAAGCAAGATATTAAAGATGCTACGGGCAAAGTAATTAAATTTGGAAAAAATAATGTAAAAGAAATTTTACTGGCAACCACTGCACTCACGGGAATTTCCGCTCTGGCGATAGGAATGAGCGTTAAACATGATACGAATAAATTAAAAAAAGATAACGATTTAATCCATATGTAATAATTGATAAATAACTAAAAATAACATTAAAGCTGCCGAAAAGGCGGCTTTTTTATTTGTAATTTTAAATATAAACTTTTATGTCTATATTCCTCTGACGGTGCATATATTTTTCTATCGAGGAGGAATGAGAATATGAAAGTTTTTTTAATAAACCGAAAAAAATTAATGATTATTGTAGGAAGTGTTATAACGGCTGTTCTTTCAGCTGTATTTTCACTTCAAAGCACCAACGTATTCAAAGCTGCAGAACGTAAATTGCCGATTTATTGCGTAGACAAAAAAGACAAAGTTGTAAGCATTTCTTTTGACGCTGCCTGGGGAAATGAACAAACACAAACTTTACTTGATATTTTGGCTCAGAAAGGAGTAAAAAGCACCTTTTTCTTAGTAGGATTTTGGGCTGAAAAATATCCTGAATCAGTCAAGGCAATATCTGCTGCGGGGCACGATGTAGGCAATCACTCGGATACGCATCCGCATTTACCTAAACTTGAAAAAGAAAAAGTAAGAGCTCAAATTGAGGATTGCAACAAAAAAATAGAAGCAGCAGGCGCACCTAGACCGATACTTTTCAGACCACCCTACGGAGATTATAACAACTGTGTGGTCGAAACCACAAACGAATTGAACATGCATTGCATTCAATGGGACGTTGATAGTTTGGACTGGAAAGACCCCACTCCTGACGACATGGTAAAAAGGATTAAAAGCAAGATAAAACCGGGTTCTATCATACTTATGCATAACGGAGCAAAGAACACACCCGAAGCTCTTCCTAAAATTATAGATGTAATAAAAGAAGAAGGATATCAAATCGTGCCGATTTCAGAAATAATTTATAAAGAAAATTACAAAATGGATTCCCAAGGAAAGCAAATCTTAAATAGCTAAAAGCATTTCTATAAGTAATAAAAATTATAATTCCTGAATAAAATTGATTATTATTTCAAACAAGGAGAGGTTCAAAATGAATTATGACGTAAGCAAAGAGAGCATACCTGTTAGAGTGCTAGATTTTGAAGGTTGCCAAGAAATACCCATCGATTTAGATTTTTCCCTGCCTGATTATTGCCCTGACATACAAAGAATTCTTAAATGTCAAGTATGTCCAAACATAACCACCAGAAATATATCGGGTGACAGATTAAACATTGAAGGAAGCGCAAATATCAGATTAATTTACCTTGACGCAGACAATATGAATATAAGATGCTGTGAGAATTCTTCGCCTTTTTCTTGCTCCATAGATATAAAATGCAGCCCGGAAAATGCGGTAGCATTAACTTTTGCAAGAACAGAATACATAAATTGCCGTGCAGTAAGCCCGAGGAAGATAGATATTCATGGTGCATTCACAATATGCGCAAAAATTTACAGTAAGAATTCTATGAATATCATTTCATCGGTATCCGGGAAAGACATTGAACAAAAAATAGAAAAAATAAATTCCAGCAACTTAACCAGTATGGGCCAACAGCAATTCTCAATAAACGAAACATTGGAACCGGGAGAGAACAAACCTTCACCCGAAGCAATTATAAAATCAGAAATATCAGCCGTTATAAACGATTACAAAGTAATGCCCAACAAAATAGTTGCTAAAGGTGAAATAACCTTAAAAATACTTTATATAAGCGATATCGAAAGCGGAAAACTTGAAAACACAGAATATTCAATTCCAATAAGCCAAATAGTAGATGTTCCCGGTATTGATGACGATTCTAAATACGTAATAAACGCAGAAATACTGAGCCATGAAGAAACGCTCCAAAATGAAAGCTCAAAAGATTCAAATTTAATATCTACAGATATAAAAATTGCTATAACCGTAACGGCTTATAACGAAAAAGAAGCCGAAATTGTTTCGGATGTTTATTCTACTGATTACAATTTGGAAACCGAAAACAAAACTATTACTTTAAGTAAATTATCCGAGATTATAAAAGATAATATAGCACATAAAGATTCCATAGATTTGCCCGGAACCAATATTTCAAAAATAATAGACTTGTGGAGTGACAATTACTCAGCGAAAACAATTTCAAATGACGGAAAACCTGCAATAAACATCAAAATGAATATATGCTTTATAGCTTTAGATGAAAACAGCACACCATTTTATATTGAGAGAATACTCGACTTCAATCATAATATCGATTCTTCTGAAAATTTTGAAAATTCGGTTTCAGAAATCAATATCTCCCCCATTTCCATAGGATATAATGTTTCGGAGGGAAATAAACTGGACATAAAAGCGAATCTTTCGATTCAAGGAGCAATTTATTCAAACGAAAAACATAATATGGTTACATCCGCACAATCAGATGAAACTATTCCGGGAGACAAAGACACCAGCGCATCCCTAACCATTTATTATGCCTCTGCCGGAGAGTCGTTATGGGATATTGCAAGAAAATATTACACCTCAGTAAATGCAATAAAAAGAGAAAATGATATTTCGGAAGATAAAGTTCCTACCGGTAGCATGCTTTTGATTCCAATGAAATAATATAAATTTTTAATAATAAATAAATACAAAATCTAATCTCATATTTCGGGAGGAAAAAAAGTGGAAGAACGTAATATTTACAAAGACATATCACAAAGAACAAACGGAGATATTTACATTGGAGTAGTAGGGCCGGTAAGAACAGGAAAATCCACATTTATAAAGAAATTTATGGATACCCTGGTAATTCCAAACATAATAGAAGAAAGCCAGAAAGAACGAGCAATAGACGAACTGCCTCAATCAGCGGGAGGCAAAACCATAATGACCACAGAGCCGAAATTTATACCGGAGGACGCAGCTCAAGTCAATATAGGCGGGAACGCTAAATTCAATGCCAGAATGATAGACTGCGTAGGATATATAGTACCGAGCTCACTGGGATATATAGAAGATGACCACCCCAGAATGGTAAAAACGCCTTGGTTCGAAGAAGATATACCTTTCAATATGGCTGCTGAAATAGGAACCAAAAAAGTTATAACCGACCATTCCACAATCGGGCTTGTCATAACGACAGACGGTTCTATAAGCGATATCGAAAGAGATGAATATCAAGAAGCGGAAGAACGCGTAATTTCTGAACTAAAAGAAATAAATAAGCCGTTCATAGTGCTACTGAACAGTACAAATCCTTATTCGGACGAAACCAAAAAGTTGGCATCTAAACTTTCTGAAAAATATTCAACACCGGTTATTCCTGTGAATTGTACAACTTTAAATGAAGACGAAATCAAAAGAATACTTGCGGAACTACTTTTTGAATTCCCTGTAAAAGAAATCAAAATAGATATGCCGGGCTGGCTTAACTCTTTGGAAAAAAGCAACTGGCTCAGGAGTTCTGTATACACATGCATAAACAATTCCGCTAAAGATATTTCAAAAATAAATGAAATTCAGCATTTAATCGAGAGTTTAAAAAACTGTGAATATGTTACTCATTCGGAGATTTCTTCAATAGACCTCGGAAAAGGAACAGCACGAATAACAATTACTTTGGACCCCACATTATTTTTCAAAATAATGGGAGAAAAAACAGGAATAGAAATAAAAGATGAATGTGACCTTATGGATTCGATGATGGACCTTGCAAGATTAAAAGAAAAATACGAAAAAATTGCAACCGCATATGATGAAGTAAATGATTCGGGATATGGAATTGTAATGCCATCCATGGAAGAATTGCACTTAGATGAACCCGAAATAATAAAACAAAACGGAAAATACGGAATACGTTTACGAGCCTCTGCCCCATCGGTACACATGTTAAAAACAAATATCACAACCGAAGTCACTCCTATAGTGGGCTCCGAACAACAATCCGAAGAATTGGTTATGTATCTTCTTAAAGAATTTGAAGAAAGCCCCTCAAAGATATGGGAATCAAATATATTTGGAAAATCTTTACATGAATTGGTGAACGAAGGGCTTCATAACAAACTATACCGCATGCCCTCTGATGCACGCGACAAAATTAAAGAAACTATCGAAAGAATAATAAATGAAGGTTGCAACGGACTTATTTGCATAATGATATAATTTATTTTTAACCGAAAGAATTATCTTTCGGTTTTTTTGATTAAATCGGGTCTATGTGATATCATATTATTAAACTTAAATAATCAAAATGGAGAATTATGGAAAATAATAATAACCCCGAAAGACTTACAATTAGAATATTAATTTCAACAGCGATTGCCATGGCTGCTGTGATTTTGTGTTACAATGCGGTTTTCGTGCCTAAAATTCCTCCTATTTCTGTTTCTGTTACCGGACAAACCATAAAATCACCTTCCGATTCTTACGAAAGCACTCAAGTAGAAAAAGTAAATATTAATACTGCTGACGAAAATACTTTATCAGAAAATTTAACAGGCGTAGGTCCGGCGATTGCTCAAAGAATTATTTCGTACCGAAACCATTATGGCGGATTTAAAACTATACATGAATTAAAAAATGTAAAAGGAATCGGAGATAAAATGTTTGAAAAAATTAAAGATAATATCACAGTACAAGATAATTCAAACTCAGATTAATTTATGGTACAATATTTAGGATTGTAAATAAAAAATAAAAATTCAGAGGTTTAAAAAATGAAGAAAATAATTTCAATTATATCTGCTTTATTCGTATGTATTTTCGCATCAGGATGTCGAAAAAATTTTGCTAAGCAAACAAGATATGTGGCTTCTTGTTACCCGGTTTACATAATCGCACTTAACTTGATTGACGGAATCGAAGGAACTGAAGTCATACATATGTCCGAAAACCATCAAGGATGCTTGCACGATTTCCAAATTCAATCTGAGGATTTAAAAAATATAGAAAAATCTTCTGCGTTCATAATAAATGGTGCAGGAATGGAAAATTTCTTAAAAAAAGTTACAGATGAAATTCCAAAAATTAAAATTATAGATTCAAGCAAAAATATTGAGCTTTTGGAGAATAATTGCCACCATCACCACCATCATCATTCTCATGAACACGAGTATAATCCACACATTTGGATGTCAATCGATAATTACATAAAGCAAACCGAAAACATTGCCGAAGGTCTGATAGAATCCGACCCGGAAAATGAAGAACAATACAAGAAGAATTGCGAAGAATATGTTTCAAAGCTGAAAAATTTAAAGAATGACATTACTTTAAAACTGAAAAATGTGCGTGGAAAAAGTATAATAACTTTTCACGAAGCCTTTCCTTATTTTGCCAATGAATTTGGGCTTAATATTCCTGATGTTATCAATCATGACCCTGAAAGCGAACCCAGTGCAAAGCAAATTTCAAAGACTATAAATGTTATGAAAGAAAACAACATAAACAGTTTGTTCATCGAGCCTCAATATAAAAGCACAGCTGCGGAAACGATTTCTAAAGAAACCGGCGCAAAAATCTATACATTAGACCCCGCAGTAACCGGGGAAAATTCAAAAGACGCGTACATAGAAATAATGAATAAAAACGCAGAAACCCTGAAAGAAGCCTTAAATTAAAATAAAAAAGGACTATGAATAATAATGAATAATTGTCATTGCAGTGTTAAAATAAAAAATCTACAAGTTAAAAAAAGTGGACATATCATACTTAATAATGTGACTTTAACCGCTAACCACGGGGAAACTTTAGCTTTGATAGGCAAAAACGGCGCGGGAAAAACCACTCTCTTAAAAGCTATACTTCACAGCATGGATTTTAGAGGGAAAATTGATTTTTTTGATTCAAAAGGAAATAAAATTTCAAATCCAAAAATCGGGTATGTACCTCAAAGACTAAGTTTTGACCGTAATACTCCTATAACTGTCTCGGATTTATTCTGTGCAAATTCATCAAATTTGCCGGTTTGGATCGGACACAGCAAAAGCAAAATAAAAAAAGCGGAAGCTATTTTGGAAAAAGTAGGGGCAAAAAATTTAATATCAAAATCTATCGGCAAATTATCCGGAGGAGAATTGCAGAGAATCCTTCTGGCGTTTGCTCTTGAGCCAATGCCTGATATTTTACTTTTGGACGAGCCTGTTTCGGCAGTTGACAGAAAAGGTATCAGTCAATTTTACAGCGTGATAAGCTCTTTACGCGAAGATTATCACATGCCGGTTATTTTGGTTTCTCATGACCTTGGGCACGTTGTAAAATACGCTACGAACTATGCTCTTATAGACCACGACGTTAAAGAAACAGGAAAAGCAAAAGATTTACCAAACAGCATCGCGGTGCGTCAAACATTCGGAATGGACATGGACAGAGGTGAACAAATATGGAAATAATGTACGCTTTGCTGGAAAATTTGTTTCCTTTTTCTTGGGTGGAATTCACATTCATGAAAAATGCTTTTATTGCTATTTTACTTATCGCTCCCCTATTTGGTTTGGTAGGAACGATGATAGTAAACAACAAAATGTCTTTCTTTTCCGATGCCATGGGGCATTGCGCATTAACGGGCATTGCACTTGGGATAATGCTCGGAGTGGATAATTACATCATATCAATGATAGGATTTTCTATTTTATTCGCACTTGGAATATCAAGTATAATCGAGTCAAAAATATCTTCATCCGACACTATCATCGGAGTATTTTCTTCGGCAGGAATAGCACTGGGAATAGTAATATTATCCGCTAAAGGAGGATTTTCAAAGTACTCGGGATATTTAATCGGAGATATTTTATCCATAAGCAAAAAAGAAATACAAGCTTTGGCGATAATTCTGGTTATAGTTTTGGCGGTATGGATAGTTTCTTTCAACAAATTAATGATTGCAAGCCTTAATTCCGATATGGCGCGCAGCAAACAAATAAACGTAAAATTTTATAAAAACACTTTTGTGATACTGATAGCTTTAATTGTTACGGTTTCTTTGAAATGGGTAGGAATGCTTATAATAAATTCACTGCTCGTTTTGCCCGCGGCATCGGCAAGAAACGTTACAAAAAATATGAAAACATATCATATAACCTCTGTAATATTTTCGTTATTTGCGGGTATATCCGGATTGATAATCTCATACTATATAGGTACGTCTGCCGGAGCCACTATAGTGCTCATATCTTCTTTGATATTTTTCGTGACATTTTTTATAAATCGCTCTTATAATCTAGACTAAAAATTAACAAAGCAGGTATTAGAATGAACTTTATTAAATCAATACAAAATTGCGTTAAATACAGCGATAAAATACTCTGGTCAATAATACTCGTAATTGCGCTCTACAGCATGCTTTTGGTTGCAAGTGTTTCGAGGGAAGGGTTTAATTATTTAACAATTCAGTTTATTTCTGTTATGCTTGGTATGGTCGGAGCTTTGCTGCTTCAAACCATTAACTACAAAGTAATTTCAAAATACTATATATGGATTGGAGTATTTTGCATACTTTTTATAATTTATACATTATTTATGGGAGTAACGGTAGAAGGTTCTTCGGGAGTAAACGCAAGAGCATGGATAAAACTCCCGGGAGGAATAACTTTTCAGCCTTCCGAGCTTGTGAAAATAGGATTTATAATAACTTTTGCAAAACATCTGTCAATAGTAAAGAATACTGATAATTTTAAAGACATAAAAAATATTTGTTTGTTGGGTGCTCATGCGTTGATACCTGTTGTTTTAACTCACATGCAGGGCGATGACGGTGCGGCTATTATATTTTTGTGCATAGCTATAACAATGTCATTTATGGCAGGACTTCCGCTTAGATATTTCGGCGCTTTGATAGTCTTAGGGGCTATTTTTATTCCAATCGCTTGGAATTTTGTGTTGGCGGATTATCAGAAAAAAAGAATTATCACTCAGATGAACCCTGAGGGCGATCCTTTAAATATGGGATATCAACAAATTCAAGGAAAACTGTCTATAGGTTCCGGAGGACTTTTTGGAACAGGGCTTTTTAAAGGTCCGAGAGTCGCAAATAATGTGGTGCCTATTCAAGAAAGCGATTTTATATTTTCAGTCGCAGGAGAAGAACTTGGATTTATTGGATGCACCTTAATCATATTACTTCTACTAATATTAATTTTCAGAATTGGATTTATTGCAAGAAAATGCAATGATACTATAGGCTCTTTTATTTGCTTTGGATTTATAGGACTGATACTGTCTCAAACTGTTTTTAATCTTGGAATGTGCCTCAGCTTATTACCTGTAATGGGCGTGACTTTGCCGTTTTTCAGTGTGGGAGGTTCCTCTGCGGCGTGTTTATATCTGGGAATAGGGATACTTCAGAATATATATCTAAGCAGAAATCAAACTCTTGGAAACTTTGCTAATGAATAAAAAAATTCTGATATTATACGGTTCGCCACACAAAAACGGGTTCACTTTCCGAATTTTAAAAAGATTTCTGAGAAATAATTTTAAAGATGAAGTAAAATTTGTGAATGCTTATGAAAAAAATATAAAGCCATGTATAGATTGCAAAAGGTGCAGAAACGTTCTCGGCTGCATTTTCAAAGACATGGAAGACATAGATGAGTATTTTAAGTCGTGCGAAATACTGATAATAGCCTCACCTATTTACAACGGTTCCGTTCCCTCTCCACTGAAATCCGTTATTGACAGAATGCAAAGATATTATTCCGAAAAAATTTTCTTAAAATCCTCGATGAACAATTACGTTCCCAAAAAGGCATTGCTATTATTCACTCAGGGATCGGACGAAAAGAAAAACGAGGAAATTTTGCTCTCTCAGATTAAACCAAATTTACTACTTATAAATGTAAAAAAAATATATTCTTTTTTACAATGTAAAACAGATATGTACAAACCGCCTATTGACAAAGAAATTTTAGAAAACGATAATAAAATACAAAATATTGTAAATAATTTATATAATATTTTAGAATAATTTTATATATTTTAAATTTCAGGAGGCTAAACCTATCATGGACAATCTATGTATGAACTGTTTTAAGTCATCGAATATTTTGAGTGGAACATGCCCATACTGCGGAAAAAATTTAGTTAATCCTCAAGTGGAACCTTTTCTTCCGCAAAGAACTTTACTTGCAAACAGATACTACATCGGTAAAGCCATAAAAATGGACGGCGAGGGACTGGAATACGCCGGATATGATAAAGTCGAAAACTCAAGAGTTTATATAAGAGAGTTTTTCCCCTCTCGGATATGTCAGCGAAGCGAAAATTTTGAAAAAATACTTGTTCTCCCCAACAAATCTTCGGAATTCCAAAAACTGATTACGGACTTTCTAAAATACTTCAGATCGATTGCCAGATTGAGGAATCTTTCATCAATAGCAGCGGTTTATGATATTTTTGAAGAAAATAACACGGCTTACGTAATATTTGAATGGGTAGAAGGAATCAAACTTGATAAATACATGAGTTCACGTTCTGAGCCCCTTGAATGGCATGAAGCTCAAGCATTATTTATGCCCTTGCTTTCATCACTCATATATATGTCAAACGCAAAAGTTCATCACCTCGGAATTTGCCCCGAAAATATAATTGTAACTTCCGAGCAAAAACTTAAATTATCGGGCTTTGCTACAAAAAATTTAAGAAGTTTACATTCCGAAATAGAAGGCCAGCTATACGACGGCTGTTCGGCAATAGAACAATATACCGAAAATTTCGAGCCTTCAGAAGTCACGGACGTATATGGATTTTCGGCTACACTTTTCTGGTCTTTAACAGGGGAATATCCTCTTATAGCGCCTAAAAGGAAAAATAATGACAAACTCCTTATGCCAAAGGATATTTTAGATGTTATACCCGAGAATGTCATATCTGCACTTGCAAATGCCCTGCGAGTTTATCCCAACAATCGAACCATTTCGTTTGAAAATTTAAGAATAGAACTTTCCGACTCCCCCATTTTACATGTTCAAGATATAAGCAGTGGGTCTCGACCCAATAATCCGGCATTATCAATGCAAAAGAAACCTAAAAAAAATTCTGCGGCAATATGGGGAATCGTATCGTGCGCATGTGCCTTAATAATACTTATTTCTGCTCTGGTAGTATATTGGTTCTGGCTTAGAAACAATTCCAATAACAAAAATTCTTCTTCGCAGCAAACAGAAATTTCTGAAATGGATAAAGTTTACTCAGCGGCAGAAGAAATGGAAGAAGAATCACAAGAAAAATCAGACATGATTCCTGTTCCAAATTTAATAGGGAAAAATTATAAATCACTGAATGATTCCGCAAAAGACTATCAACTTGCGGTAATGGGAGAAGATTTTAGCGACAAAATAGAAGAAGGAAGCATAATATCCCAAAATCCGAATCCCGGCGAAGAAATGGAAAGGCATACTGCTATAGCAGTAAATTTAAGCAAAGGCAGCAAACAACGAACTCTGCCGGAGATAAAAGGAAAAAGTCTTTCGGAAGCTTCCCAACTCATTACTGCTCAAAAACTGGTTCCTGTGCAAACTTCTGAATTCAGTAAAGAATTTGCCGAGGGCATAGTTATAGGATACAAAAATTATAATCCGGGAGAAAAACTCGAATACGGCAGCGAGGTCACCATTGTAATAAGCAAAGGGAGCATTTAACTTTGGCGTTTAAAATAAATACAGTAATATTTAATTTTCGTTAAAAATGATCGTCCTTAAAGCTCTGCCCGGTGCTGGCTTGAGGACGATATGTTTATAAATTTGTTGAAAAAATGTGGAATAAAATTCTTTGAAAATTAAAAAAACTTCAATATAATTATCCATTGACATCACTACTGATAGGGAGTATAATGAACAAGCTACACTATATATGGTGTGAAGAAAGTAATAGTCCATAATTGTTAATTTGGATAATCAACTTCAAAAAAAATTCGTACAATACTTACATTAATGCGAAAATTTATAAGCATAATCAAAATTTTTAAATTGAAGGGATAATTTTATGAAAAGTATAATTTTGTACAGCAACGGATGCCCAAAATGCAAAGTTCTTAAAAGTAAATTGGAAAACAAAAAAATAGAATTTACAGAAACTGATGATTTTTCAAAATTACAAGACTTAGGGATTCAATCCCTTCCGATAATGGAAGTAGACGGAGAAATATTAACTTTTGTAGAAGCAAACAACTGGATTAACAATCAACAATAGGGGGAATTTTTAGATGAATATTGAGCTAAATCTTTATAAACCGTTTTCTGATTTTATTTCAAAATTAAAAAAGAAATATGATTCGCGTTTTGAAATGATGAACGGATTTTCGAACTCAAATCTCAATTTTACCGATTTTATAGATAATTTCATAAAGTCAAAAACCGTTGCCGAAACTACAATTGATGCCAACGCCAACAGCACTACAAGGGACGTAAGAACGCTTTTGGCAGACATGGTTAAACCACATACCAAACTTCTTTCGTACAACAAAATTTTTAAAGAAATAACAAAGAAATATGGTAACGAAACAGCTGAAACTTGGCTTGAAGGAGAATGGAGCGGTGAATTTTATCTTCATAATTCCGCAACTTCATCTTTCACTCCCTATTGCTATGCTTATGACCTTGATAAACTCGTTGAAAAAGGACTTTTTTTCATCAACAAATTCAAAACCGGAGCTCCGAAACATCTAACAACTTTTAACGACCATGTTTTGGAATTCATAAGCTGGGCTTCAAATCGCAGCAGCGGAGCAGTGGGACTCCCAAGCTATCTTTTGTATTCTTATTATTTTTGGTACAACGATGTTAAAAATAATTTCTGCCTCAAAGACCCTGAATATTATCGCAAACAATGTTTCCAAAAATTTATATACGATTTGAATCAACCTTATCTCCGTGTTACCGAATGTGCTTTTTCAAACATAAGCGTAATGGACAGAAATTACCTTGTGGAACTTTTCGGTGGACGTCAATTCCCCAACGGAGATTATGTAATCGACCATATCGAAGGAATTATCCAACATCAGAAAGTATTTATGGAAGTCGTTTCGGAAATACGAAAAGAAACAATGATGACTTTCCCCGTTCTTACATATTCTTTGCTGTTCCAAAACGGCAAATTTGTAGACGAAGAATTTGCAAGATGGTGCAACAGGCATAACATGACGTGGTATGACAGTAATTTCTATGTTGGAAACGATGTCACAAGCCTTTCAAACTGTTGCCGACTCATTTCAAATACTTCAAAACTTGATGCTTTTATAAACTCAGTCGGCGGAACTTCGCTTTCTGTAGGAAGCATTCAGGTTAATACAATTAATCTCAGAAGAATTGCAATAGAAGCAAACGGAAGCAAAGAAAAATTCTTGGAAATACTCAGAAAAAGACTCGATAACTGCGTAAAAGTTTTGGATGTTGTCCGAGATATAATTAAGCAAGACATTGAAAGAGGATTGCTTCCGAATTATTCTTACGGTCTTATAGAAATTGAAAAGCAATACAATACAATCGGAATTACAGCAATGTACGAAGCGATTTCTGAATTTGGGCTTATAAACACCGATGAATTCGGCAATAAATCTTATTCTAAAGAAGGTCTTGATTTCGCAACCGAAATATTAAATGCAATCAATTCTCAAAAAGATTCATATACTTTTGACTACAGCATAAACGTGGAAGCTATTCCCGCAGAAAGAGCAAACGTGATACTCAGCCAAAAAGATTCTATTTTATACCCCGAAAAAGAACAATACTTTATTTATTCGAATCAATGGATTCCTTTGATGGAAAAATGCACTTTAAACGAAAAAATAAATTTAGGCGCAAAACTTGACAAGGAATGCGGCGGAGGACAAATTTCGCACATAAATTTAGCAGGAAAATTTGCAAGCGAAGAGCAAGCTTGGGAACTTTTGAATCACATTGCAAAATCGGGAGTAATATATTTTGCGTACAACTGCAAAATTTCCGTATGCGAGGACGAACATGCGTTCTTCTCACCTAAGTGCCCGAAATGCGGCAAAGGCGTAGCGGATACTTATTCAAGAATAGTAGGATTTTTGGTTCCATTCTCAGCTTACAGCAAAGAACGCAAACAAGAATTTGAACAAAGAAAATGGTTTGATTTAAATGAAAATTAATTCCGATGATTCAAAATTCACGCTGACCGTTAAAGAAATAGTTGATGAAAATTTTCAGGATTATAAAAAAGCTTCTATGTTTATCGCTACTTCAAAATGTGATTTTAAGTGCTTGACGGAACTTGGACTCGATTGTTCGATTTGCCAAAATATGAAAATTTCAACTATGCCAAATAAAAAAGTACCTTTTTCAGATATATATTTGAGGTACAAGACGAACCCGATAACCAATGCCGTAGTTATCGGGGGACTTGAACCGATTCTTCAATTCGATGAAATATTTGAGCTCATCTCTTATTTCAGAAAATTAGGATGCAATGACGATTTCGTTATTTACACCGGTTATTATGAAAATGAAATAAAAAAGGAAATTCAATTGATTAGTAAGTTTAAAAATATTATAATTAAATATGGGAGATTTATCCCTGAATCAAAACCTATTTTCGATTCGGTTCTGGGGGTAACTCTAAGTTCAGAAAATCAGCATGCAGTGAAAATCAGCTGATTTTCGATTTTATTTATCTAAATGTGGGAAGGGCGAATACGATTTATGAAAAATATGGATACTATCGTAGCACTTTGTAAAAATCGAGGTTTTATTTTTTCCGGTTCTGAAATTTACGGAGGTTTGTCAAATACATGGGATTACGGTCCGCTGGGAGTTTTATTCAAAAATAACGTAAAAAAAGCTTGGATAAAAAAATTTGTTCAGGAATCAAAATATAATGTTCAGCTTGACGCTGCAATACTCATGAATCCAAAAGTATGGGAAGCATCGGGTCATATTGGTGGATTTTCCGATCCTCTTATGGATTGCAAAGAATGTAAATCCCGTCACAGAGCCGATAAATTAATAGAAGACGCTGGAATTAATCCCAACGCCATGACTTTTGAAGAAATGGAGAAATGCATTTCCGAAAACAATATTGCTTGCCCGGAATGTGGTGGACATAATTTTACCGGAATTAGAAAATTTAATTTGATGTTCAAAACACTTCAAGGTGTAACCGAGGACAGCAAAAATGAAATCTATTTAAGACCCGAAACTGCTCAGGGTATATTTGTAAACTTCGCAAATGTACAAAGAGCTTCGCGTAAAAAAATTCCTTTCGGAATAGCTCAAATCGGAAAATCTTTCAGAAATGAAATAACTCCCGGAAATTTTACTTTCAGAACAAGAGAATTCGAACAAATGGAACTTGAATTTTTCTGCAAGCCCGGAACCGATTTGGAATGGTTTAATTATTGGAAAAATTTCTGTGAAAAATGGCTTTCGAGTCTTGGAATGAACAGAGAAAATATAAGGCTTCGCGACCATTCAAAAGAAGAACTGTGCCATTATTCCAACGCAACTACAGATATAGAATACGCTTTTCCATTTGGCTGGGGAGAACTTTGGGGAATTGCAGACAGAACCGATTTCGATTTAAAACGTCATCAGGAACATTCGGGTAAAAATTTAGACTACTTCGATGCAGAAACAGGAGAAAGATATTTGCCTTACGTAATTGAACCTTCTCTCGGCGCAGACCGTGTGGCATTGGCTTTTCTTTGCGATGCTTACACCGAAGAAGTAATAAACGAGAAAGACACCAGAGTTGTATTAAAACTTCATCCTGCTTTGGCTCCGTTTAAAGCTTGTGTGTTACCACTATCAAAAAAACTCGGAGAAAAAGCTCAAAAAGTTTATGAGGAACTTTCAAAAAATTTCATGGTGGATTATGATGAATCGGGTTCAATAGGAAAAAGATATCGTCGTCAGGACGAAATAGGTACTCCCCTGTGCATAACTTATGATTTTGACAGTGAAAATGATGGCTGTGTTACTATCCGTGACCGTGATTCCATGAATCAGGAAAGGGTTGCGATTGACAGTCTTACAGAATATATTCAAAATAAAATTGCGTTTTAAAATCTAAACTGTTATAATCTCAAAAAAATTGGTCAAAATGAATTTCAGTTTATTAAAAATAAAAAAGAAAGGTGGTAAACCGGGCAACTTTGAAAAATAAGTCCCGACAAATATGAAAAAAATTATTTATATGGACAACGCTGCAACAACTGCTGTAAGCCAAGAAGCTTTGGACACCATGTTGCCGTTTTTCAGAGAGAATTTTGGTAATCCTTCCACTATTTATTCCGTGGGAAGAAATGCAAAAAAAGAACTTGAAATTGCAAGAGAACGTGTCGCAAAGGCTTTAGGCGCTTCTTCGAAAGAAATATTTTTTACTTCCTGTGGAACCGAATCCGACAACTGGGCAATAAAAGGTGCAGCATTTGAAGGATTAAAAAAAGGAAAAAATCATATCATAACTTCTAAAATAGAACACCATGCCGTTCTGCACACAGCTCAATATTTAGAGAAAAAGGGATTTGACGTCACGTATCTTGACGTAGACAGTCAAGGTCTTGTAAATCCAAAAGATGTCGAAAACGCTATAACCGAAAAAACCGCACTTGTAACAATAATGTATGCAAATAACGAAATCGGAACTATCGAGCCCATTGAAGAAATAGGAAAAATATGCAAAGATAAAGGCGTTCTTTTCCACACAGACGCAGTTCAGGCAGTAGGTCACGTTCCGATAGATGTCAAAAAACAAAACATCGATATGCTTTCTTTATCCGCTCACAAATTTCACGGTCCCAAAGGAGTAGGCGCTCTTTATATAAGAAAAGGCGTACGCATAGAAACATTCATGGAAGGCGGAGCTCAAGAATCCGGAAAACGTGCAGGTACCGAAAATACAGCTGAAATTGCTGCTCTCGGAAAAGCAATAGAAACAGCGTGCAGCGAAATAGAAGAAAAAAATTCAAGATTAATTAAAAAACGTGATAAACTTATCACCGAACTTTTAAAAATAGAACGTTCGAGGCTTAACGGTCACAGAGAAAAAAGACTTCCCGGAAACGTTAATATAAGCTTTGAAGGAATTGAAGGAGAATCTTTACTTTTATTGCTTGATATGGCAGGAATATGTGCTTCTTCCGGTTCTGCATGCACTTCAGGTTCTCTTGATCCGAGCCATGTTTTATTAGCTATCGGATTGCCTCACGAAATAGCTCACGGTTCGTTAAGGCTTTCACTCGACGAATCAAATACAGATGAAGAAATAGATTTTGTAATAGAAAAAGTTTCCAAAGCAGTAAAGAGACTTCGTGATATGTCTCCGCTTTGGGAAAAAATAATCAAGGAAAACAAATAATTTTAAACATTTAAAAATCAAGGAGTTGAAAATTAAGTGAATTACAGCGAAAAAGTAATGGACCACTTTGCAAATCCCAGAAATGTAGGAGAAATTGAAAATGCTGACGGAATAGGCGAAGTCGGAAATCCAAAATGCGGAGATATAATGAAAATGTATCTCAAAATAGAAGACGGCGTCATAACCGATGTGAAATTTAAAACTTTCGGATGCGGAGCAGCTGTGGCGACAAGTTCTATGGCAACTGAACTTGTTAAAGGAAAAAGTATAGAAGATGCCCTCAAAGTTACAAACAAAGCCGTAATGGAAGCTCTGGACGGGCTTCCTCCGGTTAAAGTTCATTGTTCGGTCCTTGCCGAACAGGCCATAAGAGCTGCTTTGGCCGATTACTACACAAAAAAAGGAATAGATCCTACTCCGATAGTAGGAAAAATTGATACAGATTGTCACGGTTCTTGCCCGGTTGAACACAAATAATCATATTAAAAAAGCAGCTTGTAAATAGCTGCTTTTTTGAATATATTAATCTTTTCCTACTAATTTAAACCCATCTAACAACTTAAATATTTATGCGCTATTACATTGACAAAAGTTAAAATTTAAGTTATAATATGATTAACATATTAAATATGTGGAGGATGTATCATGAAGAAGTTTATTTCAAGTGCACTCGCTGTTTTGACAATAGTAGGTTCATCTAATTTGTGTACAAGTCAGTTAAACGCTATTCAAAAAGACGACGTAGTTCCGAAAAATAACACTACCATCAGACGTTACCTAAACATAGCTAAAAATGTATTGGCAGTTGCAGTTCCTGCCTTTGTGGCTACAGCTATATTTGGAGAACCTATACAAAATTTAGTCACAAAAAATGATAATTCCAACCCAAAAAATCAGCCTAAAGACAACTTGCAAAAAAATAAAAAATCGGATAAAAAACAGAAAGAAGAACAAGATAGACTAAAGCGCGAAGAAGGAAGCAACGCGAGGAGCAAGAAAGATTAAAGCGCGAAGAAGAAAGAGCTGAAAAAGGTAATATGATGAACTGTATTCCTAATGCTTTTTATGAAAATGAAAAAAGTGTTAAAACAGTGCTTGAAGAAATTTCTATTTTCGTTCCACATCCTAGCAAGAATGAACTCGAAAATACAGGTGTAATCTCGTTTGTACGTATTCAGGATAACAAGTACGAACCAAGTTTTTTCTATAACTTTCAACAATTTCGTGATTATTTAGCAAAAAAGTAAAATAATAATTTTAAATCGCATAAAAATCCCCTCATACCGGATTGTTCTGATATGAGGGGATTATTTTTATTTCTCGGTTACCATAACAGCCATGGTGGCTACTATTTGGGGATAAAGTTTTATAGTAAATTTATATGTTCCAAATGCTTTAATTTCGGTTTCCAAATTAATCTTGTGCTTATTTATAGTAATTTGATATGTATCTTTAATTTTTTGAGCTATATCTTTGGACGTTACAGATCCAAATAATTTCCCTTCTGAACCTGATTTGGCTTGTATACTGATAATTTTTTCGTTTATCATCGAAAATATTTTTTCTGCTTCTTCTTTTTTAAGACCTTCTTCATAAATTTCTGAGGCTTTTTTGCTGTTTAACTCGCTAAGAGCTTGTGCAGTGGCCTCTTTCGCCAAGTTTTTTGGAAATAGAAAATTCTGAGCATATCCGTCTGAAACATTTATGATATCTCCTTTTTTTCCTTTTTTTCTCACGTCTTCTAACAAAATTACTTTCATGGTTCATTCTCCATTCTGTTATTTATGATAATTTTTCTTCTATAATACTTATTAATTTTTTTTCGGCGTCCTCTATACTAATATCCGGAATTTGAGCTGCGGACATATTATAATGTCCCCCACCTCCAAGCTTTTCCATTATAACCTGGACGTTAATTTCGCCCAGAGACCTTGCAGATATATTAACGACACCGTTAAACTTTGAAATAACAAACGAAGCTTTTACGTTTTTTATATTTAAAAGTTCATCTGCGGCCTGAGAACATGGAATTCTAAAATCTTTGGACTGATTTTCAAGCTTTGCTATCGCGCATTCGCGTATGGTTTGGGCTGTCTCCATTATTTTACACCTTAATTTATACATGTCAATAGGGTTGGCAAACATCTTTTTCACTTCAGCATTATCAGCTCCGTTTTTCTTGAGGTAAGCCGCTGCTTCAAACGTCCTTATCCCTGATTTCAGTGAAAAACTTTTAGTGTCAAGCATTATCCCTGCCAATAGGCATTCTGCTGCAGTTTTATTTAATACTTTATTGCCCATATATTGCACCAGTTCGGTTACCATTTCACACGCGGATGAAGCAAACGGTTCGTGGAAAAACACAACTGCGTTTTTTATTTTATCCACGCTCATTCTGTGATGATCTATTACGACAACATGTTTGGTTTTCTTGTACACATCCATGCTTTCTAAAAATTTTAAAGAATGTGTATCCACCACCACAAGTAATGAATTTTCATCCATCATAGAAAGCGCGTCCATAGGAAAAATAAAAGCATCGTCAGAAACATTTTTTTGAAAATGGTCTATAGCCATGCCTGCCATAGATTTATTTTTATCGACCACTATATAAGATTTTTTCTTTTTTAACGCAATACATGCGCTCCAAACTCCAACAGCTGCGCCAATACTATCAAAATCAGAAAATTTATGCCCCATTATGAATATCGAGTCACTGGCTTTAATCTTTTCCATAAGCGCCATTGCTACAACCCTTGTGCGAACTTTACTTCTTTTTTCGAGTCCTTGAGAATTTCCTCCAAAAAATTCATATTCGTTATTATGCTTTACAGAAACTTGATCTCCGCCTCTTCCAAGAGACATACTCAAAGCACTTTTTGCCCACTGAGCAGCTTCTTCCAGACTTTTCGCTCCCCTACTTATACCTACAGATATTGTCGCGTATCTATGTTCATCAAGTTTTGCATCGTGAACCCTGTTTAAAATTTTAAACTTATCGGAAATAAATTCTTTTAAGTATTTTTCTTCAAACATCACAAAATATTTTCCGTCGCTCAACTTTTTAAATATTCCGCTGGCACTTTTTATCCATTGTTGCAGTTCGTTTTCTACACTAATTGATATCATAGAACTTTTTTCATCGTTTGCTTCTTGGCGCAATTCTTCTTTATTATCAAACATTACAAATCCCACACAAGGGCGAGTATCTATAAACTTTTTCCTAAAAATTTTGCTGCTTGTATTGTCATAGAAAAAACAAATTAAAAATTCTCCTGATTTAACTGCACTTACATTGAAAAATTTGTTCTCATGCTTAATTTGAATACTTTCCTTCAATAAGTCGTGAGCGGTTCTGCCATCTGTGTACGAAGCAATATACTCATCTGTAAAATAATTGCTCCTACAAAATTCTTTTGCAAAATCTTTATTGTAAAAAATAATTTTTTCGGGGCTTTTTTCTGCAACGATTGCCGTAGGAATGGGCAAATCGTCTATTAATTGATATGATTCTGAAGATAAAAATTTTCTTACCGCATTGGCTGAGTTTTTAATATAAGATTCATAACTTTTAGCCAAAAAGTAAACTATCAAAGCGGATATAGATATTATCCCTACATTGATTAAAAATATTATTGGGCTAATGATGAATGCAGGCAAATTTATTAAAACCATCAAGAAAAATATAAAACAAAAAACACTACATACGAAAAATTTATAATTTTTCAAAATATCACCTCTTAAAAAACTGAAGAACTTTCAATAAAATAAGTAGTTAAAAATATTATACTCATTAATTGAATAATTCTCCAGCTTTTTTTAGGTTATTTAATTAAACTTCCATAATTATGGGTAAAATGACAGGATTTCTTCGAGTTCTATTGTGGAATAATCTGTAAAGTTCATCTCTTACTTTAGTTTTCATCATACTCCAGTCACGCATTTTTTGATCAGCACAACTTTCCAAAACTTTCATAGCTACCCTTCTGGCTTCGGCCATCAAATGTTCGGATTCTCTGACATATACAAATCCTCTTGAAACAATATCCGGGCCGGCTATTACATGTTTGTCGTTAGAATCCAAGGTGGCAACCAAAACAATCAAACCATCTTCGCCAAGATGTTTACGGTCTCTTAGAACTATACTTCCTACATCGCCAACTCCTATACCATCCACTAAGACCAGCTCAAGCGGGATTTGGCCAATTTTTTTCATACTGTTTTTATTTATTTCCAAAACATCTCCGGTATCGCCGACATAAACATTTGAGTCAGGCATTCCCATAGACAAAGCAAGCTCAGCGTGTTTAACCAAGTGCCTTCTTTCACCATGGACAGGAATAAAATATTGAGGCTTAACAAGACCTTGAATTATTTTAAGTTCCTCTTGGCAAGCATGACCCGAAACGTGAATTTCGTACATAGATTCATATACAACTTCACACCCTAATTTCATAAGTTCATTGACAACATTGCCCACCATTTTTTCATTTCCGGGAATAGGAGTTGCAGAGATAATTATAAAGTCTTCAGGACCGACTTCCACTTTGCGGTGCTCCGAAAGAGCCATTCTATGGAGTGCAGACATAGGCTCGCCCTGACTACCTGTTGTGACAAGAACAACCTCATTTTTTGCATACTTTGTTATTAAGTCAATATCTATAATTACTCCGTCGGGAGCATCCAAATAGTTCATTTGTTGGGCTATAGCAACATAATTTACCATACTTCTGCCTGAAAACGCAACTTTTTTGCCGTAATTTGCCGCACAATTTATTATCTGTTGAATTCTTCCTATGTTTGAGGCAAAAGTTGCAATTATTATCCTCTTATTTTTGGCTTTTTGGAAAAGTCTTTCAAAAGACTGGTCAAGCTTACGTTCAGTCATAGTATATCCCGGACGCTCTGCATTGGTCGAATCTGCCATGAGAGCCAAAACTCCCTGTTTTCCAAGCTCAGCAAATCTTGCTAAATCTATCATTTCGCCACGTGACGGAGTGCAGTCAATTTTGAAGTCTCCGGTATGAACTATTGTACCTGCAGGAGAATGTATCGCCAAACCTACGGCATCCGGAATAGAATGATTTACTCTGATAAATTCAACATTCATACAACCTAAACTTATGGTTTCGCCCGGCATTACAGTTGTCAATTTGGTGCTACCAAGAATCCTGTTTTCTTTAAGCTTGCTTGTAATAAGCCCGATAGTAAGCGGCGTTGCATAGATGGGAACGTTTATTTTATTAAGAAGATACGGAATCGCTCCAATGTGATCTTCGTGCCCATGCGTTACTACGAGTCCTTTTATTTTGTCTTTATTGGCTTCTAAGTATGAAAAATCGGGGATTACCAAATCTACCCCTAACATTTCGCCGTCCGGGAAAGACATTCCGCAATCAACTATGATAATTTCATTGTCGCATTCAAAAGCGGTTATATTTTTTCCTATCTGATTCAATCCACCCAAAAACACAACTTTAATAGATTTTGAATTTTTTGAAGTTGCTTTCTTTGAACGCTCCTTTTGGAACTTTCTGTTGCTGTTAGTATTCTTTATAGAATCGGATTTACGTGTCTTTTTTATTTTTGTAGATTCGGATTTAGAATCGGACATTTTATTTATTTTTTCATCTGTGCTATAATTTTTCACAGTGTTTCTTTTGCTTTTAGTATTTTCATTTACCTTTTTAACAGACTTTTTAGTTACTTCTTTTATTGCTTCTTTCAAAATATTACCTCCCTAATTTTTAAATATTCAACATAAGAATAAAATCAACCAAATAAAATGATTGAAAAAATACATAATATAAAAATATAAAATAAATCCGAACAAAAAAATATAAAATAAATCCGTACACTAAATATTACTTTCATTATACTTCATAATAGCCGTATTGTCAACCTTTAATTCCAGAATAAACCAATTTTTAAAATCATGTCTAACAGAAAGGATTTCAAATGAAAAAAATAGAGATATTCACAGATGGTGCATGCAGCGGAAATCCAGGGCCCGGAGGATGGGGCGCGATGCTTAAGTACAATTCTTACACGAAAAAAATTTCGGGAGCAGAAATTAATACGACTAATAATCGAATGGAACTAACTGCTCTCATAAAATCTTTAGAAATATTAAAAGAACCCTGCGAAATAATAATATGCACAGATTCAAAATATTTATGTGATGGAATAACCAAAGGCTGGGCGGAAAAATGGAAAAAAAACGGATGGAAAAAGTCCGATAATAAGCCTGCTTTAAATTCCGATTTATGGGAAAAACTTTTAAATTTACTTTCTCATCATAAATCAAGTTTTATATGGGTAAAGGGTCACAACGGGCATCACGAAAATGAAATATGTGATAAATTGGCGACAGATGCCATAAAAAATTTAAAGCACACTGTTTAAACAGCGTGCTTTTTTATTCGAAATTACTGCAAAATATTAGTTTTAAAGGTAGGCACTATTTTCAAAAGCATTTTTATTATTTCTTCTTTAGAACCTTTATCGCATATATTTTTAAGTTCTTCCAGATCCTGCGTCAAGCAAGTT
Source organism: uncultured Eubacteriales bacterium (assembly GCA_934725425.1). Lineage (GTDB taxonomy): Bacteria > Bacillota > Clostridia > Oscillospirales > Acutalibacteraceae > UMGS1491. Next base: position 133,343 of record CAKVAX010000003.1, on the reverse strand, counting down.
TCATCCAGTAATATGGGCTTTCCGATATAAATTTTTCGGCTTTTTGTTTTTTGTATGCCTTCCTCATCCATCAGAAGTTCCTCATACAATTTTTCTCCCGGTCTTAATCCGGTGTATTCAATTTTTATATCTTCGCCGGGAGTGTAGCCGGAAAGACGTATAAGATTTTCGGCTAAATCTTTAATTTTTACAGGGTCTCCCATATCTAAAATAAAAATTTCGCCGCCTTTTGCGATTCCTCCCGCAGTTAACACCAGTGACACTGCCTCAGGGATTGTCATAAAATACCTTATTATATCGGGATGAGTAACTGTAACAGGACCCATTTTTTTAATTTGTTCCTCAAAAAGAGGTATTACAGAACCATTTGAACCAAGAACATTTCCAAAACGAACCGCTACAAATTCAGTATTACTTTTTACATTTTCCATTTGAACAAGCATCTCACAAATTCGCTTGGTGGCGCCCATAACATTGGTTGGGTTTACTGCTTTATCAGTGGAAATTTGAACAAATTTTTTAACATTAAACTTATGCGAGCACTCAATCAAATTTAAAGTTCCGAATACGTTATTTTTTACAGCTTCTTCAGGATTTTTTTCCATTAAAGGAACATGTTTGTGAGCAGCAGCATGAAATACGACGTCTATATTTTCTTTTTTAAATATATCTTCAAGCTCTTTTTTATCGCAAATTGTAGCTATTTCAACCGATAAATTCAAATCGTCGCCGTATTTCATTTTCAATTCTTGCTGAATATCATATGCGTTGTTCTCATAAACATCCAAAATTATAAGACGTTTACATCCGAGTTCGGCAATTTGTCTGCAAAGTTCGGAGCCTATAGATCCGCCGCCGCCGGTAACAAGTACAGTTTTTTGCTGTACATATCCACCGTATTTATTTTTATCAAATATTATAGGCTCTCTACCAAGTAAATCCTCGACTTTTATTTTTCTTATCGCTGAATTTAAAGACGTACCAGACGTCAGGACTTCGTACATATTAGGGATAATTCGAACTTCCAAATTAGTTTTTGCGCAGATATCTAAAATTCTTCTTCTTTGAGCCAAAGAAATTGAACTTATAGAAAATAATATAACTTCTATGTTAAATTTTTCGCACAGTTCAGGAATTTGGTTGGTAGAGCCTTCCACTCTGATTCCCAAAATTTTTCTTCCTATTTTTTCGTTATCATCGTCAACAATCGCAATAGGGAGATATTTATTTCCGGAATATTTGTACATCTCTCTCAAAAGCAAAGCTGTGGACTCGCCCGCTCCGACAATAAGCATGCGTTTTTTATTTTTGACATCTTCGTTGGAAACATTATCAATAAGGCGATTTATCCTGTAGATAAGCCTAAAAATCACTATAGCAGACATCGACGTAAGCAAAAATATAAAATGCATACGAGGACTCATTTTAATCATGAAAATACGAGTTAATACAAAAAACATAAAATTAGCGCAAAGCGTGGCCAAACCGGCGTAAAAGAAATCTTCTACATCCGCATAGCGCCATATTTTGTCATAAAGCTTAAAAGCTAAAAACATTGCGATAAAACAAATGTTCATTATAGCCAAATATTCAAAAAATCTCTCGTCCACCGACACAAATGTCAAACAATTTTTATTTATTGCATAAGAAATATAAAAAGATAAATTCCATATAATAAAATCGCAAAAGAACAAAGCATATTTTCTATATTTCTTAACAAATCGCCAAATGCTGTTTTTTATATTCCCCATATTTACAATTCCTTCTGTTTGTATTTATTTTGTTCCAAAAATTCTGTCTCCGGCATCTCCAAGACCCGGAAGTATATAGCTTTTATCATTGAGTTTTTCATCTTTAACTGCGCAATAAATTTTAACATCAGGGTGAGCTTTTGTGAGAGCTTCTATTCCCGGATTTGAAGCAATTATGCACATGAATTTAACGGAGTGTGGATTTCTCTTTTTTACACAATTTATAGCATCAATAGCTGTTCCGCCTGTAGCTAGCATAGGGTCTAAAATAATAACATCGCTTTTATCAATATCTACGGGCAATTTACAATAATACTCCACAGCTTGCAATGTTTCGGGGTCTCTGTAAAGTCCAATATGTCCCACTCTGGCTGTAGGTACCATATTGACTACGCCCTCAACCATTCCAAGTCCCGCTCTTAAAACCGGAACAAATGCAATGTGCTTTTCGCCCAAAACTTTTGTTTTTGCTTTGGCGATTGGAGTTTCTATTTCAATCTCTTTAAGAGGTAAATCTCTTAAAGATTCGTAACACATAAGCATTGTCACTTCGCTAATGAGTTCTCTGAATTCTTTGGAACTGGTATTTTTATCTCTTAAAAGGGAAATTTTGTGCTGTATAAGCGGGTGATCCATTATCATTACATTTTCGTACATATTATTTTCCTCCAAATTTATTTTCTAAATTTTTAATAAGCTCTATCCTTTTTTCGTGCCGTCCACCTTCAAAAGGTGTATTAAGAAATGCGTCTATAACTTTAATCGCATTATCTAAATTTATAAATCTGCCTCCCAAGCAAAGTACATTTGCATCATTGTGCTTTCTTGAAAGAGAAGCAATTTCCGCATCAAAGCAAAGGACTGCTCTTATATTTTTAATTTTATTAGAAGCTATACACATTCCTACCCCGGAACCACAAACTAAAATCCCTTTTTCACAGTAACCTTCCGACACAAGTCTAGAAGCCTTTTCCGCAAAAATGGGATAATCACACGACTTTTCATTAAATGTTCCTACGTCTTCAAATTCTATATTTTTACTCTCAAGGTATGATTCAATTTGGGTTTTTAATTCATACCCTGCGTGGTCAGAACCTATAGATATCATAAATAATTTCCCTCCTAACCGTTGGACAATTTTTCTTCCATAACTCTCTGAGCTTGAGGAACTTTTATATAGTTGACTTTCAAATCAAATTTATCAACTGAATCAACATTTAAATTAAAAGTTTCAAAAGCAGCCAAAGCGACACTCGAAGCCTTTATATACCTATTTTTTTCAGGTAGTAAAATACATTTATTCCCCAGAAGCTCAAGTTCCGTACTATTATAGCATATCTCTGCGGCATCTCCAACAATTTCAATATTAAAATTTAAATTTTTTAATTCTTCGGCTAAATCTTTAATTAAAATAGCTCTATCTTCGGTTAATCTTACTAATTTATTATTTTCAAACTTAAATAAAGCATTGTAAACCTGTTCTCTGCGCGCATCCATGCATGCACAAATTAAATTATTGTGGTTATTGATGTTGTAGGAGAGCGCTTCAAGCGACGAAACACCTACACACGGCTTGTTATTTGCCAAAGCCATGGCTTCAATCGTTGCCATTCCTATTCTAAGCCCAGTAAAAGACCCCGGCCCTGACGTGGAAACGTATAAATCAATTTCAGCGGGTTCTATTTTTAAGTTTTTGAGAATGGATTCTATCATAGGCGCCAAAGTTTGACTATGAGTCAAGCCGGCATTTATAAAATATTCGGCAACTATTTTTTTATTATCAACCAGCGCTACGGAAGCAGTGGCTGACGATGAATCAACTGCTAAAATTTTCAATATAATTTTCTCCCTCTATAGTTATCATTCTTCCGTCTTGGGAATTTATTTTTTCTATTTTAATTTTAATCACATTTTGAGGAAGGTATTCCTCTATATTTTCTGACCATTCTATCAAAAATATTCCATTATCAAGATAATCAAAAAATCCTGTGGATTCCAAATCTTCGAATGAGTGTATTCGATACATATCGAAATGATATATTTTTATATCTTTATTTTGATATTCATTCACCAATGAAAATGTAGGACTGGACACGAGATTTTCTAAATTAAAAAAACTCGCAAGCCCTCTTATAAAGGTGGTTTTGCCCACTCCCAAATCTCCATAAAAAGCAAATATTTCATTGCCTTTTAATTTTGAAGCAAGCTTATAGGCAAAATTTTTAGTTTCCTCAGGAGTATTTGTTGTTATTTTCATTTAAATCCTCTATTTCAAATCATACAATCTTTTTAAGAAATTTACTTACACGAACATTTTGACAATTATTGAACAACTGGTCAGGAGTTTCATCAGCTATGATTTTGCCATGGTCCATAAAAAGAACACGAGTGGCGGCCTCTTTTACAAAGCTCATTTCGTGAGTTACAACAATCATAGTCATGCCTTGATTGGCAATATCTACCATTACAGATATAACTTCTTTTATCATTTCGGGGTCAAGCGCAGAAGTGGGCTCATCAAATAAAATCACCTTGGGGTTCATTATCAAAGCTCTGATTATTGCAACTCTTTGTTTTTGTCCGCCGGAAAGCCTGGAAGGATATGAATCCGCTTTGTCTCTGAGCCCTACTTTTTCGAGAAGAGCCAATGCACATTGTTCGGCGTCTCTTTTGGTATATAATTTAAGAGAAATCGGGGCAAGAGTAATATTTTGAAGGATAGTCAGGTGCGGAAAAAGGTTAAAATGCTGAAAAACCATGCCGATATTTTTTCTGACTTCATCCATATTGCATTTTGGGTCTGTGATATTTATTCCTTCGAAATTTATTTCTCCACTGGTAGGAATTTCTAAGCCGTTTAAACATCTTAGAAAAGTGCTCTTACCGGAACCGGAAGGACCTATAATAGCAACTTTTTCACCTTTTTTGAACTCCACGTTTATTCCACTCAAAATTCTTAAAGTCTCATTATCATTTTTAAATTCTTTATATAAATTTTTAACGCTTATCACTTGCGCGGAGTCTCCTTTCTATCACGGACATTATACATGTGGTTATTACCACTATTATCAAATAAATAGCTGCAACTGTAATGAGCGGAACAAAAGCCTCATAGGTTTGGCTTCTTATTATATCGCCGGCTCTCGATAAATCTGTTATACCGATAAATCCTGCAACAGCGGTTTCTTTTATGAGCTGAATAAACTCACTTACAAGCGTCGGTAAACAATTTTTGAAAGCTTGAGGCAAAACTATTTTTTTCATAGTTATGGCCGAACTAAGCCCTAAAGAGCGACCGGCTTCGTACTGCCCACCGTCAACCGATTGCAAACCGGATCTCATTGTTTCGGCAACGTATGCTCCGGAGTTGATTCCAAAAGCTATCATTGCGATAAATATCTTACTTAAACCTGTAGAACACAAAACCAAATAATATATCGTAAAAAGCTGCACAACAACCGGTGTCCCTCTTATTACGGTCAGATATATGTTTGCTAAAAATTTAAGAATTTTAAACAAAAAACTTTTATTTTGGCTTACTCGAACGATTGAAATCAAAACTCCCAAAATAATTCCTATTATCAAAGCTACTGCGGTAATTTCAATCGTTACACAAAGTCCGCTCAATATCATTTTATATCGGTCTTTGTAAACTAAATTTCTGTAAATCTGCCCGATTATATCAACGCTTCGGGTATCTTTAACTTCAGTATATTTGCTTACTATGACGTCTATTTCGCCGGCATTTTTCATGTCATCAAGCACAAAGTTTATGTAGTTCAGAAGTTCCTTTTCACCCTTGGGAACGGCAATACGATAATCTTCTTGAAAAAGATATTCATCCAAAAACTTTGCTTGGTTTCCAAGAGATTTGACCAATTTTTTAGCCGGAACATCATCAACTACGACTGCGTCCAGCCGATGATTAACAAGATCCAGCGCAGCATCCGAAGCTTTGCCGTACCTTTGTATATCTGAATCGGAAAAATTTTCTGTACAATAAATATCTCCTGTAAAGCCAAGAGCTACGCCGATTTTTTTACCGTGAAGGTCTTCAGGCGTCGAAATTTCGCTGTTTTGAGGCACGATAACCATTTGTTTAGAAACATAGTAAGAATCTGAAAAATCCACGTTTTTAGATTTTTCCTCACTCGAACTCATAGCCGAAATTGCAAAATCACAATTTTTATTTAAAAGCTCCAAAATAACCGCATCAAAGGAAACATCATTGATATTTATACTAACTCCTAATTTCTCGGCTATTTTTCGAGCTATATCTATATCTATGCCCACCATTTCGTTTCCGTCTTTGTACTCAAAAGGCTCAAATTCGGCATTCGTGGAAACTTTGATGTATCCACGACTTTTTATATCATCTAAAGAATTACTTGCATTTACATTTAAAAGAAATCCGAAAAATATCAAGCCGACAAAAGCTAAATATTTATAAAACTTTTTCACTTAACCTTATATCCTCCTATTTTGCCACTTGTGTTTCTTTTTTAGATTTAGGCTTATCATAAAAATACGGAACCAGTGTAGTGGCTACACTTTCGTGTCTTCTTAGAATTTTTTCAATAAAGAATGTTGTCTGGTTGTGATAAATAGTGTCTTTCCATGCATTACCGCTGATTCTTGTTAAAACTACGGTCAAAGTTTCGCCGTCTTTTAAATCTCTTTCACGTTCGCTTACATAATTATCAATTTGAGAAATTATATCTCTATATGGTGTGTAAATTATAGTAAGAGGTATGTCTATCCCCAAATCTTTCCATTGTTTTTGCAACCTTTCGGTTTCGATTTTTGAAACAGAAATATGAAGCGGAGTAACATTTGAAGTTATTTCGTTTGCATAATCAAAAGTTTTAAGAGCGGCTCTATTCATCTTATTTATAAGTACTATGCACGGGAATGTTTCATTGCTGTTACTTTTTTTATACTTGTAGTTATACCCTAAAATGCTTATTCCTTTTAGAAATTCGAAGTAATGTCTATGAGTCGCCGACATAAACCACATAAGCAAAGGAGTGACTATCAACAAAGCCCATGCTCCATGAGTGAATTTGGTTGTAAAAACTACTATCGAACCGATGAAAGTAACAAGAGCACCAAAACCGTTTATAAGAGATTTATATTGCCAGCCCGGCTCTTTTGAACGCATCCATTTTACAAACATGCCGAACTGAGAAATTGTAAACGAAACAAATACCCCTACAGAATAGAATGGAATCAGCCTATGAGTATCCGCATTGAACGCTACGAGCAACAAAGCACTTGCGATAAAAATAAACATTATTCCATTTGAAAAGCTAAGTTTAGTTCCTCTTTGAGAAAATTGACGAGGCATGTAGCGGTCTTTTGCCAAAATCGATAAAAGTATAGGCAAACCACTATAGGATGTATTTGCAGCTAAAAGAAGTATTAATGAAGTTGTAAACTGAAGTACGTAAAACATTATTCCGTTGCCGAAAATCGCGGTTCCCATCTGAGAAAGTACAGTTTTATCAGCAACAGGTACCACGTGTAAAAATGTTGCTAAAAAGCTTGTCCCGCCAAATATAAACACAATTATTCCGCCGAGCATAAACAAAACGTGCTTAGCTGTTTTTTGAGAAGGTTCTTTAAAACTCGGAATAGCATTACTTACAGCCTCAACGCCTGTAAGAGCCGAACATCCCGATGAAAATGCACAAAGGAAAAGCACCAAAGTAAGTCCGGTCAAGTTATCGGTAACTATTCCGCTAAGTTGCTCAGGAGTATAATTTATAGGAGATAAAGACCCTGTAAAAAATCTTATGAATCCGGTGGTTATAAGAGCTATCATAGAAAAAATAAACATATATGTAGGTATTCCGAAAATTTTGGAAGACTCACCTATTCCACGAAGGTTGACCAGAGTTATAGCGCCAACACAAATCAAAGAAATTATAATTCTATAAGGTTCGAGTGCAGGATAAACAGCCAATATCGCAGCTGTAGAAGAAGATATACTTACGGCTACGGTCATAATATAATCTATAACCAAACATGTTGCAGCAAGTAACGAAGCTTTTTTGCCAAAATTTTCTTTCGACACCACATATGCTCCACCGCCGTTCGGGTAGTGACTGATTATTTGGGAGTAAGAAAAAATAAGTATCAAAAGAAGAAGGATTATCGGAACGCTGACGTATCCTACATAACTCGCAGCCATAATCCCTACTCCGGGGATCAAAGCCATAAGAATCTCCTCCACTGCATAAGCCACAGACGACACCGCATCACTGGCCATTATAGGTAATCCCCAAAGTCTAGATAATTTTTCGTCTTTTAATTGATCATCTTTTAAAGCTGAACCCAAAAGAAATTTCTTCAGACTTTTTAACCTATCCATTTTGTTTTTCCTCCATAATATCAAATTATTTTTTACACATTCGCTAACAATATTATCACAAAATCGATAAAAAATAAATTATATTTTTGTAATTAAGATAAATTATTTTAAAATTTTACTATTGTAGTCATTCTACATAATTAATTTTACTTCTTAATTTCAAAATTTTTTCAACACGTTTTTTGTACTCATCTTCCCTCAAAATTATTTCTCCATTTTCTAAAACTTCGATCATACTGCCTTCTTTTAGGCCTTTTATATTTTTTGTGAGAGGAATTATTTTCAAATTCCCTTCGCTGTCTTCGCAAATCAATTTGCCGGAAGTTATTCTGTCTACTGATAAAAGCATTTTTACCACTCCTTTTATTTTTCTGTTTTTACACTTATTTGGTGCCCGTCTGTCAAAAATAAAATATTCCCATGTAAATCCGTCCTGTAAACTTCAGCTCCTACTGCTTTTAATCTGTCTAAAACAACTTGCCTTGCAGCAGTCATTTCCTCAGAGTCTACCGAAATGACAGCATATTTGGGCGATACTCTTTTCAAAAATCTAACGGTGCTCGACGTTTTACTCCCGTGGTGGGCTACCTTTAAAACATCAGATTTGATAATTTTATTGGTTTTAAGTATTTGTGATTCTTCAAATGATTCTGCATCTCCGGTAAATAAAAAGCTGACATCTTTGTAAACCATTCTTACTACCAGAGAGTTATTATTGAGATTTTGGTGTCCGGATATAGGACCTAAAATTTCGAATTTTAGATCTTCGATATAAAAAACATCATTCGGATGAGCAATCTTGAGATCAACATTTTTATTTGTAATAGCTTTAATCATTCTTTCGTAGGTTACACAGGTGGGGACATTAGGTGATATATCCGACTCCACAAATTTTCCTATTTCAAATTTATTTATAACTTTATCCATTTGTCCTATATGGTCTCTGTGAGGATGTGAAACCATTACCAAATCCAGTTTTGAAACTCCTTCCCTTGACAGATATTCACAAACGGTATCAGTTGGTTCTCTGTCGGCTGCATCAATTAAAATGTTATGGTTTCTATACTTTATGTATGCCGAATCAGCTTTTCCTACATCCAAAAAATGTATTTTTAAATCCTGAGGATTTTCATCTCTGTCTATGTTTGCAAGGGAAACTTCTTTAAAAACATCATCCCAAGAAAAATCATCTATATTTCCGTAACTCAAAACTCCGGAAATTAAAAGAAAAATAAATAATATAAATGAAGATACTAATTGTTTTATATGGTATAACTTTCTGCGAGGTTTCAATTTTAAACTCCTTTACGCTAGTCTTTTTTTGTCATATTCATTTCTAAAAATTGTTGATAATTTATAAGAACCTGCCGAGGTTTAGAGCCTTCGTACGGACCGACTATTCCCATTTGTTCCATTTCATCTATAAGTCGTCCGGCACGAGCATAGCCTATGCGAAGTCTCCTTTGCAAAAGTGATGTAGAAGCTTGTCCTGCTTCTATAATGCACTTTATAGCTTCGCTCATAACCGGGTCCATATTTCCGTCCGAAACTTTCGATTCAGAAGATTTTGAATTATCAGTTGCTGCATTTTTTTCTATTTCTTCAGCTATTTTTGAATCGTATGAAATTTCCTGAGAAGATTTCAAAAATTTTATAACATTTTCTATTTCTTTGTCTGTTACATAGCACCCTTGAATTCGTATGGGCTTAGGCGAACCTACCGGCGAGAAAAGCATATCTCCCCTACCAAGTAATTTTTCAGCTCCACTCATATCCAAAATGGTTCTGGAATCAATTTGAGAAGAAACTGCAAGGGCGATTCTGCTGGGTATATTAGCTTTGATTATACCTGTAATAACATCAACAGATGGCCTTTGGGTCGCAATTACAAGGTGCATTCCTGCGGCACGAGCCATTTGGGCTAATCTACAAATATAATCTTCTACCTCATTCGGAGCGGCCATCATTAAGTCGGAAAGCTCATCTATAATGATTACCACTTGAGGCATTTTTTCAAGGACTTCGCCTTCTTTGTCGGTGATGTATGGATTTCTTTCTATCAAATCATTATATGACTCTAAGTCCCTTACGTTATTTTCTGCAAATTTTTTATATCTTTTAAGCATTTCATTTACCGCCCAGTTAAGAGCTCCGGCTGCCTTTCTGGCATCGGTTACAACAGGAACGAGCAAATGAGGAATTCCGTTATAAATCCCAAGCTCAACAACTTTAGGGTCAATCATCAAGAGCTTTACTTCGTCGGGACGTGCATTATATAAGATACTGATTATAAAAGAGTTTATACATACTGATTTACCCGAACCTGTAGAACCGGCAATCAATAAATGAGGCATTTTGACCAAATCGGTAATGGCTATATTTCCGGATATATCCCTTCCTAAAACCACTGTAAGTTTGCTTTTTGATGACCTAAATTTCTCTGACGCAATAAGTTCACGCATATTAACCACGCTGACCACTTTATTAGGAACCTCTATTCCCACGGCTGCTTTCCCCGGAATAGGGGCTTCTATGCGCACTCCCGAAGCCGCTAAATTTAAAGCTATGTCGTCTGCCAATGTTGTGATTTTGCTTATTTTAACTCCGGCAGCGGGCTGAAGCTCATAGCGTGTTACTGCCGGACCTCGGCTAATATCAACTATTTTTGTTTGTACATTAAAACTTTTCAAAGTATCTACCAGAATCATTCCGTTGTTATTTAACTCATTTGTTATCTCATTTTCTTTAGGAGTAACGGATTTATTTAAAAGTTCAACAGAAGGGAATTGATAATCTCCTGCGGAAGATTTTTCGGTACGGGGTTGGAAATCCTGCTCGGGTAATTTTTCTTTTATTTCTTCTTTTTCTTTTTCCTTGGAAGGAGATTTGATTTTAGAAATAAATTTTTCGGTTACTTTGGCGATAGAATTTTCGTTTGAAAATGATTTATCCTCTGATTTTTCTTCAGTTTCAGGATTAAATTCAAAAGGTATTTTTGAATTTTCGTCTTCTTTGTGCTTAGATTCTTTCTTCATTTTAAATTCGGTTGCTTTCACTTCAATTTTATTTTTTATTGCTTTTGCCGGTTTTGAAAAAAAACCTAAAAACTCCATTAGAGTAGCACCCGTAACAAACATAACACAAATAAATAAAATCAAAAAAGCTATTATCAAAGCTCCGGTTACTCCGCAGCCCCACACCAACGGTGCTCCGAAAACTGCACCAAGAAGTCCCGAAGTTTTATTGAATTTTCCATTCGAAAACTCATCAAATATGTATTTAAACCAATTATCTACAACTGTATTGTTATATTTAAATGACAAAATAAATATGAGCGAATCCAGAAAAATAACGCCGATGGAGGAGACTATTAATTTTGTTTTTCTGATATTATCCATATTATTCTTTGCCTGCCAAACAGCAACAATTCCGATAAGTATCGGAATTGCAACCGAACAAATCCCAAAAACAGAAAATATAAAATTGTGTATACTCAGCCAAATATTTTCACCGGGAATCAAAACAAAAGACATAAGAGCAACAGACAATGCAAAAAGTATAACTGTTTCTATAGGCTTTCTTTCTTTTTTTGAAGCGGCTTTTTTGGCCGCTTTTTTATAAATCTCTACTTTCTTTTTCCTTTTCATTTTGAACCTCTCTTTTAAAGTGTGGTATGAGTAAAAATATTCATTCCGTAAATATTTTCTATTACTCCGATAATGACAGAGGCTAAACCTACCACAAAAGTATATATGACAAAAATAATCATCTTGTCGGTTTTCAAAAGCCATTTAAATAATTTAATCGATAAAAATCCAACAACAGCCGAAACAATCATTCCAACAATTACAGGCATGAGCCCTACCGATGAAATTGCACCTGCTTTTAAAGCGTCTTTTAATTCAATCACTGCCGCTGCTAATATTGCGGGTGTGCCCAAAATAAAAGAATAATCCAGCGCAGTTTGTTTGTTAATTCCTCTTAAAAGGCCGGTCGATAATGTTGAGCCTGAGCGAGAAATCCCAGGGAAAATAGCTGCAACAAACTGAGTAACACCGATAGACAAAGCGTCCATTAAATTAAGTCTTTTGCGTCCTTCCCATGGTTTTTCACTATCAAAAGTACATTTAATCTTATATGTTTGGCGTGCATTAATTCCTGCTTTTAGCAAAATACTTGTTACGATTAGAGCAATACCAACCAGGATTATACTTTTATCGCCGGCAAGTTCTTCGGCTATTCCTTTTACATTTGTACTACTGCCGGGAATAGGAACAAATAACAAAAACAGAGGTAATAATCCTGCCATCAACATCAGAACCATATTTTTGTCATTATCAAGTTTTTTGAAATCAAATTTGCCGGTGAAAATATCTTTGATAATTTCAAAAAAGGATTTTATAAGCTTTAATATGGTTTTGTAGTAAACAGCTAAAACCGCAATAAGAGTTCCTATGTGGAGCATTATGCTAAAGAATAAATTATTTTCTTTAACTCCTAAAATATGCTGAGAAATAAGCAAATGTCCACTGCTGGAAACCGGTAAAAATTCTGTAAGTCCTTGAACTATTCCCTGAATAATTGCATCTAAAATACTCATATTTATTTTTCTCCTTTTCGCTTCGCAATTAATTTCATTTGTAAATATATATGCACAAGCATTTAGATTAAATTATACCAGATTTTAAAATAAATTTACACACTGCCGATATGATTTTAAAAATAAAAATAAGCCGATTTGCAAAATGAAATACAATCGACTTATTAAAAACTATTTTTTTGACTTTCGTTTATTTTTTTTAGCTAAAGAATATAATTCGTTCAGAGCTTCGGATAACGTTCCTACCCTGTCAATTAAGCCTTCCTTTACTGCCTGCTCGCCTTCAACCACCGAACCTATATCCAAAACTAATTCTTCAGTATTCATACAAAGTTCATAAAACCTTTTTTCGGATATATTTGAGTTTGCGACCACAAAATCGGCAATTCGTTTTTGCATTTTTTGAAAATATTCAAAAGACTGCACAACACCCACCGTTGTTCCGGCTGACCTAACGGGATGAACTGTCATCGTAGCTGATTTTGCTATGAAAGAAATGTCTGCGCTCACAGCCAACGGAACACCGATAGAATGGCCTCCACCAATCACCATAGAAACTGTGGGTTTGCTCATTCCAGAAATCAATTCGGCGATTGCAAGACCGGCTTCTATATCTCCCCCTACTGTATTCAAAAGAAGTAAAATTCCTTCTATTTCAGGGTCCTCCTCAATAGCAACCAGTTCCGGTATAATATGTTCATACTTTGTGGTTTTATTTTCAGAGGGCAAATACGTATGGCCTTCTATCTGACCGATAATTGTAAGACAGTAGATTTTTTTCTTGCGATTATTAACTATTACAGAGCCTATGTTTTGAATCCGTTCGTACTGTTCTTCACTGCCTGTGTCTTCTTCGGGGATTTTTTTGTTGTCATTTTGATTGCGGTTTTTCTTGTTGGAATTTAAATACTTATCCATATTAATACCTCCTTGTAAAAATATTTTCTCCATACTTTTTGAATATAATCAAAAAATTATATAAAATATTTATAAAAATATTGACTATTCAGAAATTTATGATAGAATTATACATATAATTTATAAGGAGGGTGTATTAATGGAACTGACAAAAAACGAGAATCTAATTAAACTCATAAAGGTTTTAAACGACCACCCGGAAAAAGCAGAAAAATTTTATAATATGGGTAGTTCGGAAGAACTTTACAAATATTGCATCTCTTTGGTGCCGGGATATGACTTTGACGAATTCATTGAGTTCATGAAAAACATTGCAAAAGCTTCTGAAGAGAATAATATGAGTGACGGTGAATTAGACAAAATTAGTGGCGGATTAGATTTAGCAGACACATTTGATCTTACGAAAACTTTTGGTCAAACTTTTTTCGAATCGAAAAAAAGAACGGATTCAATTATGGACAAATTGACCGAGAAACTCGGTATTAAAGATAAGAAACAAACAGAAAACTATACATCATAAGCGATGTATAGTTTTTTCTTAATATCGTAAATTAATTGCTTTTCAAAAAGTTTTTAAGTTCATTCATAAACTCGCTAACGTCCTTAAATTGCCTGTATACAGAGGCAAACCTGATGTATGCGACCTCATCTTTTCTCTTTAGAAATTCCATGCATTGCTCTCCGATAAACTCAGACGTGACTTCCCTTGCCAATGAATTTTGCACTTTTAACTCTATATCATCTACAACATTTTCTATATCTTCGAATGAAATCACACGTTTCTCACAGGCTTTCATAAGCCCGTTGAGAACTTTTTTTCTGTCAAATTTTTCTCGGGAACCATTGCGTTTTACTATCATAACAGGTATGCTTTCGACCACTTCATATGTCGTAAACCTTTTTCCGCACGATTCACATTCTCGGCGACGTCTAACCTGAGACCCTTCGTCAGCTGATCTGGATTCCAAAACTTTACAACCTTCGAGGTTGCAATAAGGACATTTCACTCTGCAATTCCTCCTGAAATTTACTTTTTCTGTTTATTTATAATTACCGATATTCCCGATGACTCGGCCTTTAAGAAAATATCTCCTATATCAAAACTTTCGTTCTTGACTATAGCCATGGAGATTTTATCTTCTACTTCTTTTCTTATAACATTTCTTAAATCTCTGGCGCCGCTGCTTCCTTTCGAAACTTTTTCTGCAAGTAATTCCAAAACTTTTTTATCATACGATAATTTTATATCTCTTTCTTTCAAAGATTCTTTATATTCATCTATTATGAGCGCTGCAATTTTTACATAATCATCATAAGAAAGTTTGTTGAACACAATAATTTCATCTATCCTGCTTATAAATTCAGGCCTCAAAAATTCTTTAAGCGATTTCATAACTTTTTCTTTAACGAGCTCATTTTCTGTTTTTCCAAAGCCGAGCGAACCGTCTTTTTTGTTACTGCCGGCATTTGAAGTCATTACGATAACTGTATTTTCAAAATTCACGACTCTTCCGTGAGAATCGGTGATTTTTCCTTCGTCCAAAATTTGTAAAAGGATATTCATTACGTCAGGATGAGCTTTTTCGATTTCGTCAAATAATATGACCGAATATGGTCTTTGTCTGACTTTTTCAGTAAGCTGCCCGGCTTCATCGTACCCGACATATCCGGGAGGTGAACCTACAATCTTGGAGGCCGAGTGTTTTTCCATATATTCCGACATGTCAACTCTTATGAGGGCATCGGGAGAATCAAAAAGTTCGCTTGCAAGAACTTTAACCAGTTCGGTTTTGCCGACTCCGGTCGAACCTACGAATATGAACGATGCCGGTCGTCTTCTTAGACTTAGTTTTATTCTATTTCTTCGAATTGCGGCAGCTACGGCGTCTACGGCTTCATCTTGACCGATGATTTTCTTTTTAATATTTTCTTCTAAGAATTCCAATTTTTTAAATTCATTTTCTTGAATTTTCGAAGACGGAATTCCTGTCCATAATTCCAAAACATGAGCCAAATCGCTCTCGAATACTTTTTTGCCCAAGGCTTTTTCTTTGAGTTCTTCGCTTTTTTCGTTTATCTTAGCAATTTCACACCTTATCTGAGCTAATTTTTCATAATCGGCTTCTTCGCCCAGTGCAACTAATTTTTCTTCTTCTGATTTTAACGAATCAATTTCAGAGTTTATCCGATCGTATTCAGCAAGACTTTTATTGTTTAAAGCAGCATAAGTAGCAGCTTCGTCCATCAAATCTATCGCTTTGTCAGGCAAAAATCTGTCCATTATATATCTTTCCGAAAGGACTACCAATCTATTAATTAAATAGTCCGGAATTACAACTCGATGATGTTCTTCGTAGTAATTTTTTATTCCTTTTAAAATTTCCACAGTCTCGTCTATGGAGGGTTCGGCAACTTTTATAGGCTGAAATCTTCTTTCAAGTGCAGCGTCTTTTTCGATATACTTCCTGTATTCCTCAAATGTGGTAGCACCTATTACTTGTATTTCACCACGAGAAAGCGCCGGCTTAAGTATGTTCGCGGCACTCATCGAACCTTCTGAGTCTCCTGCACCGACTAAATTATGAACCTCGTCAATGAAAAGTATTATGTTTCCGTCTTTTTTTACTTCTTCTATAAGCCCTTTTATACGGCTTTCAAATTGACCTCTAAACTGGGTTCCGGCTACCAGTGAAGTTAAATCTAACAGATGAATTTCTTTATTTTTTAAATATTGAGGTACTTTTCCTTCGGAGATTCTCAGCGCCAACCCCTCAGCAATAGCGGTTTTTCCTACGCCCGGTTCTCCGATAAAGCATGGATTATTTTTGGTTCTTCTGCAAAGAATTTGTATTGCACGATTTATTTCTCTATCTCGTCCTATTACTTTATCGAGCTTATTTTCCTTTGCTTTAGCGGTCAAATTTTCGCAATAAATATTCAAATTTTTTCTTTTAGGGCGCTTTTTTAATTTGGAATTATTTGAATCTGCGGCTTTATCGTCTTTTGGAATTTCATCTTCCTTGCTCGGAAACATCATATTGGAGAACAAGCCTTTTATAAACGGAAATGTAGCAGCTCCTCCTCGCATAAAATCTTCGGGGGTGTCAGCTTCTTCACCGGTAGAATCGTCTGTGGAGGAAGCTGCGTTTAATATTCCTGAAAACTGATCTTCTATATTGGCCATTTCTTCGGCAGAAATTCCCATTTTATCGAATATATCTTCTATTGGCTTAACTCCTATTTCTTTTGCGCATAAAGCACAGTAGCCCTGTGCGCCGGAAGAATCTTTATTCGAAGAAACAAATACCACTGCTGTCCGTTTTTTGCACCTGGAACATAGCATAAATATTACTCCTTATATTATTAAATTTTTGTCATTTGGTTAATTTTAAATTTTTTATCATTTCTTTAAAAATGCAGAAATAGCGAATCAAAGCGTAAATCATGAAAAAAGCAGTTAATGCCATAAGGCTTATGTCTAAAATTTCTATGTCTAAATTCCAAATTGCTTTAAGCGATATAATGATTATAATTGACACGTAAAACACTATTGTAGACAGTTTTCCATACCATTTTGCTGAAGGTGGCGTTA
Source organism: uncultured Eubacteriales bacterium (assembly GCA_934725425.1). GTDB lineage: Bacteria > Bacillota > Clostridia > Oscillospirales > Acutalibacteraceae > UMGS1491. The sequence goes on along the minus strand of CAKVAX010000003.1, from coordinate 116,109 downwards.
ATTTTTTACGAAGCAAAATTATTCCGGCTATAAGCATTAAAATTTCCTTAGTAATAAGTATTATCATAAAGGGAAAAATTTTATTAAATTTTATGCCTACGCAAACCATTACAGCCATTAAAGTGAGTTTATCCGCGGTAGGATCAAGCATTTTTCCAAATCGGGTTATTTGATTATATTTGCGCGCAATATACCCATCTAAAAAATCGCTTATTCCTGAAATTATTAAAATAATTCCCGCAGTTGTGTAATCATCATCAATAACCGCAAAAACAAAAGGTATTATAAATATAATTCTTATAATTGAAAGCACATTGGGAATGTTCAAATTTTTTCTTATGTATATTAAACTTTTCACTTCTTACAGCGCTCCGCTCACAAATAAATTAAATTTTTTTATAAAAGTTATAGACGAAATTATTATTATAAATTTCTTTAAAAATTACCGTTGAGGAAATATTATCCGGAGAAAACACTTCGGAAAAATTATTATCAACAGAAACAAATATTTTCAAACAGCAAATTAAAATTGTGACTACGATGTATCCTTTCAGAAGTCCGAAAATCATTCCGACCAAACTATTGGTTGATTTTAGAAAATTTATACGAAAAAGCATTGAAATGCACTTCAGGAAAGCATTCACGAACACTAAAAGCAAAATGAATATCACCGGAGCCAATATCGATTTTAAAACATTAGTAATTAGAGGATAAAGCAGTTCTGAAATCTTGGAAGGAATTGAATCTAAATTACCATTAACTATAATATGGTTAATTTCCTTAGGTGTTATTCTCAATTCATTCAAAAATTTTACAAAGCATGGAGAAAATAAACCAAGTATTTGATCAGCCGAAGAAAAATTTCTAATGGGAGATAATTCTATTTTTGACTGTATCTGAGGGCTTATCATGTCAGTATATATGATTTTGGACAAAATATTTGCAATATAAATCGAAAATATTCCTGAAAACATTGTGCTTATAAACGATAAAAATGATTTAAATATTCCACTTTTGTAACCCACAAAAGCAAATACTATCAAAATCGCTACAACACTTACGTCCAAAACTAAAGGGTACAATACTACTTCCTCCATAAATTTTAAATATATAATGTTTCTGCGCCATAATATACTATATCATAAACGCCATTTTTATACAACTTGTCCTTATAGGCATCATAAAAATATAATTTTAATTTTTTCTTAACAAAATATTTTCTAATAAAAATCCGCTTAAGCGTATCGTAGCCTAGATAACCTGCAAATTACATAAGCAGGTGGGTGCTCTCCCCATATCTTCACGCTCCCTTCGTTTGGCAAGAGCCAAGAGGTCTGCAATCGAATACAGGAGCCGAGCTCCCTATTATATCTTGTAGGGTTATACGGCTACAGTCCGCGTCTTAAGCAGAAACTATCTTTAAAAATACAAATTAACGGTCTTTAAGTCTTTCTTCAAATTGTTCGGAAATCTCATCAAGCAAATCCTCATCTTCAACTTCCACAAGCTCTTCCTTACCATCTTTTTCAACCATTTCAAATATAAAATATATTTCTTCTTCATCACTTGAATCTATATCCTCAAGCTCGAAGTTAGGCATAAGAGCATAAAATTTTCTGTTAGAATCTTCTATAATAATACAATCTAAAACTTCAAACTCTCTTTCTACACCATCGTCATCGACCAGCGTGACAATATCAGTAGGCAAATTTTCTTCCATTAAGTTCCTCCTGTAAAAATATCGTAAAAGTTTTACAAATACCATTTTAATTATATTATACGAAGTAGTCAACAGGATTATTTATTGTCCGATAAAATTATTTTAAAAATGAGCTAAAATAAAACTTATTGACTTGAATTTTATTTTTTGTAATATGGTTAATTTAAATACAAACTATTGAATTCTGTTTTATATTTGGATATAATAAATAATATTTTACAAAAGGGAGTGTGTCTATGGACATAAAGAAAGTAGCAGAACTACTGAAAGATGAAGAATTTGTTGAAAAAATATTTACAACCGCCACTCCAAAGGAGCTTCAATCTCTTTTTGAAGAAAATGGAGTAATCTTAAAGGAAGATGAGTTGAAAAAATTAATAAACTCCATTCAAACTAAATTAGAGGAATCAGTTTCTTTAAGTGAAAGCGATTTAAAAACAATTTCCGGAGGCACTGACATAGAACTGCCAATACCTGAAAATATATCTACGGAACAAGTCGAAAAATTTATAAATAAAATGAATTTTCAAATATAAAAACGACTAAAATAAATCTTTTATTCTATCAAAAAACGTCTTTCTTTTTTGATAGTTTTTTTCTGTCAAAGTGCTCTCAAATTCCACGAGCATATCTCGTTGATTTTGAGTTAAATTTCTTGGAACTTCTATATGAATTTTTACGAATTCATCGCCTACTCCTCTGCCGTGAAGTTTGGTGATACCTTTTCCCTTGAGCTTGAAAACATCACCGTTTTGAGCTCCTTCATGTACATGATATGTTGCTTTGCCATCAAGTGTAGGAACAGTTATATCTGCGCCTAATGCTGCTTGAGCATAAGTAACCGGAACATCGCACCATATGTCGTAATCTTTTCTTTCAAAAATAGGGTGTGGCATAACGGTAATATACAGTTGCAAATCTCCGGATTCACCGCCGTTTTTACCTGCATTTCCTTTTCCTGACACATTAAGAATTTGTTTGCTGCTTATCCCGGCAGGGACTTTAACTTCAATTTCTTTTTTTACGCGCATTTTGCCTTTTCCTGAGCAAGAAGGGCACGGCGATTCTATTATTTTTCCGCTACCGCCACACTTATCACATCCGCGAGTAGTTTGCATAACTCCAAAAGGAGTTCTCTGATTTATAACTACGTGGCCTGAGCCTCTGCACGCATCACAAGTTTTAAGTGAAGTTCCTTTTTTTGCGCCGCTTCCTCCGCAATCTTTGCAATTATCCACAACATAGTAAGATATCTTTTTAGTGCAACCTTTAGCAGCTTCCAAAAATGTAATCTTAAGTTCACATTCCACATCGCTTCCACGGCGAGGAGAATTAGAACTTTGTCTGGTCCTTCCTCCGCCAAATCCTCCAAAAAAGCTGCTGAATATGTCCCCTAAGTCTATGTCGTCACCAAATGGACTGCCGCCATAATAGCTATATCCTCCCGAGTATCCGCCCCCACCGTATCCGGGGTCTGTACCGGCGTGACCGAATTGGTCGTATCTTGCTTTTTTACTTTTATCGGAAAGAACATCATAAGCTTCGTTGATTTCTTTAAAATTTTGTTCAGCTTCTTTATTTCCGGGATTGAGATCAGGATGATATTTTTTTGCAAGTTTTCGATACGCTTTTTTTATTTCATCATCAGAAGCACTTTTATTTATTCCTAATACTTCGTAATAATCTCGCTTTTCAGACAAATTTTTTTCACCTCTTTAAGTAATTACCCTCCGCCACCAAAAGGCAGAGGGTAGTTTATAGCATAAATTATTTATTTTCAGGGTCTACTTCTTTGTAGTCTGCGTTATAGACATTTTCACTTCCTTGATTATTATCTGCTGCGCCCTGTTGAGGAGCCCCTTGAGGAGCAGCTTGTTGATAAAGCTTTGTAGAAAGTTCATACATAGATTTTTGCAGTTCTTCTTTCTCGGCTTTTATTTCATCAAGGTTTGAGCCTTTAAGCTTTTCACGTAAGGAATTTATTTTTGAGCTTAGGCTTTCTTTGTCTGAGCTTTCTAATTTATCTCCGGCATCTTTCAGGAGCTTTTCAGCAGCGTAGCAAAGATTTTCAGCTTCGTTCTTTCCGTCAACTTCTTCTCTGCGTTTTTTATCTTCGGCAGCATATTTTTCAGCGTCTTGAACAGCTCTTTCGATGTCTTCTTTGCTCATGTTGCTGCTTGAACTTATTGTAATATGTTGTTCTTTGTTTGTGCCAAGGTCTTTTGCGGTTACGTTTACTATTCCGTTGGCATCGATATCAAATGTTACTTCTATTTGAGGAATTCCTCTTGGAGCAGGAGCTATTCCGTCTAAACGGAACAATCCAAGTTGCTTGTTATCTCTTGCAAATTCACGTTCACCTTGAAGAACATTGACTTCTACTTGAGTTTGACCGTCGGCTGCAGTTGAGAATACTTGACTTTTCTTTGTAGGAATGGTTGTATTTCTTTCTATAATTTTGGTCATTACTCCGCCCATGGTTTCGAGTCCGAGTGAAAGAGGAGTTACATCAAGGAGAAGTAATCCTTTTACATCTCCGCCAAGAACACCGCCTTGAATAGCTGCACCTATAGCAACGCATTCGTCAGGATTTATTCCTTTGAAAGGTTCTTTTCCGATTAATTTTTTAACAGCTTCTTGAACAGCCGGAATTCTGGAAGAACCGCCAACCATTAATACTTTGTCAATAGCAGAGATTTCCAATCCTGAATCTTTAAGAGCTTGACGTACAGGACCCATTGTTTTTTCTACAAGGTCGCTTGTGAGTTCATCAAATTTAGCTCTTGTCAAAGTCAAATCCAAATGCTTAGGACCGGTTGCGTCTGCGGTTATGAACGGGAGGTTTATTGAAGAAGAAGTCATGCCGGAAAGTTCGATTTTTGACTTCTCTGCAGCTTCTTTTAAGCGTTGCATAGCCATTTTATCAGAGCTTAAATCCACTCCGGTTTCAGCTTTAAATGAAGAAATCATCCAATCTACTATTCTTTGGTCAAAGTCATCTCCGCCTAAGCGGTTGTTTCCTGCGGTAGCCAAAACTTCTTGAACGCCGTCGCCCATTTCAATTATAGAAACGTCGAATGTACCGCCGCCTAAATCGTAAACCAAAACTTTTTGGTCGTTTTCTTTGTCTATTCCGTAAGAAAGTGCTGCTGCTGTAGGTTCGTTAATTATACGTTTAACCTCCAGACCTGCGATTTTTCCTGCGTCTTTGGTTGCTTGACGTTGTGAATCTGTGAAGTATGCAGGTACTGTAATAACAGCTTCGGTAACTTTTTCTCCTAGGTAGCTTTCCGCATCACTTTTGAGTTTTTGAAGTACCATAGCCGAAATTTCTTGGGGGGTGTAAGATTTTCCGTCAATATTAACTTTGTAATCAGTTCCCATTTCTCTTTTTATGGAAATAACGGTTCTGTCAGGATTTGTAATTGCTTGACGTTTTGCAACTTGACCTACCATTCTTTCCCCTGTCTTAGAAAAAGCAACAACTGACGGAGTTGTTCTTGCGCCTTCGGCGTTAGCAATAACCTTTGGCTCTCCTCCTTCTATAACTGCTACGCATGAATTGGTTGTTCCTAAATCGATACCTATAATTTTTGACATAATATTTTTCCTCCTAAGTAATTTATTATTATTTTTATTTTTTTAATTAATTGGTGACCTGAACCATTGCGGGTCTTATTATTTTGTCACCGATTTTATATCCTTTTTGAAAAACAAGAGATACGAAATTTTGTTTTTCTTCATCACTTTCAGAATGAGAAATTGCGTGATGAAGATTGGGATCAAAGTCGTCACCTATGTTTCCAAAAGCCTCGACCTCCAGATTATTAAGAGCTTTTTGCATTTGATTTGACAAGAGTTCAATTCCCTTTCTGTATTCTTCACTTTCACTTTCAGCCGCTTTAACTGCTGCATCTAAACTATCAGCCAATGGCAAAATATTTTTTACAGCTGATGAAACGGCATTGGAATATATAGCATCTTTTTCTCGTTCTGAACGCTTTCTGAAATTATCATATTCTGCAGCTGTCCTTAACAATAGATTTTTTGTATTTTCAAGGTCTTTTTTTATTTTTTCGGCTTCAGAATCTTTTTCTAATGCTTCATCGTCCTTAATTTCGTTTTCTGTCATCTCTTCTTTTTCTTTATTATCGCTCATTAATGTAAAATTCCCCTTTCAAAAATCAAACCGCTAATTTTCAAGAATTCTCCCTAACAAAACTCCTATGAGAGAAGCAACATATTCCAGTTGAGAATAAACTTTTCCGTAATTCATGCGAGTCGGACCGATTATTCCGATGGTGCCGATTTTTCCGCCTATTCCATAATGAAACGAAACCACGCTTGCGTCTTTAAGTTCCATATATTTATTTTCGTCACCCACGGTAAATTTCACACCGTATTCTCCCAAATCAAGAAGTCTTAAAACTTTTTCTTTGTTTTCAAGAAAATTAAAGATGTTTATCACCATTTCGGTGGTGATTCCGGGGATAGAAAGCAAATTCTTTTGACCGTAAATTTTTACTTCAACTTCGCAAGCTTCTTTTGCAGCGTCCATCAAAACATCAATAACCGGCAATAACAAAAGCGCCAACTCTCTATCTTCGCCAACTAAAATATCAACAAATTCCGGGGTTATATCTTTCAGCTTCTCGCCTCGAAATTTACCATTTAGTATACCGCTAAACATGTAAAGGATTTCATCATTAAGTTCGTAATCGCACCTAAAAATTTTGTTTTTTACCATTCCATCAGAAGTCATGAGCACCATCATAGCGGTCATTCTACCAATTTTTACAAAAGTTATATCTCTGACTGTTGACTCTGAACTCGGAGGAGCGGTAACAATAGCGGTAAAATTTGTTATCTCCGAAAGAACCTTTGCTGCGCCCGTTAAAAGCTTTTCGGGGTCAGTCGCCGAAACACTTAAAATTCCGTTTATAAAAATTTTTTCTTCTAAAGATAGTGGCTTTTTCGGCATTAATTTGTTAATGTATAATCTGTAGCCTTGATCTGAAGGTACTCTCCCGGATGACACATGAGGCTGTAATAAATAACCAAGGTCAACCAGCCTAGCCATGTCACTTCGGATTGTAGCAGACGAAAATTCGTACTCAAGATCCTCGCACAAAGCTTTTGAACCCACAGGATCGCCGTTTACAACGTATCTATCGATTATAGAAGACAGTATTTTAAGCTTTCGGTCTTTCGGTTCCAGTTTTATTCACCTCTCTTTTCGATCATTAGCACTCAATCGCTTGGAGTGCTAACTAATTAAACTTTATCATCTTTTTTATGTTTTGTCAATACCTATTTTTATATTTTTACAATTATTTTTTTAAGGAGCATTTTATATGATTATAATGGCCATTGATTTAGGAAAAGCACGTACCGGTCTGGCGGTCTGCGACAAAAACGAAATTTTAGCGTCTCCAATCGGAACTATTCAAGAAAAAGACGACGAAAAATTAATTATGAAAATAATAGAAAATTTAACCTCTTATAAAGTCGAAATGGCGGTCATAGGGTTGCCTAAAAATATGGACGGGAGTTTGGGCGAAAGCGCAGAAAGAGCTCAAAAATTCGCCGAGATTCTCAGAGAAAAAATAAATATTCCCATAAATCTCTGGGACGAGCGAAGAACCACCATCGCTGCTCATAATTATCTTAACCATACAAATACTCGTGGCAAAAAAAGGAAAAATATAATTGATACTTTGAGCGCATCGATTATACTTGAAAACTATCTGGAGTTTAGAAAAAATTCTCTGTAAAAAAATCCACTACAAAATTGTATCTGTAGTGGATTGATTTTATTCTCCGTAATAGCACTTCAAATAGATATCTTTTATCTCACTTATAAGAGGATATCTCGGATTCGTACCGGTACACTGATCTTCGTGAGCAAGTTTGGAAAGCATATCAACTTTATTTAAAAATTCTTCCTCAGAAATACCGTATTCCTTAAGGCTGAGCGGTATATTAAGAGATTTGTTCATCTTTTCAATTGCTTCTATCAGGTTATCAACGCTTTGCACGGTATCCTTTCCCGGAACACCTATCATTTCTGCAATCTCGGCATACCTTTTATCTGCTTTGTAGCTTTCATATTTGGGGAACGCAGCAAACTTTGACGGAAGTGATGCATTGTATTTTATCACATACGGCAACAAAATCGCATTGGCTCTTCCATGAGGAACATGAAACTCACCGCCGAGCTTATGAGCCATAGAATGATTTAATCCCAGAAATGCATTTGTAAACGCCATTCCCGCAATACAAGAGGCATTGTGCATTTTTTCACGAGCTTCAGGGTCGTTATTTCCGTCTTCATAGGCTCTCTTTAGGTATTTAAAAACCAATTTTATTGATTTTTCCGCAAGAGCATCGGTATAGTCACTTGCCATGGTGGAAACATACGCTTCAATCGCATGAGTAAGTACATCCATACCGGTATCGGCTGTGGGAGATTTAGGAAGAGAAGATACAAAATCAGGGTCGATTATGGCAACGCTGGGAGTCAGAAAATAATCAGCAAGAGGATATTTTATGTTTTCTTTTTTATCCGTAATAACCGCAAATGACGTTACTTCCGAACCTGTTCCCGAAGTAGTGGGAACCGCAATCAACGGTATTTTATGGGAGTTAGGATACCTGAAAGCTCTCTTTCTTATATCCATAAATTTGAGCTTTAATCCCTCAAAATCGAGTTCGGGATATTCATAAAACATCCACATGGCTTTTGCTGCATCTATCGGAGAACCTCCTCCTAAAGCAATTATCGCATCGGGAGAGAATCGCTTCATAACCTCAAGTCCGCTCCAAACAGTCTCAACATCGGGATCGGGGCTTACGCTTGAAAATACTTCAATTTGACAATTATCATTTCTCTTGTTCAAATGATACATTATTTTCTGAACGTTTCCGAGCTTAACCATTGTTTCATCGGTAACTATAAATACGCGACTGATGTTCGGCATATCTTCAAGATACGAAATCGAACCTTTTTCAAAATATATTTTCGCCGGAACTTTAAACCACTGCATATTAACCCTTCTTTTGAATATTCTTTTTATGTTTAAAAGATTATTAACAGAAACATTATCGGTTGTGGAATTTTTTCCTTTTGAACCGCATCCGAGAGTAAGCGATGGTGTTGCGCAGTTATATATGTCTCCGATTGCACCCTGAGAAGACGGGGAATTTACTATAATTCTTCCGGCATCCATAATTTCTCCGAATTTTTCAATTATTTGCTCATTTTGCGAATGAATTACCGCAGTATGTCCCTCGCCGTTAAATTTCAAAACTTCTTTACATCTTTCAAGTCCCTGTGAAGAATCTTTAACAGTGTAGTACGAAAGTACCGGTGACAACTTTTCTAGGGATAATGGATAATCTTTTCCCACACCTTTAAGTCTGACTATAAGAATTTTAGTGTTTTCCGGAACATTTATACCTGAAGATTCAGCTATTGCAGCGGCACTTTTTCCTGCAACAGCTCCGTTTAGCGTCCCTTTTTCGGGATTTATCATATAAGAGGTAAGTTTTTCGGTATCTTCTTCACTTAAAAATACGCAACCGTTTTTAGTCATTATATTTTCGAATTCTGAAGCTATATCTTCATCGACGACAACAGATTGTTCCGAAGCACAAATCATTCCGTTATCAAAAGTTTTGGAAAGAATTAAATCATTACATGCTCTTTCCAATTTTGCACTTTTTTCAATATAACACGGTACGTTTCCCGGACCTACTCCCAAAGCCGGTTTTCCCGTTGAATAGGCCGATTTAACCATTCCCGAACCACCCGTCGCAAGCACAACGTCAATACCGGAATGATTCATAAGTGTAGAAGTCGCTTCAATTGACGGATATTCTATCCACTGAATACAGTTTTCCGGAGCGCCTGCTTTTATCGCAGCATCTCTTAAAATTTCCGCCGCAAATGTGCAACACTTTTGAGCTCCGGGATGAAAACCAAATATTATCGGATTTCTTGTTTTTGCACATATAAGCGATTTAAATACAACCGTAGAAGTAGGATTTGTAACAGGAGTAACTCCCGCAACGACTCCGAGCGGTTCTGCAATTTTTACATAATTTTCCTCATCGTTTTTATCTATTATTCCAACAGTCTTTTGATTTTTTATCGAATTGTAAATGTATTCCGACGCAAACATGTTTTTTATTATTTTATCTTCAACTATTCCACGTCCGGTTTCCAAGGCAGCTTTTTCAGAAAACAAAACATGATTTTCAACAGCTGCAAGAGCCATTGCTTCTACGATTTTATCAATATCCGTCTGGCTCATTTTCATGTACTGCGTTAAAGCATCTCTTGCTTTAATCACAAGTTCGTCTATCATTTTTACTGTGTTACTGTTTTCCATTAAATCCCTCCAATATTGAATGTTTTATAAAATTTATGCAAAACAATACAAGTTTTATTATTTATTTGGCTACGACATTTAATATTCTTCCGGGAACATATATCACTTTTACGATATTTTTTCCTTCGATAGCCCTGTTAAAACTTTCTTCTTTTTTCGCTGATTCCAAAATTTCATCCTGAGAAATTCCAATCGGAGCAAGTACCTTGCCTCTCATTTTTCCGTTGACTTGAAGAACTACAGGAACTTCATTTTCAATGCATTTTTTTTCGTCATACTGCGGCCATAAAGCAAGCGATGCAAAGCCTTCTCCCAATTTGCACTCCGACCACACTTCTTCCGTGACGTGCGGAGCAAAAGGATTTAAAAGAAGTGTAAAAATTCTCAAATATTCCGATGTTATAAATCCTTCGTCGTATATGTTGTTTATAAGCCCCATAAGAGCTGCAACAGCCGTATTGAATTTTAGATTGTCGATATCTTCTTGGACTTTTTTAATTGTTTTATGAAAAGCGGTTTCCAATTTTGAACTTACTGCACCTTTATTATCATCAAGAATTTCTCTTAAACCCCAGTATCTTTCTATAAATCTGCGGCTACCTTTGATTCCGGCTGTATTCCACGGAGCCGGTTTCTCAAAATCGCCAATAAACATTTCATAAATACGCAAAGTATCTGCCCCGAATTCTTTAACGATATCATCGGGGTTAACAACATTACCTCTGGATTTACTCATTTTTTCATTATTTTCTCCGAGAATCATTCCGTGACTGGTTCGTTTTTTATATGGTTCAGGACCGGGTGCGATCCCTATATCATACAAAAATTTGTACCAGAAACGACTGTAAAGCAGGTGGAGAGTAGTATGCTCCATTCCCCCGTTGTACCAATCCACAGGCATCCAATATCTAATAGCATCCGGATCAGCAAGATTTTTATTATTATGCGGATCAAGATAACGAAGAAAATACCATGAAGAGCCCGCCCATTGCGGCATTGTATCAGTTTCACGTTTGGCTTTTCCTCCGCAATGCGGACAGGTAGTATTTACCCACGAAGAAATATTATCCAGCGGAGATTCGCCGCCTTCGAGAGACTCAAAATCTTCTATATCAGGCAAATTAAGAGGCAATTCCGATTCGGGAACAGGAACATATCCGCACTTTTCGCAGTGAATTATCGGAATCGGTTCTCCCCAGTAGCGCTGGCGAGAAAATACCCAGTCACGAAGTTTATAATTAACTTTGGCTTTTCCTATACCATTTTTTTCAAGATAAGAAATAATTTCAGATTTGGCTTCTTTTGAATCTTTGCCGTTTAAAAATTCTGAATTAATAACTTTCCCGTTTCCGTCGATTACTTCTAAAATCGGGAGATTATATTTATTGGCAAACGCTTTATCTCTCTCATCGTGCGCAGGAACCGCCATTATCGCTCCTTGAGCATAGCTCATCAAAACATAATCGGATACGAAAATAGGTATTTCTTTTCCGCTTACAGGGTTCTTGGCGGTTATTCCCTCTATTTTCACGCCTGTTTTATCTTTATTGAGTTCAGTTCTTTGAAAATCAGATTTTTTACTCGCTTCTTGTCTGTAATTTTCGATTTCGGTTATGTTTTCAATCTCATTTTTAAATTCTTCTATAATGGGATGTTCAGGCGAAATGACCATATATGTAACGCCAAAAATCGTATCGGGACGAGTAGTATATACCTTAAGATTTTTACCTACACTGGTTGAAAAATCAATTTCCGCACCTGTTGAACGTCCTATCCAATTAATTTGCTGAGCTTTTACTCTTTCGGGGTAATCTACAAGCTCCAAATCGTCTATGAGTCTTTGTGCATATTCTGTGATTTTGAGCATCCATTGAGATTTAACTTTATGTATGACTTCGCTTCCGCATCGCTCACAAACTCCGTTTACAACTTCTTCGTTGGCTAAAACGCACTTACACGATGTACACCAGTTTACAGTTGCTTCACTCTTATATGCTAAACCCTTTTTAAACATCTGCAAAAATATCCACTGAGTCCACTTGTAATAAGAAGGGTCGGTGGTATCTATCTCTCTACTCCAGTCAAAAGAAAGCCCTAAAGCTTGTAGCTGACTTTTGAATCTTGATATATTTTTTTCTGTTACGATTCTCGGATGAATCTTGTTCTTTATGGCGTAATTTTCAGTCGGAAGCCCGAAAGCATCCCACCCCATCGGATAAAGAACATTGTAGCCTTGCATTCTTTTTTTTCGTGCGACTATATCAAGCGCCGTATAACTTCTGGGATGACCGACGTGCAAACCTTGTCCCGAAGGATAAGGAAATTCCACGAGAGCATAAAATTTAGGTTTATTATATTCGTTTTTTGCGTGAAAAGCAGACTTTTCTTCCCAAATTTTTTGCCATTTTTTTTCTATATTTTCAGGAGTATATTTTTCAAAAATTTTTTTCATGATTTATCACTTCATTCACTTAATTTTATTTCCAGAGTTTTTCCAAATCATAAAGCTCTCTCGCTTCTTGGGAAAATACATGCACTATTACATCTTTATAATCGAGAGCTATCCATGAATCGGACATCTTTCTTTCAAAATTCAAAGGAACCATTCCTTCTTCCGACAATTTGGCTTCCACTTCTCCTGCCAAAGCTTTTACATGCGTACTGCTTGTACCTGTAACAATTACAAAATACTCTGTAAGAGTTGTTTTTTCTCCTACATGTATTATCTCGATATCTATTCCTTTTTTGTCGTCAAGTATTTCTTTTATTTTGTTTGCAAGTTCTTGTGAATTCATTTAACCCATCCTCGTAATTAATTCATTATAAAGTTCCGCTGTATTAATATCTATACTCTGAGAATTATTTATACATTTTTTGATTGCACAAACACATTTTATAAGTACCGCTTCGTCAATATTTTTAAATGCCACATTACGGACTTCTTCCACATCAGGCCAATCTCTCTCCGAAGAAACATAATCAGCCGTGAATATTATTTTTTCAAACAAAGTCATGTTTTTTCTGCCCGTGGTATGATATTTTACCGCATTTAATATTTCGTTATCGGTTATACCGTACTTTTCTTTTAGAAAAAATGACGCTGCAGGACCGTGTAAAATTTTAATGGAGTTAATTTTATCCGAATAAGCAAAATATCCGTTCTTTTTCGATAGTTCAATATTTTCCTCATCAGGTTTTTCTTTGCATATATCGTGCAAAAGTCCCGCCAATTTGGCTTTTTCCGAATCAACTCCATAATTTTTCGCTAATTTTTCAGCCATTAACGAAACATTTACGGAGTGATTAAATCTCTTCGGTGAAAGAATTTTTTCAAGTTCATTTTTATAGTATTCGTAACTTTGCATTAGTTATCAGATTCCTCGCTTTCAAAAATTGCATTAACAAATTCTTCGGCATTAAACGGCCGCAAATCTTCGATTCCTTCGCCGACTCCTATAAATTTCACGGGAACACCGAGTTTTTTCTTTATAGAAAGAATTATTCCGCCTCTGGCAGTTCCGTCAAGTTTAGTCAAAATTATTCCCGTAATATCAAGAGATTTCCCGAATTCAACAGCTTGATTGATACCATTTTGTCCGGTGGAAGCATCCAGAACAAGCAATATTTCCTTTGAGGAATCAGGCAATTCTCTTAAAATTATTCTGTTTATTTTTTCAAGTTCTCCCATTAAATTTTTCTTATTGTGAAGCCTTCCTGCGGTATCACATATAACCACATCTATATTTTTTGATTTTGCAGAGGATATAGCGTCAAAAACCACTGCGGCAGGGTCGGAGCCTTCAGGCTGTTTAACTATCGGACAATTGGCTCTTTTTGCCCAAATATCCAGCTGTTCCGCGGCGGCAGCTCTAAAAGTATCAGCAGCAGCCAAAAGAACTTTCTTTCCGTCATTTTTTAGTCTATACGCAAGTTTCCCTATTGTAGTGGTTTTGCCAACTCCATTCACACCTAAAACCAAAATTATTGACGGTTTGGACGAAATTAAGAGCTCATTTTCACCGGCAAGAGATTCTATCATTATGTTTTTCAGCAATTTTCTTATTTCAAAGGGGTCTGTCACTCCGTGCTTTTTAACTTCTTGCCTCAAATCGTCACAAAGTTTTTGAGATGTTTCTATACCTATATCTCCGGAAATTAAAATTTCTTCAAGCGTTTCAAAAAATTCTTCATCTATTCGTGTAAAAGAATTGATAACGGATTCTATTTTTGCTGAAATATTATTACGTGTTTTGGTTAATCCTTCTTTTAACTTTTTAAAAAACGACATATAATCCTCCCACAAATTAGTATCCCATGAGGGATAAAGTTTCACGGGCGGCGTGTTGTTCGGCTTCTTTTTTGCTCCTGCCTGTTCCTCTGCCTACAGTATTATTATTTATTTTAGCTTCTACTGTAAATCTTTTATTATGGTCAGGACCCGATTCTTTAACAAGGACGTATTCAATCGTTTCTTCGGGATTACGTTGAACTATTTCTTGTAAGTCGGTTTTGTAATCATGAATATCTGGAATCATGGGATGCTTTAAAGCCGGAATTATAAATCTCAAAATGAATTCAGAAGCCGCCGCCAAACCGCCATCCAAATATATTGCCGCACAAATGGCTTCGAATATGTCTGCCAAAATAGATGGCCTGTTTTGACCTCCACAATGGTGTTCGCCTTTGCTCAATTTGATAAATTTTGAAATATTTAATTCTTTAGAAAATATACAAAGCTGCTTTTCGCAAACCAAAGAGGATCTTAATTTTGTGAGATCTCCTTCGGGGTACTTGGGATAATTTTTAAAAATATAGTCAGAAGTAACCATCCCTAAAATAGAATCACCCAAAAATTCCAGCCTTTCGTAACTTTCAAATCTGCCCCCGGATTCATTCGCGTAAGAGGAATGAGTTAACGCTATTTTTAGGAGTTTTTGATTGCTAAATTTATATCCTATTTTATTTTCAAGTTCTGTCATAACAAACTCACCTCACTTTAAAAATTAAATTATTTTTCAGATTCAGAAGAATTATACTCTTCAAGAGATTTGGAAATAAGCTCAACCACATTTCTCTTTACATATTCGCCCGCAAGACGTATTGCGTTTTTGAATGTTTTGGCGTCAGAACTTCCGTGAGCTTTAAACACAGGTTTTGAAATACCCATAAGAGGTGCTCCGCCGTGCTCGCTATAGTCCATACTTTTTTTCAACTCTTTAAGTTCCGGCATGATAAGAGACGCTGCTAACTTGCCTTTGAAATTTTGTTTGAAAATGTCCTTAATTTTTCCAAAAACAGATCTGGCCATTCCTTCATAAAGTTTAAGTATTATATTTCCGGTAAATCCGTCAGCAACTACTACATCCGCTATATCTCGAGGTATATCGCGAGCTTCGATATTACCTATAAAATTAATATTTTTGGTTTCTTGAAGAAGATTGAAAGTTTCATATCTAAGTTCATCGCCCTTAGTTTTTTCGGTACCTACATTAGCAAGACCAACTCTGGGATTTTCAACAACCATGACATTTTTCATGTATATATACCCCATAACAGCAAATTGTCTTAACATTTCAGGACGGCACTCTACGTTCGCGCCACTGTCAATGAGCATAAAAAAGCCTTTGTCCTTAGGAATAACCGGTGCGAATGCGCATCTTTTTATTCCTTTTATCCTTTTAACTTTAAGAGTTGCGCCCACTGCAAGAGCTCCGCTATTTCCGCCAGAAACGAATGCATCTCCCTCTCCCAGAGCCAACAGCTGCAAGCCTTTAGACATTGAAGAATTGCTTTTTGATTTCATGACATCCATCGGTTCATCGTCCATTGAAATTACATCAGGAGCATGAACTATTGTAATTCCGCTAAGTGATATGTTATTTTTTTCAGCCTCGTCCTTTATTATTTTTTCATTTCCGACCAGTACGATTTCGTAGCCCAGTTCATCTACCGCCATGCGGCTCCCTTTTATTACCTCCAAAGGAGCGTTATCTCCACCAAAAGCATCTACTATTATTTTCATACCAAATTCCTCCTTGAAAAAATTTAAATTTTCAAATTTTTTATATATTCCAAAGCTCTTTCAGATAGTTTTGCATATCTCAGTTTTTTGTCTTTAATCTTTTCAGTCAATGGCGGTAATATGCCAAAATTGGCTCCCATAGGCTGAAAATCCACAGTCTCATCATTGCTTATATATTTTTCCAAAGCTCCAATCATAGTAAAATCAGGCAGCGAAATCAACTGTTCTCCCCCAAATTTTCTTGCTGCATTTATTCCTGCTATTAATCCCGACGAAACCGATTCCATATATCCTTCCACGCCTGTAATTTGTCCGGCAAAAAATAAATTGGGAATCTCTTTCATATTAAAACTGCTGTTTAAAAGTTTGGGAGAATTAATAAATGTATTGCGATGCATTACTCCGTACCTTACGAATTCGGCATTTTTTAAGGCGGGTATCATTCCAAAAACTCTTCTTTGCTCAGGAAATTTAAGGTTTGTTTGGAATCCGACCATGTTATAGAGGGTTCCTTCTTTGTTTTCTTTTCTGAGCTGAACTACAGCGTAAGGGCTTTCTCCGGTTTCCGGATTACGAAGTCCAACAGGCTTCATAGGTCCGAATCTTAATGTATCCTCACCCCTTTGCGCCATAATTTCAACGGGCATGCAACCTTCGTATACTTTCGGATTTTGTACATCTACATCATGCAGGGGCGCACGTTCGGCAGAAATAAGTTCCCTGTAAAAATTCATATACTCATCTTTGCTGAGAGGACAGTTTAAATAATCATCACCGTTGCCCTTGTCGTATCGAGATTTGAAATAAGCTTTGCTCATATCAATGCTTTCAAATGTAATTATGGGGGCAGCTGCATCAAAAAAACTAAGTGCATTACCACATATTTTAGATATAGTTTTTGATAGTTTTTCTGAAGTTAAAGGTCCCGTGGCAATAATCGTTATGTCTTCTTCTGAAAAATTTTCTACTTCCTCAGAAATGTAATTAATGAGAGGATGATTTTTAATTTTTTCTGTAACCATTGAAGAAAATTTATCTCTGTCTACAGCCAAAGCTCCTCCGGCAGGGACACGACAATTATCCGCACACTTAATTATAAGCGAATTTAAAATTCTTAATTCTTCTTTTAAAAGTCCTGCAGCGCTGTCAATTCTATCCGCTTTAAAGGAATTGGAACAAACCAGTTCGCACAAATTTTCGTTCTTATGAGCCGGCGAAAATTTATTCGGTTTCATATCAAAAAGATTAACTTCTATACCTCTAGAAGCGAGCTGCCACGCTGCCTCACATCCTGCCAAGCCCGCGCCTATAACATTAACTTTCCTTTTCATTGTCGCCCGCCTTCTCATACCCACATTCTTTGTTGGCACAATAAATTTTTGGATTTTTGGTATTCTTTTTGAAAAGCACCTCGCCACATTTAGGACATTTTTCATTTAGCGGTTCATCCCAGGATACAAAATCGCATTCAGGATATTTACTGCAGCCATAAAAGATTCTTTTTCTCTTGGTGGTGCGCTTTATGACGTCGCCATCGCATTTTGGGCACTTTACACCTATCTTGTTCATGATTTTTTTGATATTAGTACATTCCGGGTAACCCGAACACGCAATAAATTTTCCGAACCGACCGTATTTAACCACCATGGGTTTACCGCATTTATCACAAATTTCATCTGTTTTATCTTCTTCAAGCGTGATTTTTACGCCTTCCATATCTTTTTTAGCTTTATCAAGAGTGGCAGAAAAATCACCGTAAAAATTCTTAAGAGTTTCTACCCAATCATTTTTGCCTTCTTCGATTGAATCCAAGTCAGATTCCATCTGTGCGGTAAATTTAAGATTTACTATTTTAGAAAATCTTTCTTTCATAAGTTTAGTGACGACTTCTCCAAGTTCGGTGGGCTTCAAAGATTTATTTTCCTGCTTGACGTAATCTCGGGAAAGAATGGTGGATATTATCGAAGCATATGTCGACGGTCTACCTATGCCGTCTTCTTCAAGAGCCTTAATCAAAGATGCTTGAGTGTATCTCGGAGGAGGTTCGGTAAAATGTTGATTCGGCTCCAGCGATTTCAACCTAACCGGCATTTTTTCGGTTAGCTCCGGCAAGGCTTTTGCTTTTTCTTGGTCAGTATCTTTGCTTTCCGTATAAAGTATTGTGAAACCGTCAAAAGCTACTGTATAGCCTGAAGCTTTAAAAATATAATTGTCGCTTTTTTCAGAGGGTGTAATTGCGATTATATCTACCTGAGTTGTATCTTGCAGGCAAATAGCCATCTGACTGGCGGTGAATCTTTCCCAAATTAATTTATATAGCCTGTATTGGTCTCTGCTTAAACTATTTTCGAGTTTTTCCGGATTCATTTGCGGCATTGTGGGACGAATTGCTTCGTGGCCATCTTGAGCGTTTGCTTTGGTTTTAAATTTTCGAGGATTTTCAGGCAAATATTTTTTGCCCCATCTTTCATTTATATACTCTCTTGAAGCTTTTATGGCATCTTCGGAAATTCTCAGCGAGTCCGTTCTCATGTAGGTTATAAGACCGACGGCGCCCATTTCTTGAACTTCAACACCCTCATAAAGCTCCTGAGCTATTTTCATTGTCTTTTTAGGAGCAAATCCCAACTTTCTTAGAGCATCTTGCTGGAGAGTTGAAGTAATAAAAGGTGGTGCCGGAGATTTTCTTCGTTTGCTTTTTTTAACTTTTTTAACTTCATAAGATGAATTTTCGAGAGCAGCGAGCAACTCTTCGGATTCTTTTTGATTATTAATTTCTATTTTACCATTTTCGTTGCCGTAAAATGAGGCCGCAAATTGCTTTGAAGAGCCCTTGGGTAAAAATTTGGCATCAAGGCTCCAATACTCTTTAGGAATAAATTTCCTTATTTCTTCCTCACGGTCAACGATTATTCTAAGTGCAACGGATTGAACTCGACCCGCAGAAAGGCCTTTGTGAATTTTTTGGGATAAAAATGGACTTAATTTATATCCAACAAGCCTATCAAGTATTCTTCGGGCTTGTTGCGCGTTTACAAGGTCAATGTCAACTTCTCGCGGAGAATTTATACCGGATTCTACCCCTGTTTTTGTAATTTCGTTGAATGTGATTCTGTTTTTCTCGTCCAAATCAAGCCCCAAAATATACGCTAAATGCCAAGAAATAGCTTCTCCTTCCCTATCAGGGTCGGTTGCCAAAAAAATATTATCTGATTTTTGAGCTTTTTCTTTTAATTCTTCAACTATTTTTTCTTTACCTTTAATTATTGCGTATTTGGGTGCAAAATCTTTTTTTACATCCACACTAAGCCTTTTCTCGGGCAAATCTCTTACGTGACCCATCGACGCTATTACGTCGTATCCCTTTCCAAGATATTTTTTTATAGTTTTAGCCTTTGCAGGCGATTCTACAATTACTAAATTTTTCATAACCTATCCATCCATAATTAATTTTTTGAAATAATTATATACTCAAATTAAATATAAATAAATACTAAATTGATTTAAAGTACTTCATAAATTTTTCCTGAACCGCTTTTTACCAATCCGCTAAGCTCCATTTCGGTGAGAGAAAGGAGCAATTTATCCACCGGGATTTCAGTAACTTCACTTATAATATCTATATGAGTTTTTCCTTTCAATAATATTTCATATATATTTCTGTATTTTTCGGGAATATCCAAAATATTTCTTTGTTTAGATTTTTGTACTTTTGATTTATTGTCAGACGGTACAGACTTTTTCTTTTTAATATTGAAATTATTTTCGTTATATTCACTCAAAATGTCTTGAACATTCGCGACTACCATTGCGCCATCTTCAATTAAAGAAAATGAACCTTCGGAATTTTTGCTTTCCTTATTTACGGGTACCACAAATACATCTCTGTTTTGATTATTTGCAAGATTTGCCGTAATCAAAGAGCCACTTTTTTTACCGGCTTCTATAACAACTATCCCCGAAGAAATCCCAGAAATAATTCTATTTCTGATCGGGAACGTAAATGGCTTGCTAGGGAAATTTGGTGGATACTCAGAAATTACAGCACCGCTATTCGAAATTGCATTTCTTAATTTTAAATTACCTAAAAGATATGGATAATTGATTCCGCAGCCAAGGACAGCTACAGTTTTACCGCCTGCATCCAGAGCTCCTTGATGAGCAGCAGAATCTATCCCTAAAGCTCCTCCGCTTATAACCGCAACATCATTAAGAGCTAAATCGTGGGACAAATCATGAGCCATAGCCAAACCGTATTCGGAGGCTTTTCTGGTTCCTACAATTCCAATAGATTTTACTGAATTTAAAAATGATATATCCCCTTTAACATATAAAAGTGCCGGCGGATTATCTATATGTCTTAGTAAATTCGGATATTCTTCGTCGCATATACATACTATTTTATAGCCTAAATTCCGGCATAGTTTAATGGTATTTTGGGCTTCTTCCAAAGATGATGAACATAAAGCGGAGATTTCTTTGTTTGTAAAGCAGCCGCAAAGCCTCCATTCTCTTTCTTTTCCATCATAAAAATCTTTTATATTTTTGTAGAAGTGATTTATAATCTTAGCCTTGCTGCTTCCTTGTTTAAGAGCCTGTTGAAGCCATATCCAATATACTTTATTATCCATTTATAACTCCTTCCCTCTGCCGCACATCTCCCACATGCTTATTCCGGCAGCAACCGACACATTTAATGATTCGGAATCAATGTTCATGGGAATCGTAATTTTGTCACTGCAAGCCTCTATGCTACTTTTGCTCATGCCATTTCCTTCATTTCCAAAAACGATCCCGCATTTGCCTGTAAAATTAATTTTTCCAATATGACTTGCATTTTTGTCCGGAACTGTCGCATAAATTTTAAATCCTGACTCTTGGAGCTTTTTTATGCATTTTTCAGAGTTTTCTTCAAAAATAAATGAAACTCTGAAAAATCCTCCCATGCTTCCTCGTAAAACTTTAGGGTTGTAAATGTCACAACTATTTCCTAAAATAAATATATTTTTTATATTTAAAGCGTCGCAGGTTCTTATGATACTTCCTAGATTAGAGGGATTTTGAATATTTTCCAAAAGGACTGTTTTTTGAATATTTTCCAAGTTTAAATTATCAAAACTATTATCTATATTCTCGCAAATAGCTATTATTCCCTGTGGATTTTCTGTATCTGAAATTGATTTTGCTATACTTTCGCTTATTAAAATAACTTCTGAAACGACTTTTGAAATTCGATTTATTAAGTCGGTGTTTTTTTCGTAGAATTTTTCAGTATAAAAAACTTTTTTTATTTTCAAATTGTTTTTTAAAGCTTCATTGCAAATTCTCAAGCCTTCTATGACGAATTTTTTCTCTTCTTTTCTAAATTTAGAAGAAGAAATAAGCTTTCTTAAATATTTTATTTGGGCATTATCTTTACTTGTGATTGTAAGTTTCAATGTTACTTCTCCTTTTAATTTAGTAAACTTAGATAAAATTATTTAATTAAGTGAAAGTACATAAAATTTAGTTATAGCAAAATTTACGCCCGGCAAAAAATCCGGGCGTAATTAATAAACATATATTACTTTGCTTGTTCAACAAGCTTTGAAAATCCTTCAGGATCAGCGATAGCAATTTCAGAAAGCATTTTTCTGTTCAAGGAAATTCCTGCTTTTTTAAGACCGTTCATGAAAGAAGAATAATTAATTCCATTCATACGACAAGCAGCTGAGATTCTGGTAATCCACAATTTTCTGAAATCACGCTTCTTTTGGCGTCTGCCTATGTATGCGTAATTTCCTGATTTCATTACGGCTTGTTTAGCCATTTTAAAATGCTTACTTTTTGCTCCCCAATAACCTTTAGCTAATTTAAGCACTTTTTTTCTTCTATTTCTAGTGACAACTGCACCCTTTACACGTGCCATTATATTTACCTCCAATTTATATTATCATATTTAATTTTAAGATTCTTTTTATTTATAAGGTACCAAAGCTTTTACTTGTGCGAAATTAGTTTTATCCGCAACAACTATTGTCCTTAAATTTCTTTTTCTCTTTCTTGTTTTTTTGTTAAGAATATGACTTTTGTTTGCGTGTGCTCTCAAAACCTTGCCTGAACTTGTGATCTTAAAGCGTTTTTTCGCTCCACTATGAGTTTTTACTTTGTACATAATCTAAGGGCTGAGCAGTTAATGCTTCCGCGCCCGCTTCACTACCTTTCTTTAGGGAATTATTATTAATTTTCTTCTGAGGGTCCAAAATCATAGACAAGCTACGGCCTTCAACCTTAACGGAGCCATTTATACCGGCAAAGTACTTGCAGGCTTCTTTGAATCTTTCCATAAGTTCATAACCTATTTCCGGGTGATCTTTCTCGCGGCCTTTAAAGCGAACGGAAACTTTGATTTTATTACCTGATTCCGCAAATCCTTTTGCGTAATTTACTTTAGTATTAAAATCATTATCGGCTATCCGCAAAGACAAGCGTACTTCCTTTACATCTATTACTCGCTGATTCTTTTTTGCTTCTTTTTCTTTTTTCGCAATTTCGAATTTATATTTGCCGTAATCCATTATTTTACAGACAGGCGGATTCGCTTTATCCGCAATTTTTACTAAATCCAAATTGCTTTCTTCTGCCATAGCGAGAGCTTTAGATATAGGAACTATACCTTCTTGATTACCGTTGGAATTAATAAGTCTAACTTCGGCATCTCTTATAGACTCGTTAATTTGAAGTTCTTTACTGCTAATAATTAAGCACCTCCACAAGTAATTAAAAATCTTAATTTTTCAAGATTTTTCAAATATAAAAATATTGCACGAATCAAATTTGACTCGCACAATAATATTCGCACATCATTAATAACAATCCATACTAACATTATTGACCCGAACGGAATAAAATTAACCGCACAAGGTGAGAACAAATTTGTTCCACTTTATTTTTATACCCTTATGTTAGTATTCTACATCATTTTGAACTTCGTGTCAACACAAATTTTATTTCACAGGTACAAATTTAAAATTCTGTGCTTCAGACTCATTATAGAACCACCCGTGAACGAAAGTTCCGTTTGCAATCTCTTCATCTTTTATATCTATAAAATAATCATTGTATTTGGAATAAACGCTATAAAAACCGTCTTCCGTCGGAACTATGTACCATTTTTTTGTATTTCCTTGATCACTATCACACTGGCGTATTGGAGCTCCCGGATTATAATCCATGAAACTAACGCCCATATATTTTTTAGAAGAAAGAGGTGAAATCGTGTACATTCCGTTTTTATAATATTTTACTTCAAACTTTTGCGAATCACTATGTCTGTTGCTCCACAATCTAAAAGGAACTTTAGAGTTGTCGCTAGAATCCGCAAGTGTTAAAACTTTAGTTTCGTCAAGCGCACTTTTTAACTGATAAACTCCATCTTTGATGCATGGATCCAATCTATTTGAGGTAGCCAATATTCTGTTTAATTTTTCAGATTCGTATTTTGAAAGCAAATCTGTAACTTTTTCATCTAACAAATCTTCAAATATAATATCTTTAAAAATTCTGCTTACTTTAGGATTTCCGGGACAATAATTCAAATGAAGTAACCATTTTAAGAATCCTGCTTTAGATTCAGTCTTTTCAAAGAAATTATTCTTTTCCCAGAATTTACGCACTATCTGAGCATTGTAAACGTGATTTTTAAATAATCTAAATCCTCGAACGCTATTGCAAAGGGATTGTGTATTGCTAATCCTATAGTAATACAAATAATTTGGTATCATTCTTATTATGTTTGCCTTCGGGAAGAGCATCATATTAAAGGATTGATCTTCGCCCATATTTCTCATGCCTGCAAAAGTTGCGCCGGAGCTTGTAATCAAGTCTTTTTTGTATAGGCATGTCCACAAAACTTCGGTAATTAAGTCCCATTGAGTGTCTTTTAAAACTTCATTTTTGGATTTAAAGTGAACATTGTTTTTTCCTTCTTTAACAAAATTATACGCACTGTGAACCACTATATCGGCATTATATTTTTTAGCTTCTTCGTAGCATTTTTTACAGGCGCGCTTGTCCAAGATATCATCGCTGTCCACATATTTTATGTACTCTCCACGAGCAGCATCAGTGCCGGTTTGTCTTGCTATCGCGGCTCCTTGATTTTTTTGGTGAATAACTTTAATTCTCTTATCTTTTTCCGCGTAGCCTTTCAAAATTTCCAAGCAATTATCCGGTGAATCGTCATCCACAAAAATCATTTCTATGTCTTTCAAAGTTTGATTTTGCAAACTCTCAACGCAAACGTCCAAGAACGCTTCCGCTTTATAAACAGGAACAACTATTGATACTTTAGGATTGTCATAATCAATTTCTTCCGCAGAAATCATGACATTACGTTTAATCATTACAAAACTCAAAATCGCCATACTTGATACTGCTAAACCAAGCAACCACTTTTTATAACTATGTTTCATCTGATATTTTCCTCCAAATACTATAAATCATCTTATTTATCATAAGAATATGCTAATTTTATTTCATCATAATAATCTGTCTTCCGTGCATACTCCCACCACGAGTCTGCAAAATAAATATCAAAAAATTTCCAGGGCTTAACAATGCAATGAAGCACGGACAAATTATTCAAAGCATAATTCATGTCTTCTTTTGTATACTTATTTGAGAACTTTAGCTTAGTGCAATACTTTTCTGCGAGCTCCCGGGTTGCATATGAATTAAAAAATCCATACTCAGGTGGCAAAATACCGATTTTGTCTGCATACACCACATTAATTACTGTTTGGTCGTGCTGAATTAGGGAATCATTATTCTTGTCAATAAAATTATTAAACTTTTCGAGAGCACCGTCTTTTCTGAGCTCCTCAAGATTAATAAGCATAACCCCCGCGCATATGTAATGGTCATTGTCAACACCAAAAGCTTTTGTTCCGTCAACGGTTTCGTCAAGGAAGCCTCTGTAACAAAGACCATCCATATCAATGTTATACATCGGAGTAAGGTCTTTAAAAATGAGCGTATCTCCATCAAGCCAAATAATTTTATTAATGTCTGTCAAAAGCCCGGATAATGACAATCTATAATATGTAGGAGTCGTTATATGCCCCTTGTCATTGGCTCCTTTAAACTGATTGCCCATATCTATTAAATGAATATGACAAGCGGGATATTTGCTTTCAAGGCTTTTAATTTTTTCTTTATTTTCCTCTTTAAACTTAGGGTTGTGCATTATGTAAAAGCTATACTCAGTTCCTTCATCTCTATTTTCCATAGCAGAAGTAATAGATACCATTGTAGGATACACGTAATTGTCGTCCATCGCCATAGCTATGGGTATACCTATATTTTCAATTTCTTGAGGAACTACCTCCGTACTCTTAAAACCCGTATTCCCAAATCCGTTGATCGCAAATAATACAATCGAAATAACCGACAACACCGTAAGAACGACAGTACCAACCAAACTGCCTTTTTTTAGACACTTTTTCATTGACACACTATCTCCTATTTCATATTTATTTTCAACAAATTTCGAGTTTAACTGACAAACACTATATTATCAAACTAAATTATAAATGTCAATTATAAAATGAAATAACTCTTTTATGTTTTTAATGCATTATTTTAACGAAAGTATAAATAAAAAGGCACTATAAACAAAAAAGTGGTCTTTACATCCCATAAAGACCACTTTTATTTTTACTGATTATAATTTGAAGTTGTTTCTTGCGTTTCTCCTTTATCTTCCAAAAGAACCACATTAACATCAAAAGTTTCAGAAGAAGATCTAGTCCTTGAAGGTCTAAAAATTGTAAGTGATATAGTCTCGTTGGGTTTATGATTATAAAGCTCGCTGTAAAAAGCGTCAAAACTTGTGACATTAACACCATTAATTTTTGTGATTATGTCTCCGACTTGGACTCCGCTTGCTGACAAATTGCTATCTTTGTTTATTTCTGAAACTATAATTCCGATTGGGACATCGTACATTTGAGCCTGATAATTGCTCACTATTTTGCCCATTAGCCCTAACCTGACGCGTCCTGAAACATACCCTTTTTCTATAATATCGTCTACAATAGATTTTACAGTGTTACTGGGAATAGCAAATCCCATTCCTTCACAATGCGCAACCACTATTTTAGAGGAGTTTATTCCGATTATTTGTCCATACATATTTATGAGCGGGCCACCGGAATTTCCGGGATTTATCGCAGCATCGGTCTGAATATATTTCACCAAACTTTTTGGAGAACCACTGGCGGATCTATTAACTGCAGAAACGATTCCTCTTGTTATGGAGCTTGCAAAATCCAGCCCTAAAGGATTGCCTATTGCAAGAACGGAAGCTCCTGCTTTAACTTCATCTGAATTTCCAAAAGTTGCAGCCTGAAGCCCGGATTTGTCTATTTTTATAACAGCTAAATCCGTTTTGCTGTCATAGCCAACAACTTTGCCGGAACACTCCTCGCTGTTACTTAGAACTATTTTAATGTTTATCTGTTTAGAATTTTTAACTACATGAGAGTTTGTAACTATATAACCCTTATCGCTTATAATTATTCCGGAGCCCTCGCTTGAAGGGTCGGAAACGATATCCGCGTGATTATCATAAACTACTACTCCTACGACGCATGGAGAAACCATAGAATATATCGATTCAGCAGTTAATTCTCTGTCATCGGTGGATTTTTCGGCAAATTTTATTTCGGATTCTCCGGGAACATGAGAATCGTCCGATGAAGATACCGTGCTGTTTGAGCCTAAAATTCTTATATTGGATTTTCCCGACAAGTATATTATATATGAAACCAAAGAAACGACCAAAAAAAGTAATATTATTACTGAAGCAGTCAAAAATGTTTTCATTTTTTTATCCGCAAAAACATTGTCACTTATTTCAGATTTTATTTTCTCATTCTCTGAAGGATAAGCCTTTTGAAAATCACTTTGCACGGCAGGAACCGATGGATACTCATAATCTTCATTTTTGTCGGTATTTTCTGTATTTTGTTTATCAAAATCATCGCTCACAATAATACACCCCTATTCAACTTAAAGATATTCAATCTAAAAATTATTTTCAGAATCACTTTCGGGATTTTTTCCGTCCATTATCTCATAGAACTTTTTGCCACTCATTTTTTCGTTTTCAATCAAATATGAAGCTACCTCATGAAGTTTATCCATATGGTCAGAAATAATATTTTTGGATTTTTCGTAAGAATCAGAAATAATTTTTCTGACTTCTTCATCAATTTTAGAAGCAGTGGAATCGGAATAATTTTTATACAAACCACTTCCGTATCCGCCGTAATTGTCATCGTCAGCACAAGAATAAACAACCGGACCCACGGCTTCGCTCATACCATATTTTGTAACCATAAGACGAGCTGTACGGGTTGCTGTCTTTAAGTCACTCGAAACTCCGGTGGATGTGTCACCGATAACTATTTTTTCGGCAACCATTCCGCCCAAACAAGTCATTATTTCTTCTATCATCTTGTTCTTGGATGTATATGATTCATCTTTTTCAGGTAAATACCTTGTATATCCGCCGGCAGGGCCACGAGGTATAACCGATAGTTCATGAACTTTATCGTGTGTTTTGCAGAAATATGAAACCAAAGCATGCCCGCCTTCATGGTACGCAGTCAGTTTTTTGTCTTCTTCGGTAATTACGTGAGTTTTCTTTTCGGGACCAATTTTAACTTTCAAAGAAGCTTCTTCGATTTCGTCCATTGTAATAACTTTTTTGCCTGCTCTTACAGTAATAATTGCCGCTTCGTTCATTAAATTTTCTAAGTCTGCACCTGTAAATCCAGCCGTGGATTTAGCTACTGTTTTTAACTTTACATCCGGTGCAAACAGTTTATTTCTTGCGTGAACTTTTAAAATTTCTTCCCTTTCTTTTACATCGGGGTAATTTACGTATATTTGTCTGTCAAATCTTCCCGGACGCATAAGAGCGCTATCCAAAATATCAGGGCGGTTGGTGGCTGCCATTACTATTACGTCATCTCTGTCATCAAAGCCATCCATTTCAACCAATAGCTGATTTAAAGTATTGTCTTTTTCAGTTCCGTTTATCCCTGAATCTCTTCTTCTTCCCACAGCATCGATTTCATCTATAAAAATTATACAAGGAGCTTTCTTTTTGGCTTGTTCAAAAAGGTCACGAATTCTTGCTGCACCAAGGCCTACATACATTTCAACAAAATCCGAACCCGAAGTTGAAAAAAACGGAACATTTGCCTCTCCCGCAACAGCTTTGGAAAGCAAAGTTTTTCCGGTACCCGGAGGTCCCATCAGCAGGACGCCTTTAGGAATTCTAGCGCCTACTTCACGATATTTTATAGGGTTTCTTAAAAAATCAACCATTTCTTGAAGTTCTTCTTTTTCTTCAACTGCACCGGCTACGTCATCGAAAGTAACTTTCTTGCCTGTTGACATTACCACTTTGGATTTATTCATCGACATAGCTCCGCCCGGACCCATACCCATTGAGGAAATACGTCTCATAAACAGCCATCCGAGTATCACCATGGAAATAACAGGCAACAACACATAACACAAAAGTGAGCTGAAAAGTTCCGACATATCTTTGGATTTATTTAAATCATAAATCATAGGATTATCGGGGTTATGAGTATTATAACTATCCACATAATCTTTGATGTCCATGTACATCAAGCTGGCACTTGGAGTGTTATATTCTATCTCGGAACCATCCTTTAAAGTAAGTCGCATATCTCCTGAATTTAAGTTCATTTCATATTTTACAACTTGTTCATTTTTAAAATTATTTATAATTTCGGAATAAGTGTATGTCTTTTGAGGCATGAACCCTTTTGCCATAAAATACAGAAGAATCATAATTAGGGGGAAAGCCAAAAACACAAGAACACTTTTGGGTATTTTTTTATTACTGTCATTTTTATTCACGGTTTATTCCACTCCAAACATTCTATATTACACAGATTATATATATTTAGGATCAATAACGCCTATGAATGGTAAGTTGCGATATTTTTCGTTGTAATCCAATCCATAACCTATAACAAATTCATCGGGGATTTTTTTGCCTACATATTCTGCTTCTATCTCTGTTTTGCGAGAATTCGGCTTATCAAGAAGTGCGCAAATCTTCACGCTCTCGGGATTACGTTCCTTAAGCATATTAACCACGCAGTCCAAAGTATAGCCGCTTTCGAGAATATCTTCCACAATCAAAACATTCCAGCCGGAAATATCAATATTAATATCTTTTATGATATTAACCTTTCCGCCTCCGTTGCGAGTTCCTGTATAACTCGAAACCGCCATAAAGTCCACCTGACAAGGAATGGTTATTTCTCTCATTAAGTCAGCTGTAAAAATAACTGAGCCTTTTAAAAGGCTTAGCAAAAGCAGATTTTTACCCTCATAATCCTTGCTTATTTTTTTGCCCAGAGATTTAACGATTGATGAAATTTCATCTTTGTCCAACAACATTTTTTTAACAAAATCCATTATTTAACTCCTTATGTATTATAGCTATATTTTTAGTATTTTTATCAGGAAGATACTTCCCGGAAACACCTATTTGGTCTATCCATATAATTTCATTTTGAAATGCTATCATGGGAATATCTTTTCTAGTACTTTGCGGGATTTTTAATTCATTAAAAAGTTTTTTCAAACTTTTTGTTACCTTTCTTTTTGACAAAAAAAATCTATCCCCCGAACGCCTATTCCTTATGACGCTTTCATTTGGAATTTTATCCCAATCAATTAGATATTCTTTTTTACTTTTTGATTTTTCATACTTACAAAAAGGTAATACTTTAATTATGATATTAGTTTTTATCTCTGTCAAGATATTAAAGTCTTTAATTTTGTATTCCCAATCAGTACTTTCTGACAAATCTTTAATAAAAAAATTCATATAACCATTTCTTTGATAAATTTCAACATTATTCGGCAAGCTTACTCCCTTTAAATTTTCATCTATCATTTTGGCAACCGAATTTATATGCTTTTGCTGAAAATTCACGTGGCAATCTTCTTTCAATATTTTCGATATGACTCTCATTTTAATTGCTAAATCCAAATTTTTAATTTTCTCACAGCAGTAACCTTTTTCGGATTTTATGGAAAGCAATTCTTTGGAAGCTATACTTTCCATATAATTTTCTTCCCTTGTCAAAATATCCAAAGACCTTTGGACGGATTTTTCAAAAGCAGGATTTATACTTTTAATATACGGAATGATATCCAGTCGAATTTTATTTCGTGTGTAGTCTCTTTCGAAGTTCGAGCTGTCGTCAATAAATTCTAAATTTTCTGTTTTGCAATATAATTCAATTTCCCCTCTTGTAAGCTCTATCAAAGGTCGAATTATATTCCCTCTCACAGGCGGTATACTGCAAAGACCCCGTAGGCTTGAACCTCGGATTAAATTCATAATCATTGTTTCGCATCTGTCCGAAAGGGTGTGAGCTGTAGCTATTTTTGCATTTTTAGTTTTGGCTATGTCTTCAAATATTTCATATCTTGCCAAGCGTCCCGCTTCTTCAAGACCTATTTTTCTTTCCGAAGAAATTTTTTTGATATTAACCTGTTTAACCGCTAATTCTATGCCATGACTCTTGCAAAAATTTATTGCAAAATTTTCATCTCTTATCGCTTCTCGGCCTCTTAGATTATGATTGATATGCACGGCAGAAACTTTAAAATTTTCGCCTTTATTACTTGCATAATAATATAAAAAATGAAGAAGAGCGGTAGAATCTGCTCCGCCGGAAAATCCTACCACCACTTCGCTTGCATCGGAAAGCATATCAAATTTATCTATAGCGCCAAATATTTTAGAAATCATTTCGATAAGCCTCCTGAGCTGTAAAACGCATATATTCGCCTTGCCAGTGAAGCGGAATGGAACGAGTTTCGCCGTGACGATTTTTTGCTACAATAACTTCACCGCTGTTTTTATCCCCTTCTTCGGAAATTTCAGTGGATTCATAATAACCTTCACGATATAAAAACATTACTATATCGGCGTCCTGCTCGATAGAACCTGAATCTCTTAGGTCGGAAAGCATCGGCTTATGGTCTGCTCTTTGTTCGCTTGCCCTGGAAAGCTGGGAAAGAGTTAAAACAGGGACATCCATTTCCTTTGCCATTATTTTAAGATTTCTTGTTATTTCGGAAATTTCCTGAACACGATTGTCTATTCTTTTAGCGCTTGACATAAGTTGAAGATAATCAATTATTACTAGGTCAACCTCGCCGAGCCTCCTAAGTTTTGCTTTCATTTCGGGAATGGTAATCCCGGGGGTGTCATCTATGTAAATCGGGGCCTTTGAAATAATATCTCCGGCTTCGATAAGATTGAGCCATTCTTGGTCGTTAAGTTTACCGAGGCGCAAAGTCTGTCCGGGAATTTTAGCCTGAGTGGAAAGCATACGTGAAACTAATTGTTCTTTGGACATTTCAAGTGAAAATATAGCAACTTTTTTACCTTTTGTAATTCCGACATGTCCTGCAATATTTAAAGAAAAACTGGTTTTACCCATACCCGGACGAGAAGCTATTAAAATAAGGTCGGTTTTATTAAGTCCCATTATTACTCTGTCCAGGTCTTTTATTCCGGTAGGTACGCCACTGTATTCTTCGTCAGTTCGAGAATTAAGCTCGTCCAACCTGTCAAAAGTCTGAACCACTATTTCGTTTACTCTTTGGAGGCCTTGAGTTTCTTTACCTCGGCGTATATCAAATATTTTTTGCTCGGCAGAATTAAACAAGTCCGATGACGAAACGTCTCCTGAAGAAGCGTCGTCTATTATGGTTCTTGCTGTGCTTACCAAATTTCTTATATTATATTTATCTTTGACGATGTCAGCGTAAAACTCCACATTAGAAACCGAAGGCACTATTTGAGCCAAATCCAAAAGATAAGATTTAAAATTACTGTTATCAATATCGTTCGTGCCCTGAAGTTTATCCAGTACCGTAATATAGTCCACGGGCTGCCCCATAGTGAACATATCTATCATTGCCGAATAAATAGCCTTATGATTAGATAAGTAAAAATAATCCGCGTGCGGAAGGATTTGGATTACTCGGCTTAGGCACTCTGAATCTATGAGAATGGACCCCAAGACGGATTGTTCGGCCTCCGAACTATACTGGAGTTTCAAACCATCAAAATTAGTGGTTACAGTTCCGGGATTCAATTTTTTGACCTCCTAAAATTAAATTTTGCCCTTTTTCCAACATTTGTGGCAAAGAGTTATGTATTTATCTTCGCCGCCGATGTCGATTATATCCCCCTGATAAATTATAGTATCATCGTGATAACGAGCGTTAACTATTGCTTTGGTTCCGCATTTGCTGCACATGGACTGAATTTCTCTTATGGTGTCGCAAACTTCTATAATGCGCTTGCTCCCTTCGAAAAGATGTCCGGTGTAATCCGTTTTCAATCCGTAACACATTACCATAATTCCATTATCTGCCATTTCTCTTAATTCATCAACTTGAGACGTTGACATGAACTGCGCCTCGTCTATCATGATAGTGTCATACTTATATGGGTCGCCAAGAGTTTCTTTGATACTTTTTAATCTATCCAAAAAGAATGCCTCGCTCGAAAGACCTATGCGAGATTTAATTAATGTTTTTCCGTTTCTTGTATCGAGACTTGGCTTTAAAAAAGCAACTTTTCTTCCCCGCTCTTCAAAATTAAATTTTTTCATCAGCGCATTCGCTGTCTTGCTGGAGCCCATCACTCCATAATAAAAATACATTTTCACTTTCTTCACCCATTTTAAAAATATTCATATAGAACAGTATAAAGTTTTTTGGGAAAAATTTAAAGTGCAAAAATTATCTTAGCGTATGTTTAAAAATGGTTTTAATAAGCAAAGACCACCCAGGATAGCCACCGGGTAGCCTTTAAAAAATACATTTTATCATCTGTATTCAGGCAAATCGACGTTAAGCGAAATCATTACTCCTTTGTTTATGGCTTTCTTTAACTCCTTCCAAGATTTTTCTAATTTTTTTACACATTTTTTATACTTGGAAGAAGTGTTATCATTACAAGACTCTATATCTTTAAGTATGTCTCTGAAATTATCTGCGGCAACATACATCGGAGTACCTTCTTCAAAATAATTTTTGTTTCCATAAGCTTCATCAGAACAAATTTTATTAATCATTGAGATAAACCCATTCTTTACCTCCATCAGCCAAGAAGGATTACTCTTTTCAAAAGATTTCCGATTCCTCATTTCTTCTTCAAATGCTTTCTCAAATTCTTTTTGGAATTCCTCTTTTTTAGCTTTAATTGATTTAACGAGATCATCAATTTGTTCTTTGACTTCCGAATTTTTAATCGCTGCTTCTTTAAAGGTAAATTTAGGAACCGAACTGACTGCCTTCCTAAATTCTTCCAAAATTTGAACCGGATTATATTTTTTCTTGACGGATTCCGGGCAAGAATTTGATACTCTCATTAGCCATTTTTGTGTTTCTCCGCTGGAACCCCAGTCTCTCCGGTTGGCGGATATGCCTTCTTGAATACCCTTGGCCAATTCCAAACCGTCTACGCCGGTCCAAGCGTTAATGGTCTTAGTCCAACTATCTAAAATGCCTTTTAAGCCTTCTGTCCTTTCATCTTTAGTTCCCTTTTTGGTTGTCGTAATAGCTTTCTCTTCAAGAGATTTTTTAATTGCAGCTGTATCAAGGCTTAGCTTGACCTTATTCTTATCGACTTCTTTTTCAGAAGTTTTATCTAATGTGATTTCTTCCGTTGGAACCTTCTTGCCATTTTTCTCAAAGATATTTTTAAGATACTTATTAAATGATTTTTCAAATACATTCAACGCCGCCAGAGTGCTGTCGGGAGTTCTGCTGTTTATCAGAGCATCTAATTTCTTACGATTTTCACTTCCGATTAAGAAATAGCGACCATAGCCTTGAAATTTTTTAAGCCTAATATCATTGCAAATTCCTACCAGTTTATCTCTAAAATTTTCTTCAGATTTCAAAGCCGAATTTATTTCAAATACCAACCTAGCTGCAAGTTGTTCGATTCTGTGGTCTAAGGCAGTATTCAATCCTTCTATGGCTTCTTGAACTTCATCAAATTTAACTGCGGCCTTTTTGAAAGTAAAACTAGGAAATGCGTTAACATTTTTCCTGAAGTTTGTCAGGTACTCCATCGGGTCGAGCTTTTTAGATTTCTTTACTATATCGTCTTCTATTTTGTTCAGCCACTCTGCAGTTTTGCTTCCTTTTTTCCATCTATAATTTGCAATAAACATTTCATCCTTTATGCCGTCATCTACAACTATCTTTCTCAAAGTATCGTAAATCGTTCCTGCCTGTAAATCCACAGGGTTGCCATTTTTACCAAGGTCTGTGCCCCAGTCGAAAATCATATTGTGAAGAGCTATTACTATGTGTTCTTTATCTATTTCAATTTCTTTTTTTTCTTCTCCTTCTCCTTCTGTATAAGTATTCCTTTCAGTTGAAACCCCTATCGAATATTTATTTTCACCTTTAATTTCTTCCAAAAATTTATCTAATTTTTTTGTCAAATTTTTTATATCTTTCTTGACATCTGCATTATTAATGGATGCCTTCGAACTACTCATTTTCGGGATATCAAGTAATTTCTTTTTGAACCTTTTAATTTTATCTTCAGGATTAATTTGTGACTCCAACATCGAATCAATTTCATTGCTCAGATTTCGAATCCAAGTTGCAGTTGAACTTTTTTCTTTGTAACCGTACTCTCTCAGAGTTACATATTCACCATTGCTAAGTTTTACTCTCAGATCGTCACTATTTTCAGTCTGGTAATAACTGCCTTCGCCTTCCTCTTCCCTGACTTCAGTTACTATAGTCCCATCTAATCTGTCAGATGCTTCTTCTAAAACTGTATCTACCATATGACGGTTGTCGAAATCATACTTCCTTTCTTTTTTGTTTTCAACAAATCTCTTAATGACCGAATCAATGAATTCACCTAAACCATTAACCAGATACTGTATAGCATGATTAACTTGTCTCTTTATGTCTTCACCATGCAAATCCTTACCTTGTGCGTTTGCTTTCAGTGTAAATTTGCTAAAATCACCCTCATCGGTTTTGTCTATACCGGTTACTCTTAATGATTTTACGATTGTTCCTATCGTAGCATATGCAGCATCTTTAACGTCTTCTCCTCTATTTCCTGCCACGCCGTCTTTTAACAAGACCTCGACCACCGATCCTAACTTCAATGCTTGAATATTATTAGATTCAAAATCTTTAAAGCCTTTCACTTTTTTGAAATTCTCAATTTCTTCAGTTAATTTCATCTCTTTTAATCCGTCAACAACATCTTCTTTGGTTTTCATAAACCTTTTTAATCTTTCGTCAAGGCCCGGCAGAACTTTCTTCCTGTAATCATATACTAATCTATCACATGTGGTAAAGCCGTCCTTTTTATCGTTCAAGAAAGTATCTTGAACACTGACGAATTTTTTAAATCTATCATAATACTCATCTAAATTTTTGTTTAGGTCTTTATCCAAAAAGAAACCGAATTTTTTTTCAAAGCTATTTTTGCATTCTTCTAAAATTTCTGACATATAACCTACACCGTAGAAGGTATACCTTGCATCGAAGTAAATACTAAATATTCCTTTTATTAACTCAGATACGCTTCCTAATACTTTATCTTTTTCTGCCCAATCCTTAATGTCCTTTATCGAAGCTTTGGCCCTACCTAAGCGGTTTTCTACAGCCGAATTAGTCTTGTTGATTATCTTTGCTTTGCTGTATATCTCTTCATGATAGTCCTCGTTAGGCGAAATTTTCCTCACATAATCATAATCATCAAAATTATATCCGGCAATAGAAGCTATTTCATCGAATGAATTTTTATCGCCAAGTTT
This sequence comes from uncultured Eubacteriales bacterium, assembly GCA_934725425.1. GTDB lineage: Bacteria > Bacillota > Clostridia > Oscillospirales > Acutalibacteraceae > UMGS1491. Next base: position 80,046 of record CAKVAX010000003.1, on the reverse strand, counting down.
TTCAATTACTTCTTTACACCACTTTTGGTTATCGTTTCCTGTTTTGTTATACATTTTGCCAATCTCGTCGAAAATATCTTTAACATTTACAGCTGTGTTTAACTCCTTATTTCTTAATAACAGGCCTAAATATGACTTACTATCCTCATCAAATACATTTTTAAAGACTTCTTTAACGGAGTCATAATCTATTCCTAATAAGCTTTCTTTTCCGTTGGAATTTAACCACTTGGCTACTTTTTCTATAGTTGCTTTTTTTTCACCTAAATATGTTTTCACCCGTTTACACAAATCTATTGCACCCTGATTTTTCAAATCATTTTTACTAAACTTTTCTTCACCATACAACTTAATCGTTTCATCCGCAGTTCCACTATAACTCTTAATTGATGACATTACGTTTTTAAACCATTCCTGGTTATCGGTTCCTGTTTTGTTATACATTTTGCCGAGTTCGTTGGAGACATCTTCAACTTTTACAGCTGTGTTTAATCTCTTATATTCTAATAACTTGTCTATATACTGACCTCTATAAAATGTTCCTTCAAAGAGGTAGTAAATTGTACTATAATCTGAATTCGGTATATTTTTACCTGCATCCGAACGCTCTTTTACTTTTTTTATAACTTCTCGGGTTTTCTCTACCTTTGAGCAAAACTCTTTATGCCACTCTTGTGCAAACAGTTCTTTCCAATCACCTACATCAAACTTGTCGTCCCCAACCAAAGCACGAACCTTGTCCTTAGAATCACCATAATTTTCCAGTGCTGCAATTGCTCCCTTAAACCATTCTTCATCAGTTTTTGGTGAGTCTTTCCTCTTAAACCACCCGGCTAATTTAGAATAAACTTTATCAAGAGGCTTTTTGTCAACATTCTCCTTTATACGATCGTATACTGTTTGAAGGACTGATGAGACTATATACTTTATTTCCATAAACGCTTCTTTGACCAATTCTGCCTGTTCTTCTTCAATATCAGTATCTTTATTATTTTTAAATTCATTTGCCAGTACTATGGCTAACTTACAGCCAGCTATCATTTTGTCTTTATTACGCGTAATGCCTTCGCTCATTTCGTCAAACACTGATGAACCTGAGTCCTTTTTTATCTCCTCATTAAGAATCTCTCTTTCTTCTTCGTTGATATCATAAAAGCATTCGATTAGCGTGGAGTAGTGGTCTTTTTGATTTTTTTCTAAATATAATACAACACTCCTTAATGCTTTATCAAACCATTTTGCACCGTCCTTATTTGATGTACGGTTATACCCGTTGTTCAAATCCTCAATTAATTTGCTTAATTTTACATATTTAGGTTTAAGTTCTTGTTTATTCAAATTTTCTCTGATTTTCTGCGCATATTCGTTCATTTTTCTGAACAGCTCTGCCAGTTCTTTTGCGTCTTTGCTTGAGATATTCTCCTTATCATAAGTTCCCTTTTTTAAATCTGCTTTTGGGAGGCGTTTTTTAAGCGCTCCGTACTTAGAACAATAATTCAACATTTCTAGGTACAATTTTTTTTCTTTGATAAAATTTCTCTCAACCTGATTCAATTTAATAAAGGCCTCAATCGGTACATCTAAAAAGAATCCTATATCACCCCATTTTTCCTCATCTGCATAGAACATCGCTCTATTAAACCACTTTTGAACAGTATCATCGGAACTAAGCTTGCGGCCATATATACCATACAATTTTTCTACTAGTTCTTTAAAATTCACGTCTCCGTTGCCGAATTGTAATTTTTTCTCTTTTGCTGCTATTCCTGCTACTCTTTCCTTTTCTTTTTCTATTTCCTTTTTTCTTGATTCTTTCATATCATTTAGGTATTTTTCCGCATCTTCTAATGCTGCGGCCTCCTCTTCTGCTTCTTCTCTTTTTTTGCGTATTGCATTTTCAATCTGTTCTCCGAGGCCCACTGCTAATGAACTGACTATATTTTCAACTTCTTTACAGCCGTCTTCTTTAAGCTCATTTTCCGGCTTACTGTTAGAAGCTTCTTTGATGTTTTTATTGTCCTTAATCATCTTATTCCACTCTATCCATTGATTTGCAAAGTCACCTTTGCCGCCGGCTTTAAGAGTGCCATCCTTAGCCCCTTTGAAATAAGTTTCCAAATAGGATTTTATACTGTCGTCAAGTTCATCATATCCTATGGCTTTGCATAAATCACTGAAACTTGTGCCTTTCCAATCACACAATGCTTTCAGCACGCCTTTAGACCACTCTTTGCCTTCCTTTCCTGCACCTGCCGGTTTATGTTCTGCTAATTTACTATACAATTCTTCAATTTTCATATTTTTCCCTCCATTTTTAAAAAATATATGGATATAGTATACATTTATTTTTATTAAATGTCAATTTATATGAAATATTTTATAAGGATTAAACATTATTAATAAAATTTTCGAAAGATACTTCTATTATTTTGTAATATAAAAGCAAAACCAGCAAACCTTATACAAGATTTGCTGGTTTTATGGCGGAGCGAGTGGGATTCGAACCCACGTGCGGTTGCCCGCAAACTGATTTCGAGTCAGCCCCGTTATGACCACTTCGATACCGCTCCATGGTATATATTTTATTAGCATTCTCAAAATGTGTCAAGTAAATTAATAAAAATATTTATGCGCCTAAATTTGACATAATAATCAAATAAAAAAGCTCATAATTATATTATATATCATTTTTATTGCAGGTGAAATGCATGAAACAGACTATCTACATAGATATTCTTATTGCTGTAAACCTTTTTATAAACTACATTTTATTACTTTTAACCGCTAAGTTTTTGTCTTTAAAGTGGAAATCCATTCGGCTTGTTTTTGGAGAAATTTTAAGCGGAATTTATTCTTTGTACATACTTTTCCCGGAAACTAATTTGCTTCTAAGTGTCATTATAAAATTTATAATGGCCCTAACTATCGTACTGTGTGTATTTGGATTTAAAAGCTTGAAATCCTTCATAAAAATCACCCTTTGTTTTTATGCAATAAACTTTTTATTTTCAGGGATTATGCTGGGAATGTGGATTTTATTCCGACCAAGTTCAATGGAAATGAATAACGGTGTGGTTTACTTTAATATTTCGCCCGCGGTACTCATCGCATCAACGATTGTATCTTATTTTATAATAGAAATATTTTACCGAGTAATAGGAAAAAATCACATGAAAAATTCATTTTATGAAATAAAAATAAATATTGAAAATTCACCCGTAAAACTAAAGGCAAAAGTTGATACCGGAAATATTTTAAGAGAACCGTTTTCGAATCTTCCTGTGATAGTTGTAAGAAAAAGCACGGCAGAAAAAATAATCCCTCAAAAGCTAATGCACTTGCTAAATAATTACTATGAAAATAGTACATGCAACATATCAAGCTGCGAGATTAAATATCCAATACGAATGGTGCCTTTCAAAACAGTGGCGGGAAGCGGAATTTTCCCTGCGTTCAAGCCAAAAAACATAATAAGTCCCGAAGGAATTTTAAAAAAAGCATACATAGCAATTTGCCCCGACAACACTTTATCTGAAGAAATAGGCGCCCTTATAAACCCGGAATTAATTAGTTAAGGAGAGAAACAACATGAAGAAAATTATACTTATGTGGAAAAAACTGATTTTAAATATAAAAAATAATGTTTGGAAATTTTTTGTTTCCGATAAAGATGTGCATTACATAAACGGTCCTGAAGTTTTGCCGCCCCCTTTGTCAAAAGAAGAAGAAACCAAAATAATCGAAAAAATAATTTCAGGCGCTCCCGGAAATGTCAGAGAGCCGCTGATTACTCATAATTTGAGACTTGTGGTATATATAGCAAAAAAATTTGATTCTTCGGGGATTTGCATGGAGGACCTTATTTCCATTGGAACAATCGGGCTGATAAAAGCGGTCAACACTTTTTCTCCGACCAAAAATATCAAACTTGCAACGTACGCTTCTAGGTGTATTGAAAATGAAATTTTGATGTTTTTAAGAAAAAATACTCAATTAAAAAATGAAACTTCCATAGATGAGCCTTTAAATATAGATTGGGACGGAAATGAGTTGCTACTTTCGGATGTACTGGGAAGCGACCATGACATAGTAATGAGTAAATTGGAGCAAGAAGCAGAATGCAACTTGGTGAATGAAGCTGTAAAAAATTTAAATGACAGAGATAAAATGATAATGGAAATGAGATTCGGACTTTGCGGCGTAAAAGAGCACACACAAAAAGAAGTTGCCGATTCGTTGGGAATTTCTCAGTCTTATATTTCAAGACTGGAAAAAAGAATCATCGAAAAGCTAAAAAAAGATATTGAAAAAGTATCATAGATTTTCAAAAAATATATAATTGTAATAAAAAATTTTTTTCACAAAATAATTTAAAAAAAGTGTTGACAGTCTAAGATTAATGTGATAGAATAAATTCTGTCACTAAGGGGTGCGGGTGTAGTTCAATGGTAGAACTTCAGCCTTCCAAGCTGATAGCGTGGGTTCGATTCCCATCACCCGCTCCATGTCTAATTACTTCAGCAATGTGGTGCTGACATCTGCGCTAGTAGCTCAGCAGGATAGAGCAACTGCCTTCTAAGCAGTAGGTCAGGGGTTCGAATCCCTTCTGGCGCACCATTGGAATTATGGTGGATATAGCTCAGTTGGCTAGAGCGCCAGATTGTGGCTCTGGAGGCCATCGGTTCAACTCCGATTATCCACCCCATTAATATAAACCAATTTTTGTTGGGGTGTAGCCAAGCGGTAAGGCAGTGGACTTTGACTCCATCATTCGCTGGTTCGAATCCAGCCATCCCAGCCATTTCAATTTAATACGAGCCATTAGCTCAGTTGGTAGAGCACCTGACTTTTAATCCGGTTGTCCGGGGTTCGAGTCCCCGATGGCTCACCAGATATGCACTGTACAGTAGTACAGTGTGTTTCTATTTATGTATCAAATTATATACTTGAATACAATTATAAACACAAATCCCCCGGGAAACCCGAGGGATTTTTTATATTTTATCCTACTACTTGGCGAATTGCCAACTCATAGAAAAGACCTTTTTTCTCCATTAAAGAATCATAATTGCCTTCTTCAACAATTTTACCTTTGTCCATAACCAAGATTCTATCGCAATTTTTTATTGTCGAAAGTCTGTGAGCAATAACGATTCGAGTGCTCTTCAAATTAGAAATACTTTTAGCAACATGGCTTTGCGTTATGTTGTCAAGAGCAGAAGTTGCTTCATCAAAATAAAGAATCGATGGTTTGCCGATAATCGCACGGGCTATCATCAGTCTTTGTTTCTGGCCTCCGGAAATTCCTCCGGCTCCCTCAGAAATTAATGTATGCATTCCCATCGGCATTTCTTTTATATCTTCTTCGATTCCTGCCATTCTGGCAGCTTCCCAAGCGTCATCCATATTTTTCCACGGAGAAGTAACAATTATGTTGGAAAAAATATCGCCCGGGAAAAGAGAACCGTTTTGCATTACAACTCCTATTTTTTGTCTGACACTTCTTAAATCCAAAGATTTTAAATCTCTTCCGCCGTAATATATGGCGCCTTTTTCAGGGTTTTCGAATCCCAAGAGGATTCTCATAAGAGTGGATTTTCCGCATCCTGTAGAGCCTACTATTGCCACATATTCACCTTTTCTTACTTTGAAATTAATATCGTCTAAAATTGTCGGTCCATCTTCGCTATATCTAAAGGTAATGTGGTTTACATCTATATCACCTGAAAGAGAGGTAGGAATTTTTCTGCCGTTACAAGATTCAGGTTCTTGCTCTAAAACGGGTTTTACCATTTTTAAAATCGGTCCCAAATTTGCAAATTTAAGTGCCATACCGCTAAGAGCCATTATAGCTCCGCTAACTGCGCCGTATGCCTGACTGAAAGAAAGATAATTTGCCGATGAAACCGAACTTTGTATTGCAAAATAATAAAGAACTATTGTGCCGAGGGAAGATATTATCAAACTTATAATGGAATCTATCCTAATTAAAATAGGAGGAGAATAATCAAGTTTAGAAACCTCGGAATAAGATTCTGCCCATTTAGCAAAAGCTCTTTTTTCCGAACCTGTAACTTTTATTTTTTGCATACCTCCAAAAAGAGCATAGGTCAGGGATTGGAGCTTAGGAGATATTTCTAATTTTTTCTTATATATTCTTTGCCTGTAGAGAGTTATAAATACTGAATATGCAATCATAATTAGTATAATAAGTAATCCGGGAGCCACCAGACCGGGTGCATACTTACACATAGGAACAATAAAGACCAGTGAAAAAAATGCTTTTAGAGTGGTATTTAAAATGGCATCAACTATCATATTACAAAGCGACGCAATATACCCCATACGGCTTGCCAGTTCACCGGCGGTATAATTTTTGAAAAACGAAGTAGGCAAGCTGAACATCCTCATCATGATAGCACTGTTTAAATTCAGAGACAATCTTGTTTGAAACCTATATTTGACAATATTATCAGTGATACCCAGGAATAATTTCCCAAAAGTCAATCCTAAGTAGAATGAAATAAACGGCAATAGAAATGACATTGAACCGGACGGAACTAAATCGTTGTAGATTATGTTAGTTAATTTTGGGAAAAGAAGCCCAATCAAACTGGTAACCACAAGTGCACCGACGATAAAGGCTAAGTCCGCGCGAGAAAGCACGCTAACCATGAACATTACTAAATCGCGTATTTTTAACGATTTAAGAGGGAACGGTTTGTAAAAACAAAACGCATCCACGTTAAGATTTTTAGCTGTTTTATCATCAATTTTTACTCGATGTCCGTCTGAATCTTTATAGTAGTATCCTCCCCACTTTCCGGGCAAAATAGCTACTACATTATTATCTTTTGTGCCGGCTAAGAAACATCCTGTTGAATCTTTCCACCAACGACCTTTAAGTTCGACTCTTCTTCTCATTACCCCGGAAGGCCGAAGCATGTATTCAAGCTGAGAATCAAGACTCGTAATATTTTCGGGTACTTCCGGAACATCTTTTCCGAAATATCTTAATATTTCTCCTATTGCCCCTCTGGCTTTTTTATTGGATTTCGGGGCTTCTATACCAATTATGGAAAGCAAATCCGAAAATGCATCTTCAAATATTTCAGAATCGCTCATTTTTCTACGGTTAATTTGATTTTCGAAAAAATCCATTGTCTTCCCTCCTTTTACTCTGTGATCACCAATTCTTTATATTTTCCGCCAAGTGCCATGAGCTCGTCGTGAGTTCCGCGCTCTACGACTTCGCCTTTATCAAGGACGATGATTTCATCACAATCTCTTATAGTTGAAAGTCTGTGAGCTACCACTATACAAGTGCATCCTATTTTGCGGATATTTTCCATGACTTTCTTTTCGGTTTTGGCATCTAACGCAGAAGTCGCTTCGTCGAGAATCATTACCGTGGGTTCTTGAGCCAATGCACGAGCAATTTCAATTCTTTGGCATTGACCGCCGGAAAAGTCTTTTCCGCCCTCACTGAGTATGTGATTATATCCATCGGGTCTTGTGATTATAGCTTCGTGTATATCGGAATCCTTTGCGGCAAGTGTTACGGCAAAATCTTCTATGGATTCATCCCACATTCTTATATTATTTTTTATTGTGTCATGGAACATAACCTTATCTTGATCGACCATAGAGACGGAACTGTGGAATCTGTATGGGTCAATTTCTTCTCTTTTTAATCCATCAAATTTTATATCTCCGCTCCAAGGCTTATAAAGCCCTGTAATGAGCTTTGCGACGGTTGATTTTCCGCTTCCGCTTCCCCCTACTATAGCAACCCAGCCACCGGGTTTTACAGACAGATTAAAATGCTCGAGAAGAGGCTTACTGAGCTTTCCGTAGCCAAAAGTTATATCGTTAAGTTCTAATTCACCTTTTAATTTTCTTTCATCTCGGTTTATTTCCACTTTGGTATCATCTACATCAGTTTTATAATCAAGCACATCTTCGACTCGTTCCATTTCACATCTCATCTCAATGATATCTTTATACAAATCCATCATATCGTTGAGAGGACTTAAAAGCCTTGAAAGATAACTTTGAAAAGCCGTTAGCATTCCTATAGTAAACTGACCTTTCATAATTAAATAAATACCGGAGAACAATAATAAACAACTTGCCAAATTTTCTATAATATTGGGGAGTTGTCCAAAATACTGTGTGAACTTCGCAAGGGCTATATTGGCGTTATTTTGCTTAGAGTAGTAACCGGCCCATCTTTCGAAATATCCACTTTCTGCACCGGTCGCTTTTATAGTTTCTATCATTTCAAATCCCGAGTAGGTGACGCTTGTCAATTTTCCTTGGCTGGGCACCAAAACTCTTTGAAAATTTAATATTTTTTTGGAAGTATATCTTACTATAAACATATTTATAATCGTTGCGCTAAGACCGATTATAGTGAGCGGCAAACTCCAATTTATCATAATAAAAAGGTAAAAAAACATCGACACGACACTAGGAACAAGCGGAGCTATTTGCTCAATAAGAGTCAGAGCTATATTTGCGGTGGATTCTTGTCTTGAAACAACATCTCCGACATATCTTTGAGAAAAGAAGTCCATAGGTAATCTCAAAACATGCCACATGAAGTTAGCGCTCGCAGTCACGGCAAATTTTCCTTGTATTTTCAGCCAGTAAAATGACCTTACGCACGCCACTAAAACTTGGAAAATCAAAAGTGTAAACATTATTCCGAGGAAAGGATATGTCCATTCGGGATTCTTTCCGTTTAGCAAGTTATCAATAAATATTTTTTGGAAAATCGGTGTAGCCATATCAATTACCAATACGGCAATACTTAAGAGCATTGCCAAAACAAAAGGAAACGCTGCTCCTTTCAAACATCTTTTTGCAAAAGAAATAACGCTTTTTTGCTTGCCTTCGGGTTTGAATTCTTCAGTAGGAACCAAAGTTAAAGCAATTCCTGTAAAAGCCTGATCGAACTCCTCCATATCAACAACAACTCTGCCTCTTGCCGGGTCATTGATATATGCTTTGTTTTTCTTATAATCAATGCCACAAAGAACAACAAAATGATTGAAATTCCAATGAATTATTGCCGGCAGCGGAATCGAACCAAGCGCCGCCGGTTCTAGTTTATACCCTGCTGTTTTGAAGCCATACGACCTTGCTGCAGCGAGCATGTTCTTGGCAACACTTCCGTCTCGGGATACACCGCAGTCCGAACGAACCTGGGTAAGAGGTATCCACTTTTTATAGTACGCTGCTACCATACAAACACACGCTGCGCCGCATTCAAGCGCTTCCATCTGCATAATAACAGGCACTTTTTTCTTTTTAGCCACCATCTATTCCTCCTTTTTTCTTTTATTTAAAAATAAGCTCATAAGGTTTTGTTTCTCCTACTATCGCAGAAACCTCACAAAGAGTTCCTTCGACCACTTCTATATTTTTTCCATTTTCATTCGACCAATCTCCCATTTCCATTTCTATCTCTATCAAATTAGATTCCTTTGATGCTGCAGTGATCAATGGTAAAATAATTTGGGGATTTTCAAATTTGTAATTTAGGTACTGACTGGTAACAATTTCATCACCAATCGAAGTTATTTTTCCGTTTATATATCCATATTCTTCTCTAGGTGCATATTCAGGACAAATTTGCACTTCTGTTCCTTCGGTCAAGCGTTTACTGTCTCCGATAGAAACATAACTATAAACCTTTTGAGTTCCGGAAGAATTGCCCATAACCACTCCCTCCAGCGAAACCGTTTTAGGGAGTCCTCCGGCGAATATCCATACCATTGCTGATAAAATCATTGCAAAAACTGTCACTAAAATTACTACTAGACTGGGATTGGTAACTTTGATATACTCGTTGAGTTGCTCAGGGGAAGAAACTCTTTCCAAACTGCTTTTTCGAAATAAATTCTTCTCGTTTTCAGACATTTATATCACCCTTCTCTAAAATAATTAGTATTCAACGCAATAATTATAGCATATATTTATATAATTTCAACAATATAAATAATTTTTATATATATTTTAACACATATATAAAAAATCTTCGCCCATTTACGGCGAAGATTCTTGTTACACATAAAATTATTTTTTCTTTTTTATAACTTTAAGCCTGGAAAATTCTTCTCGTTCCTTTTCTTCTAAGGCATCGGTGATAGATTTTATAAGAGTTTCAAATCGAGGTATCATAATATTTTTTAAAGCGTTTGCTCGCTTTTGAGTCTTTTTGATATCTCGAGCAAGCAGGTACGCACTGGTTTCCACTTCAGCCAAACTTGCAGTAAGTCTGAGAACCTCTCTAAAGCAGGAATAAGCTTTATCAAGGTCGGAATTTGAAGAATACAATCCAAACGGGATTCCGTTTATCTTTTGTTCTTTAAAATTTATTATAGGAATTTCCACACCCATTACGCTTTTAAAAGAAATACTAAGCCCTTGTTCTTCAGGAATAGCCTGAGAAAGTTCTTCACAAACTCCCAAAGCGATGTTAGCTTTTTTTAAGGTAGAAAAAGCTTTTTGATATGTGAAATCTATCTTATTTTGAATTTCTTCGGCTCTGTCAATAAGTGCCATCATTTCACGAACCAAGATATTTCTTTTGCGGTCTAAAAGGTCGAATCCCAGCTTAGCGAGTGCATAGGATTTTTTAGTAGCAATTAAATTTCCTTTTGTGGGAGCTAATTGTAAAGACATCTAAGTAAACCTCCCTTTAGATTAATTATCATCGTTGTCGTCAATATCATCGTCGTTATCGTCGGATTCAACTTCATCCAAGAAATCTATTTTATTTTTTCTCTCCAATAAATCTTTATCCTCGATGTAATATTTATCAAGAGTTTCACTACTTATTCTGTCAAGCTCCTGACGAGGAAGGGTTGAAATAAGCCTCCAACCAAGTTCCAAGCTACGTTCTATGGATCTGTTTTCGTTAAAGCCTTGATTTATAAATTGTTTTTCAAATGCTTTTCCGAAATTAATATACAGTTTATCTATCGGAGACAAATCTTCCTCACCGATAACCGACGCCAGTGCTCTTGCGTCCTGAACTTTTGCGTATGAAGCAAAGAGCTGATTTGCGAGTTCGGGGTGATCGGCACGAGTGTAACCTTCTCCTATGCCGTCTTTCATAAGTCTTGACAATGACGGAAGAACCGAAATAGGCGGATAATATCCTTTTCTGTCTATTGAACGGTCCAAAACTATTTGCCCTTCGGTAATATATCCGGTAAGGTCAGGAAGCGGATGAGTAATATCATCGTTAGGCATGGTCAAAATAGGAATTTGAGTTACCGAACCGGTTTTTCCTTTAACCATTCCGGCGCGTTCATAAAGTGATGCAAGGTCAGAATAAAGATATCCCGGATATCCTTTTCTTCCCGGAATTTCACCCTTGGAAGAGCTGAATTCTCTGAGAGCTTCGGCGTATGAAGTCATGTCTGTCATTATAACAAGGACGTGCATATTGAGTTCAAAAGCAAGATATTCAGCCGTTGTAAGAGCGCATCTTGGGGTCAAAATTCTTTCGATTACAGGGTCATTCGAAAGATTCAAATACATTACAACTCTTTCTATAACGCCCGATTCATCAAATTTTCTTCTAAAATACTCAGCAACATCGTTTTTTACACCCATGGCAGCAAAAACAATGGCAAGATTGCTGTTATCGTCGCCGGAAAGCTTGGCCTGACGCGCAATCTGAACCGCTAACTCATTGTGTTTCATTCCTGAACTTGAAAATATAGGGAGCTTTTGCCCTCTTATAAGAGTTGACAAAGTGTCGATTGCAGATATCCCTGTGTTGATGTAATTTCGGGGATAAATACGAGCTATCGGGTTAATGGGTGTTCCGTTTATATTCATTTTTTTATGCGGAAAAACTTTTCCTAAATTATCGATAGGTTCACCGGAGCCATTGAACACACGCCCTAAAATTTCGGGGGAAAGAGAAATTTCCATTGGCTTTCCCTTTAGCTTAACTTTTGTATTTGAAAGAGAAATTCCGTGAGTGCCCTCGAACACCTGTACAACAACTTTATCTCCTTCTATTTGCACGATTCTCCCTTTTCTGTAAGAGCCGTCTTCGAGTTTAATATCAACAACTTCTTCGTACGATGCTCCCTCAACACCCTCTAAAACTATAAGAGAACCGCTTATTTCTTTAAGTCCAACATAATTAAGTACCATAATCTTTTCACCTCCGTACAATTAAATCTTATTGTTTATGATTTTGTCTATGACATCGTCAATTTCTTTTTTGTAGTCATCAAATTTTTCGAGTTCATCATTCGGGACATCATACTTAATACGAGTAAGTTTGTCAAAAATACCTGTTTCCAAAACTTTTGAAATCGGGATAGATGCCGAAATTAACTGTCGAACTCTTTTGTGAAGATATAAAATCGCTTTCATCATCTTTTTTTGCTTCTTTAAAGGTACAAACGTATCGTCTTTATGGAATGCATTCTGCTGTAAAAATCCCACACGAATAACCTTTGCAATTTCTATTATCAACTTTTGGTCATCCGGAAGAACATCTGCACCGACTAATTTTACAATTTCCATAAGCTTATCTTCTTCACTTAAGATAGATGCAATTTTCTTTCTGTATTTTACAAAAGATTCTCCGTAATTTTTAATGTACCATGGGTCTAAATCAACAAAATACTCACTATAACTGTTAATCCAATTTATTGCAGGATAATGTCTGGCATATGCAAGAGCTTTATCGAGCGCCCAGAAACATCTTACGAATCTTTTTGTGTTTTGAGTTACAGGCTCGGAAAAATCAGATCCTTGAGGCGAAACGGCGCCTATTATCGTTACGGAACCTTCATTTTCTCCCAAAGTTTTAACTCGACCTGCTCTTTCATAAAATTCGGAAAGTCTTGACGGTAAATACGGCGGGAATCCTTCTTCAGCGGGCATTTCTTCCAAACGTCCCGAAATTTCCCTCAGAGCCTCAGCCCAACGAGATGTTGAGTCAGCCATTATCGCAACATCGTAGCCCATATCACGGTAATACTCCGCAAGGGTAATTCCTGTATAAATAGAAGCTTCTCTTGCTGCTACCGGCATGTTTGAAGTATTTGCGATAAGAACGGTTCTTTCTGTCATGGGTTTGCCGGATTTTGGGTCAATGAGCTTCGAGAATTCGTCAACAACTTGGCTCATCTCATTACCACGTTCACCGCATCCAACATAAACGATGATATCTGCATCGCACCATTTTGCGAGCTGGTGCTGAGTCATAGTCTTTCCGGTACCAAATCCGCCGGGAACTGCCGCCGCACCGCCTTTGGCTACCGGGAAAAGAGTATCTATAATCCTCTGGCCGGTTATGAGAGGAATATTGGAAGCAAGTCTTTCTTTTATAGGTCTTGCAAATCTTATCGGCCAATACTGACACAATGTCAGAGATTTAATATTTCCTTTTTCATTCTTAATTTTAACAATCGCATCAGATACCTTATGAGGTCCGTTCGAAGCAACCTCGACTACTTCTCCACTGACATTGGGAGGAACCATGCATTTGTGCGTAATTATAGAAGTTTCGGGACAAGAGGCATAAATAGTCCCCGGTTCCAAATAATCACCTTTTTTTACATGTATTTGTGTATCCCAAAGTCTATCCTGATTAAGAGACGGCACACTACATCCTCTTGCTATAAAAGAACCGCTTTTTTCTTCGATAGCCTTCAAAGGACGTTCAATTCCATCAAAAATATTATTAAGTATTCCGGGGCCAAGGCATGCCTTCATGGGGCCCTTTGTGCCTTCGACCGGTTCGCCCGGACGTAATCCGGTAGTTTCTTCGTAGACCTGTATGGTTGTAAAATCATCTGCAACTCCTATTACTTCACCAATAAGTTTTTCATTGCCTACGTAGACCATTTCCATCATCGAAAATGACTTTGTGCCTTTTACGGTTACGACAGGGCCGTTTATTCCATATATAACATTATTTTCATTCATATTAGTCACAGAAGCGCTTCACATAGCTTAAAAACCGCCGGCGCTTACCCCTCCTATTTGTATATATTTTAGTTATTTTTAAACAAGCAATACACCAAAATTTTCTGCAGCCCAATCTTCTTGCTCTTTTAACTTAGCGTCAAGAGTTTCATCAGCTATGAGTCCCATGCTTTCATTGTAACCTCTTATTCCGCCGATTATGATGTCTTCTTCGGAGCAAACTTCGCACTCTCTTCCGAATGCTTTTTTTATTTCATCTGCGTACTTCAAATCATCATTTTTAACGATTAATTTTGTGTTATCTTCTGTAAGAACCTCAGAAATTTTAGAAGCATAACGCTTCATGGAATCTAAATACTTTTCCGAGGAAGAATATTCTATAAGCTTTTCACGGCATTCTCTGAACATGTCTTTTATCATTTGACGACGTCTTTGAGAAACTTTTTTTCTTTCTTCAAGTTCCTTGTGAGAAACTTCTATTACAATTTTGTTTTTCATACTCACAAGTTCTTTTTGAATCATGCCGTTTATATCTTCAACTATTTCAGCCTCAGCTTTTTTTAATTCTTTTTCTTCAATTTCTTTTATTTCATCTGTAATTTTATTTCTGCGCTTTTTTGCATATTTATCGATCGCATTTAAGAAATTACTTGATTTAAAGCTCTTATGCATCATTTCGCCCCCCTTAAATCTAAATTTTAAGTCCAATAGCCTCACGTATATAGCGAGTTATAGAATCTTTTTTACTTCCTTGTGACCTTCCGTCAGGGATTTCTATTATCAAAGGAGTCTTATGTGTACTTTTTAAACTGTGTATAAGCTCTGCGCAAAGCTTTGCAAGAGGTTCTGTTATTAAAACTACTGCCACATCTTGCTTTTCAACCGCTTCTTTAAGCGCTTTTTCAGCTTCATCGGCTTTTTTGGCCATAATACCTTTTATTCCTGCCAAACGCATTCCTACTAATGTATCGGTGCTATCGCTTATAAGTTCAAAACGCATATTACTACGCTCCTAATCCTAATTGTCCGAGATTAGTCAGTATCATCATTGAAATTAAAAGGCCATAAAGTGCAATACCTTCACCCAAAACAACCATTATAAGAGATTTACCGAATGCTTTAGGGTTTTCTGATGTTGCTGCGATTGCGGCAGGAGCCGAAGATGCAACAGCGATTCCTCCGCCGATTCCTGATAATCCTGTAACCAATGCTGCGGCTACTAAACCTACGCTGAAAGCCATAGCTTTTGAACCTGAGTCAGAGGATTGAGAAGCGGAAGTTGCTGCTTGAGCTTCTTTTGTTTCTGATGCATATGCTGATTTCACTGAAGTTACTAAACAAATTGCCATAACAAGTACTGCTGTGCCGATTTGGAACATTAATGCTTTCTTTTTGCTTACGCCGCCTTTAACAAGTCTTACAGCGATAAGAGCTCCGGCTATAATTAAAAGTGTTGGAATAATAAATAATAAAGTTGACATAATAAAAACCTCCAAAATAATTTATAATATTTTTTTATTAAATTTTTCAAATTCTTTAATTTAAACTTTCTTCTGCTGTTACAGGAGTAAACGGACGTCCTTGGCCTTCAAAAAACTTGCTGAACATTTCGTAAAATTCCAATCTTACAACCTGTATTCCCGCAACAAGAGCTTCCAAAGCGGTAACAACTATATTTCCTATTACTACAGCAATTATATATCCGCTTCCCGGCAACATATCAGCTATGGTAAATACCACCATCATCATTCCGGCATGGACCAAAACAAATGCGCCTACTCTTAAAAATGACATCGTATTAGTGACGTAGCTCAAAACCACTTCAAAAAGTTCAAAAAAGCTTTGCGGTAAGTAATCTGCCCAGCTTTCGGGCTTCCAATTTTTTTCTCCATTTACAATTTTTATAAGTATTTCGCTAAACATTAAAATTATAAGCGGTAAAATCAAAAGTGAAACTACATATACTGTGGTAACAACTCCTGTGTGAAGGGCAGCCATATCGATAACCATAAATATAAGTGAAATATAGAAAACTATCCCGCACAAACCCTTGGAACCAAAAATCGCTTCGCCATAATTTTTTCTTTTTAAAAGTGAATATATACCCAGTAACATAGAAACCACCAAAAGGACTATTCCGATCGCAACAGCAGAATAAATTATTTTATTCGTGCTCGAAGCGTCCATAACTTCAATCGGTTTGCTTTTCATACCGAATATGTTCTTATAAAAAGGATCGAGTGCGTGTTCAAATCCAAAAACAGATCCAAAAAATGTTCCGAATATCGCCGAAGATATTCCACACGGAATAAGCATTTTCCCAAGTGCCATATTTTTGAATTTCCACATTAAATATCCGACTATGGAAACCAAAATTCCTTGACCCAAATCCGCAAACATTATGCCGAACAAAAGCGTGTATGTTATCGCAACAAATACTGTCGGGTCCATTTCGTTGTATGATGGAGTTCCGTAAGTATCCACCAAGAATTCAAATGGTCTGAATATTTTTCGATTTTTCAGTTTTACAGGCGGCTGATGCTCCAAAATATTTTCGCCCTTTTCGGTGGAATATTCAAGCGATTTAATTTTGCTTATTTTTACTTTGAAATTTTCTAGATTTTCCTGCGGAACCCAGCCTACCAAAATAAATGTATTATTGTACTGCGCTGCATAAGATTTTATTTCGAAATAGGCACTAAGTTGCTTAAGCTTCGTATAAAATTTCTTGCATTGATTCTTTTGGGAATTCCAAAAAGTACTGATTTTCTTTTCGGTTTCATCAATTTTTTTGTAAAGCTCCATATTAAGATTTTGAAGATACGAAACTCTCTCATACGGAGATTGTTTACATGATTCTATATCAATAGATTCAAAATAAAGCGAAGAAAAAATCCTATCGGTTTCACCCGGGTTATCAACTGAAGAAAAATAAATTCCCCACTGATAATTTTCATCTGCACCAAACGGAAAAAACATAAGTTCCACACCATTTTCGGAATAGCGTTTCGAAACTTCGGCAAATTTCATGTAGCTGCTTCTGGGCATTCTTCCAAAATGTGCTTTCGTGCATTCGCACGATAATATTTCATCTATGTTTGTATTAAGTCCATAAAAATGTTTTAATTTTTCTATTTCGTCTTTATTTTTAGAAAATTCCGAGTAAAGCTTTCTTTTTTGGTCAATCAAATTCTCTAAATTTTCAGAAATGTAATTTGTGTATCTGTCAATCTTACTTTTGCTGATATAAAAACCCGTTATATCAACATCTTCCAACTTGCCGCCGCATGCATCCACGCTGCTTTTCAGGCTTTTAAGCGGCTCGGAATAGGGATTTTCTTCGGAAATTGCCGAGAATCTTTCAGTATTGGAATAAAAAGAAAAAACATTGTCGGGTTCAAATACCCCGGATTCTCCACAGATATTGATAAGCTCATCGAGTTGCTGCATAGGACCTATCATGCTGATAAAACTCATCTTAGATACTGACATCTTTTCTACCTCACTTTTTCATTTGGTTTATATAATCTTACATAATCAACATTTTTTTTATTTCTTCGGAAGGAAGCCTATATTTTATTCCTTCGATAATATTTGTAATGTTTATGATTTCTATCTCTTTTAAGAATATATATGACATAAGAACAATCGGAGGAGACATAGAAAATCTTATATTATGACGACATTTGTCGAATCGCATATTCAAAGGGACTTTATCTATTACATCAAGTCCTCTCGAAAACCATTTTTTACCCATTTTTGTATTTTTCATGTCTGACATCATTTGTTTGGTGTTTGGAGAAAATATAAATTTTTTTAATTTATCTTCGCCCAAAGTTCCATGACTTATCAACGCGGAAATCATATATTCAGGCTCTAAATCATAAAACTTTCTCATCCTTACTATTCTGACAAGATTGCTAAGATCGATATATAACTTGAAAAAATCAGTAAGCTCTTTTTTTGCACTGCCTTTTACATATTTATCTATGACATTGAAAACCACTTTATAAAGATAGTTATAAAGAGCGGTTTCTATAAACGTCAAATTTATAAGTTCGCCTTTTTGAGGTTTAAACGGCTCCAAAATTTTATAATATTCCGACCGCTTAACAACTTTCAAAAAATCATCGTAATTTTTTATGTGTTCCAGCTCTTTCAAATCAAACTTTGCGTGACTATAAAAAAACGCCGGAATAGTATGAATGTATTCACCGGATTTTCCTGCGGTCAACAGCATTAAGCTATGCATAATTTGTTCTATCTCGGCCCTAGCAATAATATATTCCGAAAAATGTTCTCCAACTGAAATATCGTATCTACCCAAAGCCTCAAAATCCAAAAAAAGTTTGAGTTTAAGTTGATTTTCGAGGTCTGCCCTATGCAAATTGTTTTCATTTATTCCGCTTAAAACATCGGAATAGCTTGTCTTTCTCTTAAGGTATGATGCGACATCAGGGATACTTCTACAAGCTAAAAGATCAGAATAATTTTTCTCTTTTATACCTTTTCCGTACATTGCGCGAGCTTTGGAAAGTACTGCATTTGAAGCGTATGAAATCATAATTTTTTTTAAGCAAGAATTTTAAGTACCTTATCTCGCTTTATTTCACCACCATTTACTGAAAATTATAAAAGCATGTGTTTGTCTTAGTCTTCGATAACTCTGTTTACAATGGTTTTAACCCAATTATTTTTATTTTTCGCATAAATTTCTTCTATGCGGTCATATTTTTGTCTATAGGAATTTTCGATTACTTTGAGCCTCAGGCACGCGTTTACTTTTTCTTCTTTTTCGAGCGATTTGATATTTGCTCGTGCACGTTCTAAATATTCAGCTCTTTTCTGCTCTTTTATGTCACTTATTTTTTGCTCTGAATCTACTTTGAGCTGATTAGCACGCGTGAGGTTTTCTTTGGCCATGCGATCAAGTTCTATTATGCGTTTTATCATGTCTTCCATAGTGATTAAGCACCCCACTTTACTTATTTGTTATTTTATATCAGGTTCCAATATAGAATTATGATACAAATATTTAAAAAGTCAATAGTTTTTGAGAATTAATTTCATGCCATCTGACTTAAGGGTATTTACATAGCATTTTTGTTCATGTAAAATATTAGTGGTAAAATAATTTACATTCATTGGAGCGTGGATAATATTGAAAAACAAATATAAACGATTTTTACTGAAAATAAGCGGAGAAGCTTTGGCCGGCAATCAAAAACACGGCATTGATTGTGAAGCAGTAAAAGACACCTGCGAAATGGTCAAAAAATGCGTTGAAACCGGTTCAGAAATAGCTATAGTTATAGGCGGAGGAAATTTTTGGAGAGGCAGAAGCAGCGGCGAAATGGATCGCGTTAAAGCGGACAATATAGGAATGCTTGCAACTGTAATGAATGCTGTAGCACTTCAAGACGCGTTAGAACAAATGGGCATAGAATCAGTCGTTATGACGGCAATACCTTTCCCGCAAATAGGAGAATATTACTCACCCGCCAAAGCAATTAATCATCTCAAAAATAAAAAAGTGGTAATTTTCGGATATGGCACAGGCAATGCGTTCTTCTCGACAGATACCGCAGCATCACTAAGGGCAGCCGAAATCAATGCAGAAATAATATTTAAAGCAACCACCACGGACGGAGTTTATGATTCCGATCCAAAAACAAATCCGAATGCGAAAAAATACACGGAAGTATCTTTTGGAGAAATATTATCAAAAGATTTAAAAGTTATGGACAGCACTGCGGCTTCTATGTGCAGAGATAACAACATACCCGTAATGGTATTCAGTCTTAAAGACCCTGAAAATATAGTAAAAGCCATAAACGGCGAAAATGTAGGAACTTTGGCAAAATAAAAATAAATAATATAAATATTTGGAGGAAAAATTTATGAATAACCTTATTACAGACGCTCAAAACCGCATGAAGAATACCTGCGACAGATTAGTTTCGGAATACGCTTCAATTCAAGCAGGAAGAGCAAATCCCGCAGTACTTGACAAAATAACCGTAGATTATTACGGCTCACCAACACCGATAAACCAAGTTGCGGCTATTTCGGTTTCCGAAGCAAGAATCCTTGTGATTCAACCTTGGGATATATCCATACTATCCGGGATTGAAAAAGCAATTCAAAAATCAGATTTGGGAATTAATCCTCAAAATGACGGAAAAATAATTCGTCTTATTTTTCCTCAATTAACTGAAGAAAGAAGAAAAGAAATTTCTAAAGAAGTGTCGGCAATCGCTGAAGATTCCAAAATTTCAATAAGAAACATAAGAAGAGACGCTATAGATAAAATAAAAAATATGAAAAAAAGCTCCGAAATTACCGAAGACGAAATGAACCGCGGAGAAAAGAAAATTCAGGAATTAACCGACAAATATTGTAAAGAAATTGATTCGTTATCTTCTGCAAAAAGCAAACAAATTTTGTCTTTGTAAAATAAAAGCTTTGGAGTTATATTTATGGAAAGTAAAAGTTCAAGCGCCAAATTGCCTTTGCACGTAGGAATAATAATGGACGGAAATCGCAGGTGGGCTAAAAGCCATGGCCTACCTGCTTCCGCAGGTCATTCCTCCGGAGCAAAGGCTTTTGAAAATATAGCTAAATATGCCAACAATCTTGGACTTAAACATCTTACCGTATATGCTTTTTCCACTGAAAACTGGAAACGCTCAAAAGCCGAAATTTCTGCACTTATGTTCCTATTTAAAAAATATTTAAAAAAATCTATCCGGGAATTTTCGAATGAAAATATGAAAGTTAAATTTTTGGGTGATATGTCTTCTTTTTCAAAAGACATTCAAGATTTAATCAAAACCATTGAATTTGAAACAAAAGACCGCACGGGATTAAACCTGAATATTGCGATGAATTACGGCAGCAGAAACGAAATTACAAATGCTGTTAAAAGAATTGCAGAAAAAATTTTGAAAAATGAAATTTCAGTAAAAGATATTAACGAGGACACTCTGCAGGAATACCTTTATACATATAATCAACCGGACATAGATTTTATAATACGAACCGCAGGAGAAAAAAGGCTTTCAAATTTCATGCTTTGGCAATCGGCATATGCGGAATTTTACAGTACTGAAGTGCTTTGGCCGGATTTTTCTCCGGAAGAATTTAACAAGGCAATACACGAATATTTTCTAAGAACTCGACGCTTTGGAGGTGCTTGAAAATGTCAAAAAGAATAATATCGGGGATTACAGGAGCAATTTTCGCATTTATAGTTTTGTTTTTTTCCCACAATTATCCATTCATTATAAGTATAACCACAGCAGTTATTTCGATTATAGCGATGAATGAAATTTTTTCGGTAATGAATTTATCTAAAAATTATCCTCTGGTTTTTTTTACCCTAATATTCATTTCGATTTTGCCGCTAATCGGGAATTATCTCGCGTGGCAAATCGCTTTGTACGCATATACCCTTGTTATTTTTTGTCTCCTCGTGACTAATCCTTCTTTGAGCTTACAAGATGCTGCCGTTACTTACACAATGGCAATAATAATAACTTTCGGATTCGGAAGCCTAACGGAACTTAGGATAATTGGAATAAATTACGGGAGCTTTTATGTTTTTTTAGCACTGGCCATTGCGTGGATATCCGATACGGGTGCGTATTTTTTCGGAAAATTTTTAGGGAAAAACAAGCTCTGCCCCAATGTAAGTCCCAAAAAAACAATAGAAGGGTTTATAGGCGGGATTATTACTTGCGTTTCTTGTTTGGTAATTATAGCTTATGTTTTTAATAGTCTGGTATTTTCGCAAAGACATACCATCAATTACTTTTTAATTGTCGTACTTGCTTTGTTTGGGTCGGCGATATCAACGCTCGGGGATTTGTGCTTTTCAGTAATAAAAAGGAAATACAGAGTTAAAGATTTTGGAAATTTAATGCCTGGGCACGGAGGAATTTTGGATCGATTTGACAGTGTAATTTTTGTTGCGCCCTACGTATTGATATTTTTAAAATTTATAAACATAATACATTAAAAGAGTTGAAAATTATGAAAAAAAGTTTATCTATATTGGGTTCCACAGGCTCTATAGGGACTCAATCAATAGAGGTTGCCAAAGCTCTCGGAATAAAGGTAAACGCCATATCCGGGAATAATAATATTGACTTACTCGAAAAACAAATCCGAGAATTGAAGCCAAAAATCGCGGCTGTTTATGATGAAAAAAACGCAAAAATTCTTAAAAATGCCGTTAAAGATACAGATACCAAAATTTTAAGCAAAATTGACGGACTTTGTGAAGTGGCATCGTGTTCGGAGTCGGATTTGGTTATCACAGCGGTTTCGGGAATGATAGGACTTTTGCCCACATTAAGCGCCATTGAAGCAAAAAAAGATATAGCGCTCGCAAATAAAGAAACTCTGGTAGTGGCCGGAGAGTATGTTATGAATGCGGCAAAAGAAAAAAATATAAAAATTTTGCCGGTTGACAGTGAACACAGCGCAATATTCCAATGCCTAGAATGTTGTAAAGATAAAAATTTAATAAAAAAACTTATATTAACAGCTTCAGGCGGACCATTTTTTGGAAAGTCAAAAAAAGAATTGGAAAATGTGACATTAAGTCAAGCTTTGAATCATCCCAGTTGGAAAATGGGCTCCAAAATAACGATAGACTCCGCAACTATGATGAACAAAGGATTTGAAATTATAGAGGCTATGCATCTTTTTGGCGTTCCTGAGGATAAAATTGATGTTGTAATTCACCCTCAAAGTATAGTTCACTCAATGGTGGAATATACGGACAATTCAATCATAGCTCAAATGGGAACTCCCAGCATGAAAACTCCTATAGCGTATGCTATAACTTACCCTAGTCGAAAAGATACTTTTGTTCCGGAACTAAATTTACCGAAGCTTAAAAACATTTCATTTTTTGAACCGGACTATGATGCTTTTGAATCCATAAAAATATGCAAAGAAGCGGTCAAGCAAGGCGGGACCACAACTGCAATCGTAAATGCAGCGAACGAAGAAGCTGTGCGGCTATTTTTAGAAAATAAAATAAAATTTACAGAAATAATAAACTTAATAAAAAAAGCCAAAGAAAATATCCAAAGCACCCAAATAAAATCTGTAAACGACATCCTTTCCGCTGATAAAATTACAAGAGATTTTATAAAATCTATAATTTAAAAAATAAAAAGGAGTGTATGAATTTGATAGTACTTTTAATAATATTTGCAATTTTACTTTTCAATTTAATTATTTTTTTGCACGAATTAGGTCACTTTTTTTGGGCAAAAAAATTTGGCGTTAAGGTGAATGAGTTTGCTTTGGGCATGGGGCCTAGGGTATTTAAATTTCAAAAAGGGGAAACTATGTTTTCTTTAAGGGCTTTGCCAATAGGTGGATTTTGCGAAATGGAAGGCGAAGACGAGCATAGTGATAATCCAAGGTCTTTTGAGCAAAAAAAGGCATGGCAGAAAATACTTATTATCGCCTCGGGCGGAATCATGAACTTAATACTTGGATTTGTACTCACTTTTATTTTGCTGATAAATTCTCCCGCTATTGCATCCACTACTATAAAAGCTTTTGAAAAAGACGCTGTTTCTTCATCCACCGGTTTAATGGTCGGGGATGAAATTTTAAAGATAAATAGCTCAAGAATACGCACATTCAGAGATATAGCATTCAACATTTCGGCTTTTGGCACTTCTGACTTTGATATAGAAGTACGAAGAGACGGGAAAATCATAAACCTTGAAAATGTAAACTTTAAACCTGTTGAGAACACAGACGGAAGCCGGTCTGCGGAAATTGATTTTTTTGTTGAACCTATTGAGAAAAATTTTGTAAATCTTATTAAATCAACATTTTCAGAAACTGCCTCTATAATAAATATAGTTTGGAGAAGTCTTGGAGGACTGGTTACAGGAAAAATATCTCTCAAAAAAACCGCCGGTCCTATAGGAATAGCTTCCGAAATTGGAAAAATAACTAACGAAGGATTAAAATCCAGTGCTTTTATAGCTTTAATCAACATTGTAAGTATTATGTCAATAATAACCGTAAATTTGGGTATTTTCAATTTATTGCCTCTCCCGGCTCTTGACGGCGGAAGACTAGTATTCTTATTTATTGAACTTATAACAGGCAAAAAAATAAATCCTAAATATGAAGGACTTGTACATACAATCGGATTTGTACTATTTTTATTGTTTATGATTTGGATGTCTTACTCAGATATATTAAAATTAATAGGAAAAGCATAATCTAGGAAAAGGAGGGTACTTATATGAGGCGATTGTCTAAAACTATAAATATAGGCAAAATTAAAATAGGAGGAGATAATCCCATAGCGGTTCAATCTATGATTAATGTTCCCTCCTACGACCTTGAAAAAAGCATCTTGCAAGCAACAGAACTAAAACAAGCAGGGTGTGAAATACTAAGAATAGCCATTCCCAATATGGAGGCTGTTTCGCTTATTGATAAAATTAAAAGCAAAGTGGATATTCCGCTCGTGGCTGATATTCATTTTGATTACAAGCTTGCGCTCGAATCCATAGCTGCGGGAATAGATAAAATACGAATTAATCCAGGAAATATAGGAAGCGAAGATAAAATAAAAGAAATAGCAAAAGCTTGCAGTTTAAATAAAATTCCGATACGCATCGGAGTAAATTCCGGGTCAATCGAAAAGCATATACTGAAAAAGCACGGCTCACCAAGCGCCAAAGCAATGGCAGAAAGCGCTTTATACAATGCTTCTTTGCTTGAAAAATACGATTTTAACGACATAATTATTTCGATAAAAGCCTCTGACATATATAGAACTGTCGAGGCGAACCGTTTGGTAGCTTCTAAATGCGATTATCCGCTACATTTGGGCGTGACGGAATCAGGCACCGAAAAATCCGGAATCGTGAAATCTTCAATAGGAATAGGCTCTCTGCTTCTTGACGGAATCGGGGACACCATAAGGGTATCCTTGACAGCCGCACCTGTTAAAGAAATTGAAACCGGGTTTGAAATATTAAAATCACTGGAACTTAGAAAATCCGGTATTAGATTCACTTCTTGCCCAACTTGCGGAAGAACCAGAATAAATCTTATTAAAATCACTGAAGAAGTTGAAAATAAACTTAAAAACTATCCTGCTGACCTGAAAGTAGCCATAATGGGTTGCGTGGTCAACGGGCCCGGAGAAGCCAAGGATGCTGACATAGGTATTACAGGGGCTGACGGCATGGGAATAATATTTAAAAAAGGCAAAATAATTAAAAAAGTTCCTGAAAGTGAATTGGTAGAGGAACTCATAAAAGAAATACACTCCATGGATTTAGAAAATAAATAAAAATAAGGAAGAAATAAATTGAAAAAATTTGTAAATTTTTTTAAAGATTATATAGACATTTCATCTCTTGGAGACTCTATGGCTAGCGCAGACATAGAGTCTTTGAATGTAGATAAAAAAAATCGCAGACTTGTAATAAATTTAAATTTCTCAGAAGATGTCCCTGAAAATGAATTGTCAGAAGCAAAAAAATTATTACTTCAATCTGATTTAAACCTAAAAGAAGTGATAATAATTCCGTCTGTTTCTAAAATTGAAAACGAAAGAAATTTCAAAAATATAATTCAAGAATTTTCGCTCTCCTCCCCCACTCTAAAAAGAGTATTTAAAGATTTTGAAGCTACGAAAGAAAACGAAGATATAAAAATATATTTGTATCACGGCGGAAAAGATTTTTTGATGCAAAAAAACATTAATAAAAAATTAAGCGTTTTTATTTCGCAGCATTTAGCCGAGCCGGTAAATGTAATCTTTATTGAAAAAGAAATTAAAAAAGATAGCACAGACAAAAAAATACCTGAGCCCACTGTTGTCATACCGCCAACGCCTCCAAAAAAGCCAACGGGGAAAAAACAAGAACCTGAAAAAATCAATAAAGATGCATTTATAGAAATAAGGGATAAAGATAAACTCCTCCCAAAAATAGTTCCCGGTTCTTCGAAACTACTATACGGAAACATCATAAAAAAAGAACCTATATCTATCCGTGAAATAAGTATTGATGCAGGAAATGTTTGCGTGTGGGGAGATATTTTCTCGACAGATTCTCACGAAACCAGGGATGGAAGCAAAATAATTTATACTATATATATTACTGATTATACCGGGTCTTTAATTTTAAAAATTATAGAGAATAAAAATAAATCTGCATATCTTGAAAAATTAAAAAAAGGTGAAACTATTCTTGTATATGGCGAAATTTGCGACGATAAGTACGAAAGAGATATCGTTATGCGCCCAAAAAATATAAATACGATTTCGAAATACAAAATAGTTGACAATGCCCCCAAAAAAAGAGTGGAGCTTCACCTTCACACGAATATGTCTGCCATGGACGGAATAACCCCGGCCACAAAATTAATCGAAAAAGCCAATGAATGGGGCCACCCCGCTGTAGCTATAACCGACCATGGTGTAGCTCAAGCTTATCCGGAGGCAATGAACACCGTAAAATCCATAAATAAAGACGGTGGCAATTTTAAAGTTATATACGGAGTGGAAGCATATTTTGTAAATGACATGCTACCTATCGTCACCGGAGACGACAACAGAAATTTTGATGATGAATACATATGTTTTGACCTTGAAACCACGGGATTTAACGCTAAAAGCGACAAGATAATAGAAATAGGCGCTGTAAGAGTTAAAAACAACGTAGTACAAGATGAATTTTGCACATTTGTAGACCCCAAAATTCCTGTACCTGAAAGAATAACGGAAATAACCGGAATTACATCCGATATGGTTAAGGGCGCGCCGACAGAAGATATTGCAATTAAAAATTTTATAGACTTTTGCAAAGATTCTCCTGTACTTGTAGCTCATAATGCTAATTTCGATGTTTCTTTCATAAAAGCTACTACCAAAAGGCTGGGGATAGATTTTTCTTTTACATATCTAGATACCGTTCCTATGAGCCGTGCGCTAATTATGAGCATAAAAAACCACAAATTGGATACTGTGGCTAAATTTTTAAAAATACCTGAATTTAATCATCACAGAGCCTCGGACGACGCTCGGGCGCTGGCATATATTTTCATAGAGCTTTTAAAAATAGCTTCAAAAAATAACAATATATCATCGCTTCAAGAAATAAATTCTTCTTTGGCTGGAAATGATGCAAAAAAAGTTGTTTCTCACCATATGAGCATACTCGTAAAAAATCAAGTTGGGTTAAAAAATTTGTATAAATTAATTTCAATGGCACATCTTAAATATTTTTACAAAAAGCCAAGGATACCCAAAAGCCAGCTGATAAAGCACCGTGAAGGTTTAATAATTGGAAGTGCGTGCGAAGCGGGAGAGTTATTCCGCGCAATTACGGGCGGACGTCCGTGGGAAGATTTGCTCGAGATAGCCAAATTTTACGACTATCTGGAAATTCAACCTCTCGGAAATAATGAATTTATGATTAGGGAAGGAATTGCAAATTCTGCCGCCCAGATCCAAGAATTCAACAAAACTATAGTAAAGCTCGGCGAAACACTAAATATACCCGTAGTAGCTACAGGCGACGTTCATTTCTTAAACCCTGAAGATTCGGAATACAGAAAAATTTTGATGGCGGGGCAAGGCTATGCGGACGCCGACAATCAAGCTCCTCTTTATTTAAAAACCACAGCCGAAATGCTCTTGGAATTTTCGTATCTGGGAAAAGAAAAAGCTTTTGAAGTGGTCGTTGAAAACACCAATAAAATCGCAGACAGTGTTGATAGTATTTTGCCAATTCCACCCGGAGTGTACCCGCCTTTTATTCCGGGTGCAGAAGAAGAACTCGTTGACATAACATGGAAAAGAGCAAAAAAAATATACGGCGACCCCCTACCTGAAATTGTAAAAAAACGATTGGAAAAAGAACTCCATTCAATAACCAAACACGGATTTTCTGTCCTTTATATGATAGCTCAAAAACTTGTTGCAGATTCCGAAAAGCACGGTTATCTGGTAGGCTCCAGGGGTTCGGTAGGTTCATCATTCGTCGCTACTATGTCAGGAATTTCGGAGGTTAATCCACTGGTCCCCCATTACCTGTGTCCCAAATGTCAATACAGTGAATTTATAACAGACGGAAGCTACGGCTCAGGATTTGATTTACCGCAAAAGGCGTGCCCGAACTGCGGAGAAACACTAAAACAAGACGGACATGACATACCTTTCGAAACGTTTTTGGGGTTTGACGGAGATAAGACACCGGATATAGACTTAAATTTTTCGGGAGAATACCAAAACGATGCGCATAGATACACCGAAACTCTATTCGGAAAAGATAATGTTTTTAAAGCCGGAACAATCGGCACCATTGCAACCAAAACCGGAATAGGATTTACGAAAAAATACGCCGAAGAACGCGGAATAAGCTTAAACAAAGCCGAAACTATACGACTGGCGGAAGGCTGCACGGGAGTAAAACGAACCACAGGTCAGCATCCGGGCGGAATGGTTGTTGTGCCACAAGGAAAAGAAATATACGATTTTTGCCCTGTTCAACGCCCTGCCAATGACCAAAATTCTGATAATATAACCACTCACTTTGACTTCCACGCTATCCATGACACCATATGCAAACTCGACGAACTCGGGCACGATGTTCCGTCAATTTACAAATATTTGGAAGATTATACCGGAGTGAAAGTAACTGATGTATCTATGAGCGACCAAAAAGTTATGTCTTTATTTACTTCTACAAAAGAACTGGGAATCAGCCCAAAAGATATTGACTCAGAAACGGGTACGTTCTCGCTCCCTGAAGTAGGAACGGGATTCGTGCGGCAAATGCTTATCGAATGCAAGCCCAAAACGTTTTCGGATTTGCTTCAAATATCGGGATTATCACACGGAACAGACGTATGGCATGGAAATGCTCACGATTTAATTCAAAAGGGTGTGTGTACCATATCTGAAGTAATCGGAACGCGTGACAACATCATGGTATATTTGATGCATAAAGGTGTCGAACCTAAAACCGCATTCAAAATAATGGAAATCGTTAGAAAAGGAAAAGCAACAAAGCTCCTGACTCCCGAACACCTACAGACTTTGAAAGAGCATGATGTTCCGCAGTGGTATGTAGATTCATGCATGAAAATTAAGTATATGTTCCCTAAAGCTCATGCGGCGGCGTATATGATTTCTACGTTGAGGCTCGGGTGGTATAAGATATATTATCCCAAAGAATATTATGCAGCTTACTTTACGGTTCGAGGAGAAGATTTTGACGGATTGACAGTAATGAAAGGCCACGAAGCGGTAAAGAGAAAAATGGCGGAAATTCTTGCTAAAGGCAAAGAGGCAAGCGCAAAAGAAAATGCAGCGTACGCAACTTTTCAAATAGTAAACGAAATGCTTGCCAGAGGAATCGAAGTTTTGCCGGTAGATTTATACAAATCCGACGCATATAAATATATTGTGGAAGATGGAAAAATAAGACTTCCTTTCAGCTCTTTGTCAGGGGTGGGAGAATCTGCGGCGCAAAATTTACAGGAATCCCGAAAAGAAGGCGAGTATCTTTCTATTGACGACGTACAAATGCGATCCAGAGTAACCAAAGCAGTTATAGAAACTCTGGAAACAGCAGGAGTGCTTAATTCTCTGCCCAAAAGCAATCAAATGTCGTTTTTTTAAAAACTGTAGTAAAAATACTACCTCGAAAAATTTTTTCAAGGTGGTATTTTGATATTAATATCAGCTAATTTTTTAGGCTCATTACCAAAAAATTAATAAAATCCTTTAATTTTATCATTGACTTTCAGCTGAGAAAATGTTAAAATTAAGTTAATAATAAACTTAGTTGACGGAAGGAACATAAATAGCATGAAAAAGATTAGTATAAAAAAATTTATTGCTTGTTTTTCAATTTTTGCTCTGGTATTTACAATGATTTTTCCTCCCCTAGTCATCAATGCAAAAGGCGACCAATGCATTCGTAAGGATTTTCCTAAGCAAATCGAGATATACAATGAAAACGAGTGTAAATTTCAAGAATTAAATAAAAAAATTCATAGTGAAGATTTAAGACTATTCTTAAATAAAATAAAAAAAGCCAGGAGAGCAATTATACCTGCTTTATCAGCAATACTTTACTTTTCAGCTGCAATGTTGCTTAATAAAGACAAATTAGATATAGAAACTACTTCGAAACATTTTGCAATTGCCACAGGTGTGGGTGTAACTGCAGGAATATTGGATAGATTAGCTTCGTATATCATGGATGAATGTGTTTAATATAAGATATAAAAAATTCCTCTTCTGCGAAATATAAGCAAAAGAGGTTATTTTTATTTATTTTCCAAATTGGCTTCCCAAAAATCACATTCCCGCGAAAATTCTCGTGATTCAGTGTTTCTTATGACACTACACTTATTTTGTTCAAGTAGTTTAGTAATCCCATATAAATTAATCCAAATTTCATTATCGCATTCCTTTTGGGACTCATCAAAAATAAGCTCCATGCCCCAGTGAAGATGACTTTCGTTTATATTATTGGTATTTTCCTTGGTGCTATATCCTGTTCTTCCCACATAACCGATTACGTCACCGGCCTTCACTACTGCACCTTCTTTTAAATTAGAACTGTAGGGCTTATTTTGTCGAAGATGAGCGTAATAATAATACCTTTTTTTATCAAAGCTCCGAATGCCGATTCTCCAACCTCCATACTGATTCCAACCCATAATTTCTACCGTACCGGATTCAACAGCTACCACAGGAGTGCCCGTAGCTGACATCATATCGTGCCCCAGATGAGGTCTAGAAAATCCATAAGAACGAGAGGCGCCAAAATCATCAAAATGAGAAAAAGGAAATGTTTTTGCAATAGGCGAAAAGGCTTTTAAGCCATATATCTCTTGCCATTCCTCGTCTCCGCTTGATGGATTTTTCTTAATCTTATATGTTCCCAAAAATTCTTTCAAGACTGCTTCATAAACTTGATAATAATAATTGTAATTTTTCATTCCGGAAGTTATTTCGGACATCTGCTTTCCGCTTTTTAATTTTTTAAGTATTTCGTCCATATCAGATTCTTTGTAGCGCTTAAAATCTCCCCCATATTTTGAGCCAAGGCACGCCAGAACCTCTATCCAATTTATCTTTATATCTTTATCATGCGATTTGATATCTTCTTTCATGGCTTTATTTAAGGCTTCGTATGTAGGATTAAATTCAGCGTATTTTATAAAATTTTTATTTTCCTCTGCATGACATCTTTCTCGGGATAAAAATAATATCGCAGAAAATCCACAAACTAAAAAAATTCCTAAGATTAAAATTGCTTGTTTTTTAATTCTTATAATAAACACTACACAATTCCTCCGTTTTACATGCTGTGTAATTATATGATTGAAATTAAATATTTATTTCTTATAAATAAAAAAGAGGTACTCGTAAATCTTCACGAGTACCTCTTAAAACTTGTTATTATAAAGAATTGTCTTCAGAAATAGCTTCTACAGGGCAAACGTCTATTGCTTCTGCAACTTTTTCATTTAATTCTTCCGGAATTTTTTCCATAACGCATTCTGATTTATATTCGTCATCATACTGAAATACTTCAGGACAAATATCGATGCACATTCCACATCCGATGCAAGAATCTTTATCGACTTTAGCTATCATTGTCTCATTCCTTTCAACGCAAAACTATAATTACATTATATATAAATTTTTACTTGATATCAATAAATAATATTACTAAAATAATTTTTGCAAATTCGAACTAAAAAAATACACAGTTTTTTTAAAAAATAAATGTATATTTTGTAAATTTTATTGCACAATAACAAGGTCATCTCTTGTCTAATAAATGGTTAAATTCAAAGGAGGAAGATAAAATGAAAGCAACAGGAATAGTAAGAAGAATTGATGAACTGGGAAGAATTGTTATTCCCAAAGAGATTAGGAGGACCCTAAGAATACGTGAAAGTGACCCTTTGGAAATATACACTGATAATGCGGGAAAAATAATATTCAAAAAATACTCGGCCATAGCAGAACTTTCTTCGGTCGCAGAAGAATACGCATCTATAATTTCAAAAAATTCCGGATTCCCTATTTTAATCTCTGACAAAGAGCAGGTTGTAGCAGTGGCAGGAGTTCCCAAAAAAGAATTTTTAGGTAGAAGAATTTCGACATATTCCGAAAATTTAATCCAAGAAAGAAAAGATTTTTCAATATGCAAAAACCCCACTTCTAAAGTATTGCCTATCGAGGGCATTGAATATGAAGCTGCATTTATTTTTGTAATAAACTCCCAGGGAGACGCACTGGGAAGTCTTATTGCGCTAAAAAACGGAACCACCATATCTGCAACTAAAGAAGTTGAAAACACTATTAAAACCGGTAGCCAGCTCTTGGGTAAATCTTTTGAGGATTAGGCGAAAATAACATTTTGATAAAATATAATTGACTTTATATATAAATATTGTATAATTATTCTTAGTTAAACAATATATGGAAAAGGGATGATTGATGTATGGGAATGATTTGCAAAAAAGAAAACGAAAATGAATTTTTGGAAAGGGCTGCCGGGATAATCAAAAACAGCAACAAAGAGCTGAAAAGCTTAGACTTAGAAAACATCAAAGAATGTTTGGAAGGAGATACTATAAAATCCTTACACGAAAAATATGGAAATTCTATGACATTTCTCGAAAAAGCTTCCAAAAAATTTCGTGAAGCCGAAAATACCGAAGAGGTAAAAGAAACGGCTGAAGAAATTGTAGACTAAGTTTCTATCAGACTTTGCCCCGTCATTTCGCGGGGCTTTTTTATGTTCAAAATTTCTAAAACAGTAGGTGCTATATCGCAGAGTGCGCCTTTATTTTTTAAAGTGCAGGGATAACCGACTATTGCAAACGGCACTTGATTTGTTGTGTGGGAAGTACAAGGATTTCCGTATTCATCAATCATCTTTTCGGCATTACCATGGTCAGCAGTTATTATTGTAATTCCATCAATTTTTTTCATTTCTAAAAGTAATTTTTTAATACATTCATCCACGGTTTTAATTGCTTTTACGGTAGCGTTAAAATCACCGGTATGCCCCACCATATCGGGATTCGCATAATTTAAAACTATAAAATCATATTTTTCGGATTTAATTTTTTCGATTACTTTTTCTGTTATTTTTCGGGCGCTCATTTCAGGTTGCATGTTATACGTCGCAACCTTGGGAGAATCGATTATAATCCTATCTTCATTTTCGTAGGGAGTTTCCACGCCTGAGTTAAAAAAGAAAGTTACATGGGCATATTTTTCGGTTTCGGCAATTTTTAATTGATTACATTTATTTTTAGACAGATGTTCGCTTAATGTATTTATTATTTTTCTAGGCTTAAATATAACCGAAACATTTTTAATAGAAGCGTCGTACTGAGTAAAGCATGCATACTCAAATAAATTTTTATCAGCAATCATTCGGTTTATTTGCCTTGCTCTATCCGGTCGATAATTAAAGCAAATAACAGCATCAGCGTGTTTCATACCGGGATAATTTGAATAAACAACCGGTTTGATAAATTCGTCGGTTATATTATTTTCATAATTTTCTGTTATAGTATTTTCTAAGTTTTTACTGATTTTTTGTCCTGCGGAATTTACCATTGCATCAAAAGCCAATTTAGTCCTGTCGAAATTTTTATCTCTGTCCATGGCGTAGTATCTGCCGGAAACAGTTGACAACCAGACATTGTCAAAACCGCTTATATAATTTTGAAGGGATTTAATGTAGGAAAGCGCAGATTTCGGGGAGGTATCTCTGCCGTCAAGCCAGGCATGAATATATATTTTTTTTATCTTATATTTTTGAGACAATTTTAAAATTGCAAAAAGATGATTTATATGACTATGAACCCCACCGTCGGACAAAAGCCCCATTAAATGCAAGTTTGAGCCCTTGGACTCAACATCACTTAAAATTCGTAAAAGATCAGGATTTTCAAAAAAAGAACCATCCTCGATACATTTATTTATATAAGTTAAATCTTGATACACTACTCTGCCGGCACCCATGTTCATGTGGCCAACTTCTGAGTTACCCATTTGATTTTCAGGCAAACCCACAGCAAGCCCGGATGCATCGAGATATGTAAAAGGATTACTTTTAAACACTGAATCTAAATTAGGGGTATTGGCGCAATAAATTGCATTGGAGGAATCTTTTTTACCTTTTCCGAATCCATCCAATATTGCCAGCAAAACCGTTTTTTTACTCATTAAAATCACCTTTGCTTGTCTTTTCGGATTCAATTATAATTTTAATAAATTCTTCAGGGGTCAATGACGCACCGCCAATAAGCCCACCGTCTATATTTTGCATTTCAAAGAATTCATGCGCATTGCTACTTTTAAGTGAACCGCCATACAAAACTTTTATTTCCGAAGAAGTTTTATAAGTTTCTTTGATGAATTCTTTTATATTTTTGCACATTAAATCAGCTTGTTGTGGAAAAACAGTTTTTCCTGTGCCGATCGCCCAAATTGGTTCGTATGCAATTATTATATTTTTAATATCCTCTTTTTTTATGCCTTTCAAAGCTTCTTTTATCTGAAACAAAACTACCTCAAATTCTTTTTTCTGCTCTCTTTGAGATAAATCTTCTCCAACGCATAAAATCACTTTGAGTCCGTTTTTTAAAGCAGCCGAAACTTTTTTATTTATCATGATGTTATCTTCACCAAAATATGTTCTTCTTTCGCTATGTCCTATTATTACATAATCTGCTCCGATATTTTTAATCATATGAGCCGATATTTCACCGGTAAATGCTCCGCAATCTTCATAGTAACAATTTTGAGCTCCAAATTTAACACTTTGATTTTTAAAATTATCACATAAGTAACTTAGGTCGATAAATGGCGGGCAAACAATAATATCATCCGAAAAATTTGTTTTTAGAGAAAAAAATTTTTTTAAAAAAACTTTAGAATCGTTCAAATCTTTGTTCATTTTCCAGTTGGCTGCTATAATCCTCTTGCTCATAATAAATTCAACTCCATTATTTAAAAATATTAAAAAATTCCCCTGAAAATATAAAAGGGGAATCCATAATCAAATTATTTATCGTTAAGCGCTTCTAATCCGGGTAAATCTTTTCCTTCTAAAAGTTGAAGCGATGCCCCACCGCCGGTCGAAACATGAGTTATTTTTGACGAAAGGTTAAATTTGTCTATCGCAGCAGCAGTATCTCCACCGCCAACCACAGAAATCGCGTCGCTGTCAGCTACGGCTTCGGCAACAGCTTTTGTGCCTATTTCAAAATTTTTCCACTCTGATACTCCCATCGGGCCATTCCAAAATATTGTGCTGGCGTTTTTAATCGCCTCTGAAAAATTCTGAATGGTTTTGGGACCTATATCCAAACCCATCCAACCATCCGGGATTTTATCGGCATCGACTATTTTACTTTCGGTATTTTCTGAAAAATCTTTTCCGACTTTATTATCCACAGGAAGCATAATTTTTACGCCTTTGTCTTTTGCTTTGGCCATGATATCACGTGTGAAGCTTATTTTATCACTTTCGCAAATCGATTTTCCAACAGAGTATCCCAAGGCATTTGTAAAAGTGTAGGACATTCCGCCTCCAACTATGAGTACATCAATTTTTTCAAGCAAATTATTAATGACTCCTATTTTGTCGGAAATTTTTGCACCTCCCAATATGGCAACAAATGGGCTTTTGGGATTTTCAAGAATTTCGCTCAGTATTTTGATTTCTTTCTCTATCAAGAATCCATAACCCGAAGGTAAATATTCGGTTACGCCTACAGTTGAGGCATGTGCACGGTGGCATACTCCAAATGCATCATTTATATAAATATCTGCAAGGGATGCTAATTTTTTGGAAAATTCAGGGTCGTTTTTTTCTTCGCCGGGTTCAAATCTTAAATTTTCCATTAAGCATGCTTCGCCAAAATCCAAGCTGTCTACTATTTCTTTGGTGTTTTCACCCGCAACATCGCTTGTCAACTGGACTTCTTTTCCCAGAACTTCAGTTAAATATTCTGCTACAGGTTTAAGAGAATATTTTTTATCAAAAGTCCCCTTGGGTCTACCCAAATGAGAGCAAATCACGACTTTAGCTCCACCGTCCATCAGGTATTTTAAAGTAGTTAATGATTCATCTATCCTTTTGGTATCGGTAATTCTAAACTTAGCATCAAGGGGAACATTTAAATCGCAACGTAAGAGTATAGTTTTTTTGCGAATATCCATATTTCTAACATTTTTCTTATTTAAATATTTCATATGCATATCCTTTCTGCTTAATTTTTTTATCATAAATAAGAGTACTCAAGATATTATATAGGGAATGCAAAAATCTTGCAAGTCTACATAAATTTACATAAAATTAATATTATTTTTTATATTTATTTCAAGATTATTCAGAACCGCCGGAATATTTATCACAGGATTTGGTCCCACCAAAACTTATTTTTCCAAAAGCTTTATCAACATCCTTGGCGCTGTCAAAGTGGCCTCCCAGAGAACGAATTGTTGCAATGCATTCACCGTTTTTATTTTTCCCAATCTCAAATCCAACCCTGTCTCCTCGGGTCATATATTGTTCGTACCTATTGCCTCCCAAATTTTTAAGATGCCTTCCGGGTTCGATTGTTCCCTTTCCTAAAAATTCCTCTATCTTACTTAGCAAATCGCCTCCGTTACCCTTTTTTCTTAATTTTTCAAGTCGGCTGCTGACAGGATCGGAGAGTTCTATTTTATGTGGATGTTTTTCAAAAAAATCTGTGGATTCCGTTTTGGTTACGACTTGTTCCTTAATTTCGCTTGCTTTATCTTTTTCTTTGGCAATTCTTTTTCTGGCTACTTCTTCTTTCCATTTTTCATTTCTAATTGCTTGATTTTTCTGGAATTCCTCTTTTTCTTGTATTTGCTTCATTTTATGAGAGTCCGCTTCAGGGGTTTCCGGCGAAATTTTACTCTCGTCTGGTTTATTTGAATCTATGGGAATTACCGGAACAGCGTCTTGATCTTTTTCTTCTGATTTTTTACGTTCTGCAACAATATCTTCGGGAATTTTACTAGGTTTTTCGGGTTTCTTTTTACTATCCGTACATGAGGGCTTTTTCTTTTTATTTTTAATTTTTTTATACTTCACTTCTTCTTGATTTAAAATTTCTTCACTTTCCTTGAGCATATAATACATGTTTTCTTTTATTTTATCGTTGATAATGCGTACCTCATCAGGCACGTCAGTATCAGTATTTATCATGCCCGGCTGCATTTTTTCCGGATGATTTTTATAATAACTATAATAATCTTTGAATTTTATTGTATTTGAAGATAAATCCATTTTAAGTACGTCCGAAATATATTTTCTCATTTCCGGAACATAGACTTTGTAGGCATAATTATTCTCATTCAATCTGGCATATATATCCAAAATATCCAAAGAATCGCTTATCCGTTCAAGGGCTTCCTTTCTTTGCGATTCATTAACAGGCATTTCTTTTTCGTAATTTTTTCGGCTGTCGTACATCACCGCTAACATATCCTTAAGCTCTTTAGAGTAGCCTTTGCACTCTTTCATCTGTTGAATTAAAGCTCTGGAGTCAATCGGTTTTTCTCCTTCGGCTTCTTGAATTTTAGTCAATTTTTCTTCAATATCATCAAAATTTAATTTTGAAACTCCCAATATAATATCCATCAGTTGACGTCTAACTTTATTTTGCATACCTGCGGCTTCTGTCCCTGTAAGAACGTTTATTCTGAGCGTATTAAAATAATAATCTTTGAAATACAAATTTAAATATTTAGCCAATGAATAAAATACGGTTGCTTCAAAAAAATCACTATCGCAAATATTTTGAATTCTTTGTCTCCGTTCGGCAGATGAATAATTTTCACATAAAATCATCTTAGACTCAAACCTGGATGCATAAAGCATTTTCAACATTGTAATAGAGGTATCCATTCCCCCAGGGCTCTCAAATTCCATCTTTTTTATACCTTCTAAAAACTTGCTTTCATCATCTGTTTTAAAAAGCAACTGGCGGTTATGCATTTTTTTAATGCTCTCAGAAATTCTCGCTTCGAGCATCCTAGATATATCCAAAGGTCCTCCGCTCATAAATT
Source organism: uncultured Eubacteriales bacterium (assembly GCA_934725425.1). Taxonomy (GTDB): domain Bacteria; phylum Bacillota; class Clostridia; order Oscillospirales; family Acutalibacteraceae; genus UMGS1491. The sequence continues at coordinate 41,915 of CAKVAX010000003.1, read as the reverse complement.
TTGCTTCTTCTTCACGATTTTTCATTTCGGGATTTTTTACATCAATGTCATTGAAAACTTTTTCTATTCTGCACGCTTTCCAAATATGATATCTTCCGGTAAAATACAATAAATTTTCGTAATTTTGCGAAACAATACCGCCCCTCAAATTAAAATATGCTTTTGAGGATACTCTGTTCCAAATATGAGCTACATCTTCTGTATGATTTAAATATCCGTCAGGCATAACCTTTTCAAATATTTCGCTAATCATTCTAAGTTTTATTTTATAACTCTCCAATGAATTTTTAAGCGAGGCTCCTTTTTCGGGATGAGTGCCTTGATTGAGCATATTTTCAGTATTTTCTATTATGTACGCATAAAATTTATGAAGCCACACCAAGCTCTTACACATTTCACTCATGTGGGCGTTTAATTCGATTTTTCTTGACTCAAATTCGAAAATTTTTTTATTAAAATCAATAATCATCGCTCCCGCCAAAAGAATTTTTTCCACTTCATCAATTTTTAAAAGACTGAGATTACCAAAAACAGGATTAAAATTATTTCTTTTAAAAAAATTTTTTATTACATAATAATATATCAATTTGTCGTTCGTTCCGTTGCCGGATATTTTTATCTTTTTGACAGTATTGGCAACGGCTTCTACATCCGACTGGTAAAGAGCACTGAGATTACATGCGGGCAATCCTGCAAATATAAAAATGGGTAGGCCGCAAGAAATAGCGGCTATCTTTTTAAAAAAATTATATTTACCCTCAAATTTCATGATGTTTCTCCTTTTAATTGTAACAATGTAATAACTTCATTGTAACATTAAAAATAAATATTTGTCAATGTAAGTCGAATCAACACTTTTTAATCACGTATCCTTGAAAACTCGCATAATATGTTAATGCGGAGAGTAAAAAACTTTCCCAAAGGAGGAATAAAAATGAGGACAAATTGTATATTAAGAAGACTGAGAAGAAATCTGGCATGTATGCCAACCACGGTTTATTGTAGGAATCAAGCCATAGGGCAGATTCGAAATTGCAGATTCACACCGTTTAGGAAATCGCGGTGTTCATGTTCTTAAAACAAAAAATTGCGCTTGCCGGATATGGCAGGCGCTTAGATTTTTTTAAATAAAAATTTGACATTAAATTTAACTTATGATAAAGTAATTTTAATTAATGCAAAAAGAAAGGATTTTTAAAATGTCTCTGTTTTCCTCATTAGCGAAACGCTCAACCGCCGCCGCATTGTCTTCGGTGCTTATACTCTCGCCTTTTTTCATTCCTTCCCTTCACGCAACAGAAACCCACGCATCCTCATCTAAAGCCATCTCTCCTCTTGAAATTTCTCGAGTTTTGGATTATTCGGATTTTAAAGAAGCTTCCAGATACCTGGAAGTAAAAATAAACTTTAAATTAAAAAATTCCGTGTATCTTAAAGATATATATCTTGCCGCCTATCAAGGAGTTACTTGCTTAAATATTTATCGAACAGTAGACCCCACCACGTTTGAAGCTATTAAAAAAAATCTTTTAACCAGTACAATAGATTTGATAAAAATATTTAGATTTTTTTCGACGATTTGCCCACTAAAGCAAGAAATAGACTACTCTCCAAAAATAAAATCCTTGGAAAAATTTTTGGTAGAACGACTGAACGTAAAAAAAGAAGACTTGGAGGACTCCGAAATACTCACACGAAATAAAACATTTCCGAATATGTCGTGGAGGAAAGATTTAAAATCAAAAGTCTTTATGCTTTTCAATTCAAAAAAAGCCGCTGAAAATGATTTTTTCAATGATCTGATAGATACTATTCAGAAAATTAATAATATATCAATAAATTTATATAAACGCATTCACACAAAAAGCGAAAATATCGGGAGAGAAGAATTCAACTCACTTATTGCAATAAATACCTTGCGTGATTTGAAATTAAAAGATGCTATCTTCCCCATTAAAAAAATATATTACGAAGAAAAGCTGAAACCTGCTAACATACACAGCGGGACGCTTTATTACAATCCTAAAGACGTATACGGTAAAATTAAAGAAGGCAGAACCAAAATAACTGTCGATGATTATGTAAATATTATTACATTAAATGTGCTTGATTACGCCTATCTGAAAAATAATTTGGGCAAAGAACTGCAAAAAAATATGGATATTGTTTTTCGTGAAAAAATTTCGGAATACTATCACAAGCATTCATTTAACAAAGAAAATTCTGAAGCAGTTCGTGAAAAAATATGGAAAGAAGCTTGGGACGAGAGCAGTGAAAAAATTGCAATAAAGTATAATAAAATGCTACGAAAAATCCTATTCCTTATATCATACTATAACGAATGCATTTCTTGCGCCGATATGGAACGAATCCCGGAATTAAGAGAAAAAATATCAAAAATCGAAAAGGAATTTGTATGTAACCATCTTAAAAGTTTGCGATATGAAGATGTAATACTCCTAGATGACGACGTAGCAAAAATCAAACCCATAATAAAAAAATGCAGTGAGTTTTACACTGAAAACTTAAAGAACAATATGATACCCCTTGATATTACCCAAGCTGATTTGGATTACCGAAATGTTTGTAAAGAAAATGAAATTTTGAGCAAAAAACCGCTAGCAATGGTCAGAAAAATTATATATAAATCACTCAAGAAATATGATAATCAATTTAGACCATATAAAATTTTTACTTACGATCAAAATTTAAAACTTTCGTTAGTAGACCTGTTTGAAGCAGTAAACGATTTGAGACCTAAGAAAAAAAATAAAAACAAAATAAAATTTCACAAAAGTCCAAGAGAATTGGTTGAACTTGGTCTCGAACAAGCAAGAAAAGAAAAAGAAGACCCCGAAGCAGCCCAAAAAATTCGTGAATATAAAGAAAAGATGCAGTCTCAAAAACTTGCATCCAGAGCTATAGTAAAAAAAGAACTAAAGAAACAACAAATTCTTCGCGATATGAAATTTAAAAGGGATTTCAAAGTTCATAAAAGCAACGGACAAATTTTAACTCTTAAGAGAATACACAAGTTAAAAAAATTAAAAAAAGCATTCAAAGATTTTAGAGATAAAAAAAGTGCTCCTTTGAAATAAAATTAAGCCCTCCAAGAACGGAGGGCTATTTTCTATGCTGATTAACTTCTGTATTGGCTTTTATAAAAATCTGCATAGTATTGATTTTTGGATATCAAATCTTCATGGTTTCCGGCTTCCACAATCCTACCTTTTTTCATAACGAGTATCATATCGGCATTTTTTACGGTGCTAAGCCGGTGAGCAACCACTAACGAAGTTTTTTGTTTAAAAAGTGATTTTAAAATTTCTTGGATATGGCTTTCGGTGCAGGTATCAATAAAAGAAGTTGCCTCATCAAGAACAAAAATAGGAGCTTCGGAAATAACCAGACGAGCTATGCAAATTAATTGTTTTTGCCCTTCAGATAAATTCACCATACTTTCATCAACAATGGTTTCGTAACCGTCCGGGAGAGTTTCGATAAAGTGATGAATACCTAACTTTTTGGAAACTTCGATTATTTTTTCGTCAGACGCCTTTAAATTTCCATATCTTATATTATTCATTATGGTGTCCTTGTAAAGCCATGTATCCTGGGTCACTATTCCAAAATTTTTTCTGTAATTTGCGAGAGATATTAAATTAATATCCACGCCATTAAATAATATTTTGCCGGAATTGGGTTTATAAAAATTTGTAAGCAGTTTTAGAACCGTACTCTTACCGGCACCTGTTTCGCCTACCAGCGCAATTGTTTGCCCTTTTGAAACGGAAAAAGAAATATTATCTATAATCAACTTACCCTTTTCGTATTCAAATGAAACATTAGAAAACTCCAAAATTTTTTCGGAATTATTATTCTTTATATCTTCAAAAGAGCCTGACCTTTCTTCGGGAGCGTGCAAAATCTCGTACACTCTTGAGGCTGAAACACAGATATTTTGCCATGCACCATAAATTCCCGCCATTCCGGCAATCGGGTCCATGAGCTGCCCTGAGTACGACAAAAACGACATAATATTTCCGAGCGGCATCCCTTTTGTAACGACCAGGTATCCTCCCAGAGCGCATGAAATCAACGTACTTATATCTCGTATAAACCCTATAATCGGTGAAGTTAAAGACGGTAAAAAATTGGATTTCCAATCACTTTCAAACATTTCGTCGCTTATGTTTTTGAATTTTTTTTGATAATTATTTTCGAGGTCAAAATTTTTTAAAGTTTCGAACCCTGAAAAAGATTCTTCGGCGCATGTTGTAATTTTACCTATGTTTTCTCTGAAAGATTCCACGTATTTTTTTGATTTTTTCACAGGGATAAAAATCAATATAAAAATTACGGGCAAAAATGCAAAATAAACCCAGCTCATTTCGGCACTTACAAAAAACATCATGTAAATTATGCCTATACTTAAAATAATTGAAGAAATTGAACTACCCAAGTATTCTGTAAGTGCTGAACTTATGGATTCAACATCGTTAACGCTTCGGGACAAAATCTCACCGTAACTGGTGGTTTCAATATAACTTAAACAAAGTCTGTTTATTTTTGTTGAAACATCATTTCTTAAGACATATGAGATTTTTTCGGTAACAAATGTAGAAAAATATCTTTTTAAAGTTCTTGAAACGGAATACAAAAAATACAGTCCGGCAAGTATTGTTAAAATTTCCGCTAAACTTCTGAATTTAAATTCTACTTCTTCAGGGGAACTCAAAGTCTGCAAAATATTTATAGTTTTACCCATAATCCACGGTGAAATTACCGTAACGACAGATTCAACAACAGAAAAAAATGTAATCATAGCTATGTAAAATCTGTATTCATGGGCGTATTTATAAAAATATTTCATAAAGCCTTTGGGAACATTGATTTTTGATTCCATAATTTTATTCCTCCTCTCCCATTTGTAAATCTACCGTTTTTTTGTAAGCAGGACAATTTTTTAACAAGTTATCATGAGAATCAAACCCTATTAATTTACCGTTTTCCAAAACAATTATTTTATCTAAATTTTTAACTGTCCCAACTCTTTGAGAAATAAATAATACCGTATTATTTTCGAGCCTTTTTAAAATTGATTTTCTTAAATTCAAATCGGTTTTAAAATCCAAATTTGCAAAACTGTCATCAAAAATATATACAGCGGCTTTTTTGAGTAAGCTTCTTGCAATGGCTATTCTTTGCCTTTCGCCACCCGAAACTGTTAAGTTTGAACCGTATATATTTTTATCCATTCCGTATTTTTTTACAAAACCTGTTATTTGGGCATCTTCGAGGGCTTTGTTTATTTCTTCGAGGGTTATATTTTCGCCGGCTATTTTCATGTTATACTCTAAACTGCCGATAAAAAGAGGGGCATTTTGCGGCATATAAGATATAAACCCGAGTGGCGAGGATTCTTCGGAAATAATCTTTCCGTCATATAAAATTTGCCCGGAAGAAGGGCTGTAAAGACCCGAAACAATCTTGGCCAGTGTTGATTTTCCGGAACCTATTGTGCCTATGACTCCGATTTTTTCCCCCGGATTTATAACAAAGCTTATATTTTTTAAAACATTTTCTTCTGCCCCTCTGTACTTAAAACAAACATTCTTAAATTCTATTTTGCCGTTCATATTAAAATTTTCACATAAAAACTCTTTACTTTTTTTCTCGGCAGGCTTGTCCAAAATTTCGCAAACTCTTTCCACCGATATCCAAAATTCGGGTATCCTTGTAAAATTTACAGCCATAACTATAAACGATGTTATTATCATCATTATGTACTGAATATAAGCCATTATATCGCCGACCTGGGCGCGAATTTCCGAAATTTCTTTCGCTCCGCTCCATAATATATAAACATTTACAATATTGAGCATCAAAGTTAAAATCGGGATTGTACAGCTCATCATTTTGTTTATTTGGAGGGAATTGTTTAAAAGTTCTGAGTTGCATTTTTTGAACTTATCATGTTCAATTTTTTCATTATTAAAAATTTTTGTAACTATGAATCCGGATAATCTTTCTTTCACAATCATATTGAATTTATCTCCGAGAACTTTTGAAACTCTAATCCACGGAAAAACTTTTTTAAAAGTAAAATAAATAACTCCAACAGAAACTACCGCAGCAACAACAAGCACAAAACTTCTTGACAAACTTTTTTGAATTGCGGCGACGGTGCCTCCCGCAATAAGTATGGAAGGCATAATAAAATTATTAAACGACAACAAAAATTCACGGACATTTTCGCTGTCGCTTATCAATCTGGTTAGGAGAGTTGATGTAGGTATTTCATCCATTTGAACCGGTGAAAAATTCATAACTTTTTCGTACATACTTTGGCGCAAATCAGCCGAGATTTTGGCAGAGACTTTTGACATTAAATACCCCGACCAAATCGACAATGCAACGCTTGCAAGAGATATCACAAGTATTATCGCGCCTTGCTGAAATATGTACGAAGTTTGATTACGCAAAATTTCTTCGGAAGAAGTTATTGAATTCATTAAACTTATATCCGTGCAACCTTTTTGATTAATACCTATATCGACTATATTTGACATTATATTGGGAATAATCAAACACATTCCTTGGTAGGCACACGTAATTACTAGCGAAAGTATTATTAAAAATTTATAAGGTTTCAAATAGCTTAGTACAATTTTTAGATATTTAGACTTCAATTTTATCATTCCTTAAATTTTAAATTACCTATAATTATACCACATGATATCTGAGAATTACTATCGGAATATTTTAGCGGCGGCATACTTCTTTTTAGTAGCCACTCCCCCTCTTATATGCCGTTCGGATTTATTGATTTCCAAAATTTTTTTAACTTCCATATATAACGGTTTGTTTATATATTTAAGCCGTTCACTGACATCTTTATGTACAGTGGATTTTGACACTCCGAATTTTTTAGCGGCACCTCTTACTGTGGTTTTGCTGGCCACTATATATTCGGCCAATCCTATAACACGATTTTCAAGCGTTTTTTTCACGTAAATTACCCCTTTTGATTTCTCTATGGCTAATTTATATGTGAGTCGTATTCCTAATATGTATTTGTTAAACACAAAATTCCGGCTACTCTAAGTTATTGCATTAAAAATATTTTTCTTGACCAAACGGCAATAATATGATAAAATTTTATTACCTCGTACAAGGGTTTTATTTTTGTACCCTTTGGAGGGAGGCTAAAATATTCCGAAATACCGGGAGGTGCCGTAATGAGAGTCAAAATAACGCTAGCCTGCACACAGTGCAAACAACGCAACTACGATACTAAGAAAAACAAAAAACACAATCCGGACAGGATGGAAATGAACAAGCATTGTCGTTTTTGCAGAAAGCATACTCTGCACAAAGAAACGAAGTAGTTTGATGGGAGGCAAAACAATGGGAAAAAAGAAATTTAATGTATTTTCTAAAATCAAAAGTTTTTTTGTAGACTGTAAAGTCGAATTAAAAAAAATTGTTTGGCCAAGTCAAAAAACAGTTTGGAAAAACACCGGAATCGTTTTGATGATGATTTTTGTCATGGGTGTTTTTGTTGCGCTTCTTGACGCAGGACTTATGCAGCTTTTAAGTCTCGTAATGTCGATTTCAAGCAATATGTAAAGTCCGGAAGGAAGGTAAACTATGTCTGAAGAAGCCAAGTGGTATGTGGTACATACCTATTCAGGTTATGAAAACAAAGTAGCTTCTAATCTTGAAAAAACTATCGAAAATAGAAATATCAGAGATATGATTCAAGAAGTTAAAGTCCCTACCGAAAAGGTCACTGAAATAAAAGACGGAAAAGAACGTCTTTTGGAAAGAAAAGTATTTCCTGGATATGTTCTTGTAAAAATGATTTTAAGTGACGAGTCGTGGTATATAGTAAGAAATATACGCGGATGTACGGGATTTGTCGGTCCATCTACCAAACCGATACCTTTGACAGCTGAGGAAGTTAAAAAACTCGGCGTTGAAGTGAAATCTGTAAAACTTTCGTATGATATCGGTGAAACAGTTAAAATTATCGATGGTCCGTTAGCAAATTTAACAGGTAAAGTTGAAAGCATCGATACTGACAATAAGATAGTTAAACTAACTGTTTCGATGTTTGGACGCGAAACGCCGGCCGAAGCTAATTTGGATCAGATTGAACCTGTTATGTAAATTAGCCTGAAAAACAAAATAAAATTTTTCAAATCAATCAGCAAAGGTCGTTCAGTGGGAGGAATAAAATATTGATTATTCCGAAATTCACCACATAATTTGGAGGTGCGAAAATTGGCTGAAAAGAAAGTCAAATCAATCGTAAAATTACAAGTTCCTGCCGGTAAAGCAGCTCCGGCATCCTTGGGTTCTTCTTTAGGACCTCACGGAATAAACATCATGGGATTTGCTAAAGAGTTTAATGAACGCACAAAAAATGAAGAAGGTTTGATTATACCTGTTGTAATTACGGTATTCACCGACCGTTCATTTACTTTTATAACAAAAACCCCACCAGCAGCTGTTCTTATTAAAAAAGCTTGCGGATTGGAGTCAGGATCCGGAGTGCCCAATAAAACAAAGGTTGGAAAAATAACAAAGAAACAAGTGGAAGAAATTGCCAGCTTAAAAATGCCTGATTTAAACGCTGCAAATGTTGAATCTGCCATGAAAATGGTAGCAGGCACCGCCAGGAGCATGGGAATTGAAGTAGTAGACTAGTCGTCTGCTTAAGTTCCCACGGTGGGAGGAAATTATCCGATTTTACCACTAATTCAGGAGGAAATTATGAAACACGGTAAAAAGTATAACGAAAGCGTAAAAGCTTATAATCAATCAAATTTCTATGACGCAAAAGAAGCTCTTGAAATTTGCTCAAAGAACGCAAGAGCAGCTTTTGACGAAACAGTAGAACTTCATGTAAGACTTGGGGTAGACTCAAGGCACGCTGACCAACAGGTTCGCGGTGCGATCGTTCTTCCAAATGGTACAGGAAAGAAAGTTCGCGTTTTAGCTATATGTAAAGGCGATAACGAAAAATTGGCTCAAGAAGCAGGAGCAGATTTTGTCGGAGCTGAAGATATGGCACAAAAAATCCAAAGTGAAAACTGGATGGATTTTGATGTATTAATCACAACACCTGATATGATGGGCGTTGTCGGTAGACTTGGTAAAATTTTAGGACCAAGAGGTTTAATGCCGAACCCAAAAGCAGGAACAGTTACAACAGACATTGCTAAAGCTATCAAAGAAGCTAAAGCAGGAAAAATCGAGTATCGTTTGGATAAAACCAACATTATTCACTGTGTAATCGGAAAAGCTTCTTTCGGAGCTGAAAAACTGCTTGAAAACTTTGAAACTTTAATGGGTGCTATCGTAAAAGCTAAACCTGAAGCAAGCAAGGGTCAATATATAAAATCCTGCGTAGTTTCTAGCACTATGGGACCGGGAATTAAACTAAACGCAAATAAATTAGAATCAATTTAGTTGACATTCAAAGATTATTAAGATATAATGTCTATAGACGATTTCCCAAGACAGTAGGTTTGTAATGAATATTGTGTTCGCCTACCGAGGAAAGCAACGAATTTAAATATTATAAGTTTTAACTTAGTGAATTTAAAATCATCAGCTTTTCTTGGTTGGGAAATTAAGTAAAGTTGATGATATTTTTGCATTTATTGCATTAATATACATAAATTTGATGTGGAGGTGAACAAAAATTGCCAAGTGTTAAAGTTTTAGAACAAAAGAAAGCAATCGTTAGTGAACTTTCAGAAAAATTGAAATCATCTTGCGCAGGAGTTTTGGTAAATTACCAAGGAATAAACGTAGAAGATGATACAAAGCTTAGGAAAAGCCTTCGTGACGCAGGCGTTGAATACATGGTAGCTAAGAATACATTATTAAAAAGAGCTGCTTCTGAAGCAGGAATAGATGGAATGGATTCTTTTTTACAAGGTTCAACTGCAATAGCCATAAGCAAAGAAGATTATGTGGCAGCAGCAAAAATACTTAGTGATTTTGCCAAAGACCATGAGTTTTTCCAAGTTAAATCCGGATATATTGACGGAAAAATAATCGACAAGAGCGAAGTAAGCAGCTTAGCTAAACTTCCATCAAGAGAAGTACTTATCGCTCAGGTATTGGGTGGACTCAACTCGCCTATTACCGGTTTTGCTACAGTACTCAATGGCACTTTGAAAGGCCTTGTTGTAGCATTAAATGCTATTGCTGAAAAAAAGCAAAATGCTTAAACTAATTATTATTTAAAATTTTTTGGAGGTAAATAACAATGTCAGAAAAAGTAGAAAAATTAATTGAAGAAGTAAAATCCTTAACAGTTCTCGAACTCAGCGAATTAGTAAAAGCTCTCGAAGAAGAATTCGGCGTATCAGCAGCAGCTCCTGTAGCAGTTGCAGCAGCTCCAGCAGCAGGCGCAGCATCAGCTGAAGCAGAAAAAACAGAATTTGACGTAGTATTAAAATCAGCAGGAGACAACAAAATCAAAGTTGTTAAAGCTGTAAAAGACATCACAGGACTCGGATTAAAAGAAGCTAAAGCTATCGTAGACGAAGCTCCTAAGACACTCAAAGAAAAAGTTTCTAAAGAAGCAGCTGAAGACATCAAAAAACAATTAGTTGAACTCGGTGCTGAAGTAGAAGTAAAATAGTGTGCAAATTTAGTACTTCATGCTATATGTATTTTGAAGAAGCTTGCATATGCGAGCTTCTCTTTTATAACCTAAAAATAAATTAAAAAGGAAGTTTTGTATGTTCCCAACTCAAAATGCAGAAGTTTTACCCCGCTATAATACAAATTCACCAATATATTCTCTATACCAAGAAGAAAAAGAAGAAGAATCTTATGTAAAAAAATATCTCAACAGTGTTGTCCGTAAAAAAATGTTTAATTATATAAAAGAAGAATCACGTATTACAAATCCTTGTTTTTTTAGATCGGTTCCAAAACAATGGAGAAATTTTTTAAATCGTTTCATCGAAATATTTGACTATTCTCAATCATCAAATGTATACTTAAAAAATAGCATATTACAATCAATATTTAACTTTAACAGAAAAATAGAAATACGAAATATTGATTTACATTATATATTCCACTCGCTCAAATTGGTTGAAAAAAATAAAAAATATATCTCCAAGCTTCCTGCGGAAGCTGTTATAGCTTCGATTTTCAAATCATCTCTACCATATTCAAAGTCCGTGGCACGCCTTGGCCCTACATATTGCGAAAATTTGGAAGAAACTCTAATAGAGTGTTTTCATGTATCACAGAAAGATTTAGCTGTTTGCGATTCAATTATTACAAATAAAAGTGTACTTAGAAATTGCATAGACATGGAACTTTATGAATATTTAGGAAATACGGAATACTTGTGCCAAGATGACTGTGAAGTTATGACTGAATACAATGAAATAGGAAAAAAATTTAAGAAATCCAAAAATACCATTTCGAATTTCACAGCTCAAGAAATGGCTTATTTGGAATATGACGAAGTATTTTCAGATGTGTTTACAAAGCCTTGTACACTAGAAGAAATGTCTGCATTTGTCGATGATATTTTAGACAATTCGATAATGGACGATGAATTTAAAAATGATTGGAAATCTTTATTACTTGAAAAATTTGTAGAACTAAATAAAACTTATAAATTCACATCCAGAGAAGTAAACAGCGCACGTATTTATTTAGAAAGATTGCTGAAAATAGACAGAGGGTCTTTTGAAAGCGAAAACCCTTTGGCAATGTTCATATCTATTCTGGGAATTTCTACGGCAAGAAGCCGCGAATTTAACGAAAATAACTTAGAAGCAGAGATGCTATACGTTATAGATATAAGAAATTTAAATCCGGTAGTAAAAAGAGTATCTAAAAATATCATACTCACTTTCAATTACCAATCCAGAGGAGCTCTTGATATATCTTATCAAGAATATTTGAATTATTTAAAATCACATTATTAAAAAGCCGGCTTATTGCCGACTTTTTTTAATTATTATTCCATTAAATTATTTATGCCGCACTTGAATATTTCTTTTTGTTTATTTAATTCTTTAGACCAAATTTTAAACTTGCTGATTTTCACGTGATATTTGTCTGAAATTTCTTTGCACTTTTTATTAAAATCTTCCAGGCTCTTTCTGTTATATTTTTTAATAACTAAAGTTTTATTTGTGGTATCTTGACCATTGGACAACGCTTTTATATATTCTTTTTTGAGTTGTTTATAATTACTGTTTATATCTTCTTGATACTTCTTTATAACATCTTTTATCGACTTTACTTTAACGCGCAAATACAATTCATTTGAAAGACGTATCACGCTGTTTATGCTCGATATAACAGTGGCTACTGCTGCAACCTCCGGCTGTCCTGCTATAGTACCCACAAGAGAAATAGTTACAGAAATTAATTTTATCAATTTGGTAATCTTATCGATAGACCTGCTTCTTTTGGATACTTTTTTAAGTTTTATAAGAGCTTCTTCCATGCTAGATTGATATTTTTTTAAAGTATCTTCCAAACTATTACTTAACTCAACCACGTTTTTCATAGCACTTTCGTCCAAACCGGTTCCTGTCTTAAAGGTTTCAAGTTTAAGTTTTCTGTAATAAATTTTTAGTTCGTTACGCATATCAGCAAAACTATAAACCTTGGTAGAACTCTTATCTTTTGTCATTAATGCATCGGCCAATAAATCCATTACGCCATCTTTGCCGAATAATTCTTTGAATTTTGTAGGCAATTCCTCATCATCATATGAAAATTCGAAACCATTTGCTCTGATATCATCATAAGTTTGATTTTTTCCTTTAACACTGCGTAGCAATTCCTTTGCTTTTTCAACATTTGTATGGGATACATATCTTTTGCGGTTACTTGTTGTACCTTTTTCACCAAGTACGGCTTTCCCTGAATTACTATCATTCTGAAGTGCAATTTTTCGGGAGTTATCCGTGCTTCCTTTATTTTGATTTTTGGAAGAATAGATCAACTCTTCAAACATTTTCACTTTCTCAGATGTGTCACCCATACTCTTGCCCTCCTTCTTTGTTTTGTATAAACATTATATATAAAAATGAATTTATAGTCAATATATTTATGATTAAACAACAAAGCAGCCACCGCTTGTCGGTGACTGCTTATTTTATTTTTTACATGAAATAAAGTCTTCTAATTCTGATTTTATTACGGTTACTCTCGGGCCGTAAATTACTTGCACTCCGGTGCCTTTTTTTACTACTCCTGCGGCTCCTGTTTGTTTTAAAATTTCATCCGAAACTTTATCAACGTCATAAACTTTTACTCTGAGTCTTGTAGCGCAGCAATCCAAGCTTTCTATGTTTTCGATTCCGCCGAGACCTTCCACTATAAGCTCCGAAATATTATCTTTTTTAGACGCCTCAAAGTCTTTTTTTGTATATAATTTTGATTCTAATTCGTCTTCTTCACGTCCGGGTGTAATAAAATTAAATTTCAAAATAGCAAACTTAAATAAGAAATAATACAGTACAAAATAAACTGCTCCTACAGGGAGTATATAAATCCAATTTGTTTTTGCATTTCCCGGAATTACACCGAATAAAACAAGATCGATAAGTCCTCCGGAAAAAGTCATTCCCACCGTGACATTAAGCATATGCATAAGCATAAATGAAATTCCGGCTAAAATACAATGAACTGCATACAAAACCGGTGCTACAAAAAGGAAAGTAAACTCTATTGGTTCGGTTATTCCTGTTAACATAGAAGTCAATGCGGCCGAAAGCAAAAGTCCGCCTACTATTTTTCTTTTCGATGGTTTTGCAACTGCGTACATTGCCAAAGATGCACCAACTAATCCAAAAATCATGATTGGGAATTTGCCTGTCATAAATCTGGTTGCTTCCACACTGAAGTGAGTTATGTTGGGAGAAGCAAGTTCTGCAAAGAATATATTCTGTGCTCCACTTACGTAGTTTCCGTCAACAACTGCTGTTCCTCCAAGACCGGTGTACCAGAACGGCATATAAAATACGTGATGCAAACCAAATGGAATCAAAGCTCTTTCAATTACTCCATAAATAAATGTTCCGGCATATTTTGACGCTGAAACAAGCACGCCGAGGGAATACATTCCTGACTGAATATAAGGCCAAACAAAAAACATCCCCACGCCAACCAAAATATATACTATCGACGATATGATAGGGACAAACCTTACTCCGCCAAAAAATGATATCGCAGTAGGAAGTTTTATTTTATAAAACTTATTATGAAGTGATGCAACTCCCAGTCCGACCAAAATTCCTCCGAACACGCCCATTTCCAAAGACTGTATTCCACATACCGAGGCAATCGAACCTTTTAAAAGCGCTCCGAGTTTAAGTTTTCCCGTCAAACTAAGCAGCGAAAAAATAGAAGCGTGCATTGTCAAAAATGCAATTACTGCCGAAAGTGCAGCTACGGCTTTTTCTTTTTTTGCCATTCCGAGAGCTATACCCATTGCAAATATTATCGGCAAGTTAGCAAAAATAACGCTGCCGGTGTTTTTCATAATAACCAACACAAAATTCAAAAATGTGCCTGAGCCCAAAAGCCATTCCAAACCATAAGAAGATACCATCTTTTCGTTTGAAAATGACGCTCCTATTCCAAGCAAAAGCCCGGCAATCGGAAGCAAAGCTATCGGGAACATAAAAGATTGGCCAACACGTTGCAAGGTGCTAAAAACAGATTTTTTCTCTTTTAAACTGACATTTTCGCTCAATCTAATCACTACCTTTTCTATTAATTTATGTAAACTATTTTTTAGTATACTCTACAATTTTGGTAACGCCTGCCTCTACGGCTCCGTAAATAGGATTAAATTTCCCCACAGAAGCCATATTTGTGACTAGCACAGCCGTATGAAGCGGATAACCTTTTTCTTTTATAAGTTTTATATCTGCGCTTCCTATTTTTTCACCGGCCTTCACGTGTTGGTCAACCGATACGTTACATTCAAAGCCTTCACCTTTTAATCCAACAGTATCGACTCCAACGTGTATCATGATATCCAGTCCGTCATCCGAAGTAATGCAGAAAGCGTGTTTTGTATCGGCTATTTGAACTATTTTACCATCGACAGGCGAAACTATAGTATCTTCCTGCGGAATTATTCCTACCCCATCACCCAAAATTTTTTCAGAAAATACTTCATCCGGGATTTCCATAATGGAGACCGCTTTGCCAGTTTGTGGAGAAACAAAAAATTTGTGTGCTCCGTTTTTAAAATTAAACAATTATAACTCTCTCCCTACAAATAAATTACTTGACTTATATATTCAAATTTTTTAAAATGTCTTCCCTAATTTCTTCTACATTAGTTTCCAGTACTTTTTTTCTTATTTTAAGAATCGAAGAAGCAGACATTGAAAGTTCGTCTACACCCATTGAAAGAAAAGTTTCAGTCAAAGAACTATCCGCTGCCATTTCGCCGCAAATTCCAACCCAAATTCCATTTGAATGGGCATTATCAACAGCTATTTTTATCATCCTAAGAACCGCTAAATTCTGAGAAGCGAATAATTTGCTGACTTTGCTGTTTTGACGATCTACAGCAAAAGTATATTGAGTCAAATCATTTGTACCTATGCTGAAGAAGTCAACTTCTTTCGCCAAAATATCACTGAGCATAACAGCTGCGGGGGTTTCTATCATTATTCCCAACTTGACATCGTTATCAAAAGGGATTTGCTTTTCGGTGAGTCTTTGCCTTGCGATTTCGGCATAATGTTTAGCAGCTCTGACTTCTTCCACTGACGCTATCATTGGAAACATTATGGAAATTTTTCCGTAGGCTGAAGCACGATACAGCGCGCAAAGTTGCGTTATGAACATTTCGGGATTATCAAGGCAAACTCTTATTCCTCTGTACCCCATTGCAGGATTTTCTTCTTTATCAAATTCAAAATACTCTGCGTTTTTGTCTGAACCTACGTCCAAAGTTCTGATTATGACGTTATTTCCGTTCATTTTTTCGGCTATACATTTATAGGCTTCAAACTGTTCATCTTCGGAGGGTTGGGAATTACGGGATAAATACAAAAATTCACTCCTGAATAATCCCACTCCGCCGGCATCACTTTTCAAAACTTCGTCTATTTGATCAGAATTGTCAATATTTGCATAAAGATTTATTTTGTGACCATCCAATGTAATATTTTCTTTGCCTTTTAGATTATTCAAGGCTTCTTTTTTCTTATCCAGAGATAATTTCTTTTCTTTAAGTCTTATTAATGTATCCGTATCGGGACTTATATAAACTTTGCCTTCGGTGCTGTCAATCGCAACTTCCATGCCTTCATATTCAGGTTTTACAGAATTTTCAAGACCTATTACCATAGGTATATCCCTTACCCTTGCCAAAATGGAAGCATGCGAACACGAGGAGCCTCCCGATAAAATACATCCTTTTATAAAATCTTTATTCATGCCGGAAACTTCGCTCGGAGTCAAATCTTTGCTGAAAATTATGGTTTCAGCATCATAGGAAAGCTTGGAGGAGTCTTTGTTTATCAAGTATTTTAATATGAGCAGTTCTATATCTTTTACATCCGCAGCACGACTTCTCATATACTCGTCGCTCATTTCGAGAAACATTTGCGAAAATTTTTTAGAAGCCTTAACGACAGCATACTCACCATTAAACCCATCTTTTTGTATTACTTCAAATATAGAATTTAAATAGTCTGTATCTTCCATCATCATTTTGTGGACTTCAAATATCCCGGCTTCTGTTTCGTTGCCTTCGCTCATAGTTTTTTCATAAAGCAGCATTGTTTCGGAAATGGCATCTTTCACGGCGGTTTCTACACGATTCTTTTCAATAGATAAATCCTCGTGCTTATATTTTGGAACCTGTTCTATTCCATTTTCATTGAAATAAAGTGTTCCAAAAGAAATATTTTCTCCAACTCCGATTCCCTGCAAAATAACCATATCAAAACTTCTCCTTTGTGCGCTAAAAATCGACCCAAAATAAAATCTATTTTTCTATATCAAAAAATTTTTTCAGACTTTTTTCAGCCTCGATTTCATCTTCGCCGTTTATTCTCACAGTAATATCATCATTATACTTTATACCCATTTTCATAAGCGGGAACAGTTTTTTTGCGTCGGTAAATTTTGGCCCGCATATAATTTCAATATCCGAACCGAACTCTGAAGCAGCTTTAACCAACTTACCCGCAGGACGCGCGTGCATACCGTTTTCATCTTTAAATTTAAAATTAAATTCTTTCATACAAGTGCAAGAAATACGTGAGGCAATTATTAAATTACATTCATATAATATTATATGCCTGATATTTCTCTATTTTCCTTTCTGAATGCTAAAAAATAATCTATGGATTAAATTGTAACATAATTTATTTAAATTAAAATATGCATTTTGCATAATTTTTATCCCAAAATATTTACGTATTGAACTTATTTTTGAGTTTACGTCACTTATTATCGCCCAGAGAATCAAAAATGTCAATACTATACAGAAAACCGAGATTTCATTTTTAAACTCAAATAAATTTGTATTTTTTTATTTATCTGTTATAATGTAAGGAATACTTAAGAAGTTTTAAAGTTTAGGTTTTAGCATTACAGTTGAGTTCACCATAAAAAATTAATGAAAGGGGCCTCTGTCATGACACAGAATAAATCAATTTTAGAATACATAGACTCTATGAAAGAAGTAGTGAATCCTGAAAAAATCGTGTGGATAGACGGTAGCGAAGAGCAACTGGAAAGCTTAAGAAAAGAAGCTTGTGAAAAAAATGAAATTATAAAGTTAAACCAAGAAAAATTGCCCGGATGCTACTTAAGAAGAACTGCTTTGAATGACGTTGCAAGAGCCGAAGACCGCACTTTCATTTGCACTCCGACAAAAGAAGAAGCCGGTCCAACCAACAACTGGTGGGAACCTGAGTATGCTTATAAAAAAGTTTTGGGAATTGCGAAAAACAGCTACAAAGGAAAAACCATGTATGTTATTCCTTACTGCATGGGCATACTTGAGTCTCCATTTTCAAAAATAGGAATTGAGCTTACAGATTCAATTTATACCGTCCTTAATATGGCAATAATGACAAGAGTGGGTAAGGCTATCCTTGATTACCTAGGTGACAGCACCGATTGGGTTAAGGGGCTTCATGCTTCTTGCGATCTCGACGAAGAATTAAGATACGTTTGCCATTTTCCACAAGATAAAGCTATTATTTCGGTAAATTCGGGATATGGCGGAAATGTTTTGCTGGGCAAAAAATGTTTTGCTCTGAGAATTGCTTCTTATATGGGAAGAAAAGAAAACTGGATGGCAGAGCATATGCTTATACTAGGCGTAGAAAAACCAAACGGAGAAGTAAAATATATTTGCGCGGCATTCCCTTCAGCTTGCGGAAAAACGAACTTAGCAATGCTTATCCCACCTGAAATATACAGAAAAAAAGGATACAAAATATGGTGCGTAGGCGATGACATCGCATGGCTCAGAATCGGACCTGACGGCAGACTTTGGGCAATGAACCCAGAAAATGGATTCTTTGGAGTTGCTCCGGGGACAAGTAAAAAATCCAACCCGAATGCACTGGCTACAACATCATCGAATACAATTTTTACTAATGTAGTACAAAATCTCGACGACAACACCGTTTGGTGGGAAGGGCTTGATTCTAATCCTCCGGAAAACGCAATCGATTGGAAAGGCAATCCTTGGAACGGAAAAACCTCAAAAGAAAAAGGCGCTCAACCTAACAGCAGATTTACATCACCGGCGAAAAATTGTCCGTGCCTCAGCAAAGAATTTGATAATCCCGAAGGAGTTCCTATTTCGGCTATAATATTCGGTGGCAGAAGAGCTCAAACAACTCCGCTTGTATATGAAACTTTTGGGTGGAATCACGGTGTATTTGCAGGATCAACAATATCATCCGAAACTACTGCCGCAACAACCGGCAAAACCGGTGTACTCAGACACGACCCTATGGCAATGATTCCGTTCTGCGGGTATAACATGGGAGATTATTTTGCACACTGGGTTAAAATGGGCAAACTTTTGGGAGATAAAGCTCCGAAAGTTTTCAACGTCAATTGGTTTAGGACAAATAAAGAAGGAAAATTTTTGTGGCCGGGATATGGAGAAAACTTGCGCGTCCTAGAGTGGATTATTAACAGATGCGAAGAAAAAGTCGACGCTAAAAAAACTCCTGTTGGATATGTTCCCTTGGAGGAAGATATAAACTTGGAAGGCAGCGGAGTTTCCGAAGATACCCTCAAAGATTTGCTTGATATAGATAAAGACTTATGGGAAAAAGAAGTTGAAAATATAAAAGATTTTTATAAAATGTTCGGAAAAAATTTGCCGGAAGAATTAGAAAATGAACTCAAACTTTTAGAATCCCGACTAAAAAATTAAATAATAGACATAATAACAATATAGTTGTTGATTTTTCGACAACTATATTTTATAATTTAGAATGGAAATTTTATAAAATGAAAACAACATCATAATCCGATTACTAGGAGGTATAATGAATCAGAATAAAAAAAACGAAAAGCCAAAAAACAGATACTCAAGCGATAATCGCCCTTATAGGAAGTCTCCTCGGAACGACATTTATGATGACGGGTTCAGCAATAAGTCAAATTATGTTGATATTTACTCATCAGACAGACGGAAAAAGTCAAGGATTTCTATTAAAAAAGTAGTTATGTCGGTATTTTTTGTAATACTGGGATTAATTGGTTCTGCTATGATTTACGCATACCATATGCTACATTCTTTTAATTACGAAGAAATTGACAATGATTCTCCGGAAGTACTAACCGATGATTTTGGTGACAGTCTTATAAATGATTCTCAAATTTTAAATGTAATGCTCATAGGCAGTGATTCCATGTCCACAGGAGACCATGGAAGAAGCGATTCTTTGATGATTCTTTCGCTGGACGTAAAAAATCATAAAATAAAGGTCACTTCCCTTATGAGGGACATTTGGATTAATATTCCGGGTCACGGTTATGACAGGTTAAATGCAGCCTACGCTTTTGGAGGAGCTAAATTAACCATCGAAACTATTGAAAAAACATTTGGATTACGCGTAGACAGATATGCGATTGTAGATTTTGAGGGATTCTCGAATATAATCGATACTCTGGGCGGAATTGATTTGGAACTTACTTCTGACGAATGCATATATATAAACACATATTCCGGTGACAAAAACACCCTTAAAGGAAAAGGAATGAAGCATTTGACCGGATTACAGGCATTGCATTATTCGAGAGACCGAAACAGCAAGGGTTCGGATTATGACCGCACAAGTAGGCAACGTAATGTCATAAGAGCCATTGTGGACAAGCTCAGAAGTGCAAATTTAAAACAAATAACAGAGCTTATCCCCGCTATTGCTCCGCTAATTACAACAAATTTTAAAACTTCGGAAATAAGCAGACTTGCAACCAACTCCTTGAATTATTTAAAGTATGATTTAGAAGAATTCAGATTGCCGACCAACGAAAATGTTAAAAATGAGACTATAAGCCAAAAAATGGTATTAGTAATACCGGACATTGCAAAGGCAAGATATGATTTCCTGAAATTCATATATGAATCCGAAGATATCGCCAGCAATGCATCGAATTCTGCGATGAAAAATTCAAATTCTCAAAACAAATCGGAAAATTCCGTTGATACCAAAAAATCCACGAATTCGAAACAATCAACCGCAAATTCAGCCACAAATAAATCAACTTCGGAGCCCAAAAAATCCGCCGAATCCTCCTCGGCGAAAAATAGATCGTATCAATCCACCAAATCTCAAACTCCCGGCACATCATCCGCTACTGCCGGGTCAGCAAATTCCACAACTTCTTCAGGAGGAGCAACCGGTTCAGGTACCACTACCAATAATTCAACCGGAACTAAAACCGGTTCCACAACAACAAAAAGTAAAAAATAGAGCAACCGAATTTATCGGTTGCTTTTTTTATATCATATTTTTATGTTTTAGAATTATCCAAGTTATAAACATAGAAACAGCAGAAAGGCCAAGCGGGAACCACCAATATTCTATCATTGGAATCCTGGGGTTATTCATTCCGTAAATTCCGGAAATGATGGTTGGGATAGAAAGAATAAGAGTTATCGAAGCCAAAACTTTCATAACAATATTCAAATTATTTGAAATTATAGAAGCAAAAGCATCCATGGTGCCGTTTAAAATATTTAAGTATATTTCGGACATTTCTGTTGCTTGTTTAATTTCAATTATAACGTCTTCCAGTAATTCATATTGCTCTTCATTGAGATTGATATATTTTCCGCGGCCCATTCGTCCAAGCATAACACCTATAGATTTAAGAGAAGCAGAAAAATAAACAAGTGATTTTTCTATTTCCAAGAACTGAATCAATTCTTTATTTTTCATTGATTTCTTTAGCTCTTCTTCAACACGTTCGGTGATTTTATTAATTTGTTTGAGGTATTTTAAATACTTTCCTGCTACACGGAGCATAATTTGCAGTGCAAAACGATTTCTGTCATTAATATTGGTGTTTTTTATAAGGCTTTCCTCGAATTCTTCTAGGACGTGAGTTTCTTTAAGCGATATAGTTATTATATTATGAGGTGTAATTATAATGCTTAAAGGAGTGGTGTAATAAGTTAAATTTTTGCCGGACTTGTTAACCACAGGGTTGTCTATTATTATCAAAGAATTGTCTTCTTCTCTATCAATACGTGAGGATTCTTCTTCGTCGAGTGAAGCTCTCATAAATTCAGGATTTATGTTGCATGTGTTTAGTATGTAATTTATTTCGGAATCTGTCGGTTTAACGCAATTTATCCAGCAACCCTCTTCAATGGACTGGATTTGTTCGGTCTTGCTGCCGACGGTTTTATAATATCTAATCACTATATCATCTCCTTATAATTTTTTAATCAAACGCCCAATTTATATTCTACCATAAATTTAGAAATTTTTATATAGATTTATAAATATTTGTGTTGTAATTTTTTTTAATATGGTGTAGAATAAAACCGTAAGATGAAAACGCGGGTGTGGCGGAATTGGTAGACGCGCCAGGTTTAGGTCCTGGTGGTGAGAGCTGTGCAGGTTCGAGTCCTGTCACCCGTACCAGCTGTGCTAAAAGGATTTACAGTGATGTTTTGAATTTTTGCACAGGTTCACAACTATTTGTACCAATTAAACCCGGATGCATTTATTGCTCCGGGAATTTTTTTATATAAAAAAATTCCAGCCATAGTAAAATGGCCGGAATTTCAATTTTAAAATTATTTCCAAAGGTCGGTATCATTAATTCCGCAAGCAGGAGCATTAAATACAGGGTCTTTGCCGAGCTTTCTTTGCTCAATATAATCTTTCAGACATACAAAATAACGATTTGAAAGAAGAAGAATAGTGATTATATTTAAACACGCAATAAAAGCCATTGTTATTTCTGCAAGATTCCAAGCTATCATCGGGTTAAGGATTCCTGCCAAACAACCTAAAGCAACAGGCAAAATTGAAATGATTCTTATCATTTTTATTATCTTTTGATTTTTAGTTATAAAATACATATTAGTTTCGCAGATGCCGAAATTACCAACTATTGCCGAGAATGCAAAGGTGACTATCGATATCGTTATGAAATGTACTCCCCAATCGCCGAGCTGCAAGCTTATTGCTTCTTGCATCAAGGGCATTCCAATTTCTCCCGAACGTAAATCTGCGTTTGAAAGAAGCAATATGAAAGCTGATATGGAACAAATTAAAATTGTGTCTATGCAAACGGCGAGGATTTGGGCTATTCCTTGTTTTGCCGGGTGAGAAACATCGGCTGTTGCTGCGGCATTAGGTGCACTGCCCATTCCTGCCTCATTGGAAAGGAGACCGCGTTTTATGCCGATTATCAATACGCTACCGGTCACACCGCCAAAAATTGACCTTAAATTAAATGCGCTTGAAAGTATAGCACGAATTGCCGACGGAACATGAGTTATATTTGTGATTATTAGGTATAATCCCATCATGATATATCCCATTGCCATAATTGGGACCAGATAGGATGATACAAAGCTTATTCTATGTATTCCTCCGAAAACAACACATGCAACCAAAACAGCAAACACCAGTGCCACCACATATGGCCAAACTGTGTGAAAATACCCCGGAATATAATACGTCAAAGCTGTGGACATATTGCTTGCTTGAAAAGAATTGAAGCCGATTAAAAAGCAAACTAAAAACAAACATGAGAATAAAGTTCCAAGTTTTTTCTTTCCGAGTGCTCTGTCTATGTAATATGCCGGGCCACCAACAAAAGAATCATTTTTTTCGTCTTTTCTCTTATAAATTTGAGCTAAAGTGGCTTCTGCCATGGAAGATGCTGAGTTGATTATCGCCATAACCCACATCCAGAATATCGTCCCCGGGCCTCCAATAGCAATAGCGGTTGCTACGCCGGCTATGTTAGCCGTTCCAACTTTTGTAGCCGTAGAGACCATCAGCGCCTGGAATGAAGATACTTTTTTGCCGGAAGATTTATCCAAAAGGAATTTGATTGAATCCGGAAAAAATCTAATCTGAGCGAATTTTGACTTGCAAGTAAAATAGAATCCACATACTATGAGCAAAGCAACAAGTATGTAAATGTAGATGAAGTTATTAATTTCTTCAAGTGCTAAATTTATGTCGAACATTTTTTACCTCCTGATATTTAGCATTATTTAAGCAATCGCTTAAATTTTATCATACAATAAAAAAAAATAAAAGAAAAAGTTTTAGACTAACTCATTGAAATCCTTCAAAATTAAACATGGGTACATATTCAAACTTACGGTTCCCGAGAGAGAAAAGTTTTTCTATAAAATTATTTTTGTCTTTCAGAACCCAGGAAAGCTCTTGGTAAACCAGTGTTTCGGATAGTTCTTTTTGAAGTTCCATTGCAGCAGCTGAAAAACTGATCCCCTCTTTTTTATGCTTTTTGTAAACATTTTCTACCAATTTTTCTTGAATTTTTACCTTTAAGAAATTTAGCAAAGCCATTTTTTCTTGGATAGCTTCGAGGTCAATTTTGTACCTTAAAAAATTATCTTCACCTAAAAGGTCTATAAGAAAATCATCGGGGAGATACGCAGTTTGTAAACGAGACTTGGCTAATTTAATATCATTTTTTATAAGAAAATACTCACAGTCCGAAAATGACATTCTTCTAAAAAATCTATCTTGGGAGCTTATTTTTGGCAAATAATCGTTAACAAAATGAAGCCGGGCATAATCTACCATATCAAAAAAATTTCTACATTCTACTGTAAAAGTTGCCTTGCTTACTCTCCAAAAGCACATTTCTCGAACAAATGCGTAAAGTTTGGCAGCAGAATTTTTATTGCCCTCCTTAATGCAATTAACAATCATTTTTAGGATAATTTGGTTTATATCCGCCCACAAGTACGTAGATTTTTTATAAAGTTCATCAAGTGAGCATTCTGTTTTTTCGAAATTGCATGTTATGTACCTTGGAGGAACTTGGGGCTCAGAAGCGCATACCTCCTGATGTTGTAGACCAAAACCGGGAAATAAAAAAAGCAAAATTATAATAAAAAATTTTAACTTCATAAACATTTCCTTTCATATTTATAAATTTATCCTAAATATTATCACAAAAACAAAAAAATAAACATACTTTTATCAAGCATGTTTACTTTAATTTTAATATCCCCAGTATTTTCTATCCAAACTTCTGTACTGAATGGCTTCACATATGTGACTTTTATCTATAATTTCTGAACCGGCAAGGTCAGCTATGGTCCTTGAAATTTTTAGGATTTTGTCGTATCCTCTCGCAGAAAGTCCCATCTTGTCAAAAGCCATTTGCAAAATATTTTTTGCGTCTTCTGTGAGTTCACATACCGAACTCAAAATATGAGAGGGAATTTGAGAATTT
Source organism: uncultured Eubacteriales bacterium (assembly GCA_934725425.1). Lineage (GTDB taxonomy): Bacteria > Bacillota > Clostridia > Oscillospirales > Acutalibacteraceae > UMGS1491. The sequence continues at coordinate 16,937 of CAKVAX010000003.1, read as the reverse complement.
GACAAAATGCCTACGCTTTTTAGCCTTTCTTTTTGTATTTCTCGGGCTTTGTTGACTCTTTCTCTTATTTTGCACGAGGGCTCTAATTTGGCTTTTGAAGAAAGATTATCAAAAGACACAGGCGAAACTTCTATGTGTATGTCCATTCTGTCCAAAAGAGGACCCGAAACTTTGGAAAGGTACTTTCGTATAGCATTAGGAGAACACGTACAGGGTTTGGACGGATGGCCATAATATCCGCAAGGACAAGGATTCATCGCTGCAATCAGCATTATGTGGCACGGATATGTCAAAGTACCTCGAACTCGAGATATTGTGATAATTCCTTCTTCGAGCGGCTGGCGGAGAGTTTCCATAGTGGATCTTGAAAATTCGGTAAGTTCATCTAAAAACAAAACGCCGTTATGAGCAAGAGAAATTTCGCCGGGCTTTGGAATGCTTCCACCACCGGAAAGCCCTGCTGCAGAAATGGTATGATGAGGAGACCTAAAAGGTCTTTCGGTAACCAGAGGAGAGTCCTTTTGGAGGACTCCGGCTATGGAATGGATTTTTGTGGTTTCGATAACTTCTTCAAATGTCATTTCGGGTAATATGCCGGGGATTCTTTTTGCGAGCATACTTTTACCTGAGCCCGGAGGCCCTATGAGAATAACATTATGATTTCCTGCGGCTGCGATTTCCAAGGCTCTTTTGACCGCATATTGACCCTTAACTTGCGAAAAATCAAGTTCATAATCATTTGATTTTTTAACGAAATCAGTTTTCGGTTGGACAGTCAATTTTTCCCCAAGCTGTACATGATTTGTTATATCTTTTATATTTTTAAGCGGATATACATTTATTCCGGCAATCGAAGCAGCTTCTACCGCATTTTTTGCAGGTACAAAAACATTCTTAAAGCCATTTTGTTTGGCATGAATCACCATTGGGAGAACGCCCGTTACTTCGCAGACATCGCCGCTTAAAGAAAGCTCTCCGATAAATACGGAGCTTTTTGGAAGCGAAGTAATTTGCCCGCTGGAGATAAGAATCGATAAAAATATCGGCAAATCATATAAAGAGCCTACTTTTTTAACATCTGCAGGAGCAAGATTTACCGTTATACGCGCTATCGGAAATTTAAATCCGGAATTTTTAATAGCCGCACGGACTCTGTTTCGGGATTCTTTGACTGAAGCATCCGGAAGCCCAACTATCTCAAAGGAAGGCATTCCGGCGGAAATATCCGATTCTATGGACACGGTAAAAGCTTCTAGGCCGTTAATTCCCATGCTATATAGTGTAGAAATCATAATATACTCTCCTAGTTATTTTTTAAACATATTTTAATTATAGATTAATTTGGTAATTTTTTCAATACTTATTTAGAATTTAGTTTAAAAAACATTATAATTGTGATATAATGATATTGATGTGTTATTTGGGAGGTGAAAAAATGAAATTAAAAATCATGAAATTCTTTGCTATTTTATTGGCGGCATTCCTAGGAATAGGAGCATTAAAGCCGTGCGAAGCACTTGAGCCACTACCCCCTGAAGTTAGAGAAGAGATATCAGAGCTTTATTTTAATTACCAAATCAAAAAATCTAAGGCAACCAACATTACCGAAAATTTTAAAGCGTCAATGGAATTCTTCGCAAAATTTGAAAATTTGAAAAGAAATCACAATAACATTTTGGTTCATATGTTGAATTGGTTTTGCAGAAATGACATTCCGGCATCTATAAAAAATTATTCAGAAATAACAACTACTTTTACAACTTTTTACATTAACAGATTTTCGGGGCGTATAGTGATTTATATTGGTTCCTTCTGGCCAATTAACGGTGTCGTTTATTCATTTGAATTATAATTTTTAAAATTGCTCAATATTTTTGAGCAATTATTTTTTTCAGCGATAATGTCCCTTATATAAAAGAATATACAAAGGGTCATCCTACTTTCATACGTTTATCGATTGATAATTTTTCCGGGAAGATACTATGTAATTTTGAATCCGACAAGTTCCTTAACCGATTAGTTTATTTATTTGAGTTATAATTTCATAGTTTTTTACAAGTTGCTCATGGTTTTTTGAGCAATTATTTTTTTGAAATTATGATACAATATAAACAGTTTTGGTAAGAGGAGGTGAAAAAATGAAGGCAAAATTTGTAAATTTTTTCATATCGACATTATTTTTGTTTATGGGAATCGGCAGAGCAAAAATTTCGGGTATAGATTACGAACTTCATGACAAGTTCTTCTTAATCCGTTCCGAATACAAACAAAACCTCGAAGCAGCAAGTCACAGTTCCAGACCTATTTCCAATAGCAAAGCTGCGTCGATTAAGTTTTTTGCAGAGATTAAAAAATTAAGGTTAAAAAACCCCCACGTTCTGAGCGAAGTTTTAAAAATGTTTTACTTTGAGCAACTGCCCGAAGCCATAAAAAATTACATAAAAAACAATAAAACTTTTTTAAATTTATCGTTTGAAAGATCTCCTTGGCGAGTCATGTGCAATTTGTCCTCTGAAAGAGATGTAAGCAGTATAATATATTCCTTTGAATTATGACCGCATAAAATTTGCAAATTTGTTCTATTTATTAGTAAAGTAAAATCAAATATAAGATGAAAGGTGAAATGATGAAACGTTTTTTTGCGTCAGTACTGACGATATTCGCATTAATAGGAGCTACACAAGCTTATGCTATGCCAACAACAATTAGCATCAAAGAAGTTAAGGAGATTTTGACAACAGCTCATACCGATTACATAGAGGGTATCAAAAAATTATCACGCCGCGATCCATGCGACCAAAGGGCACGCTTAAGATTATCCTCAAAATTATTTAAAACCCTCGAGGAATTACGAAAACATTACCCCAGTATCACCGAGGAGTTCGCTGAAGTGTTCTATGGAGAAGATTTAAAAATACTTATATGCGAAGATACTTTAAAAAATTGCAAAGTAAAATTAATAATAAATCAATTCGGATTAATCGAATTTGAAGTATACAGTAATTTCAAATTACTATTTATGAGTGAAATATAAGTAAATTAAATTTTAAAATTGCTCAAATATTTTGGGCAATTATTTTTTGCAAAATTTTGAATATTAACCCCCGGAAATAAATACCTTTAGATATGGAGGTGATTTTATGCCTTTTATAAATAATTTACTCAGCCGCTCCACTTTGGCGGAATTTCGGGGTACGGAATTTGAAGCCGGATATGTTGAAGGCTCTCAGACTTGGGAAGTAATCGTAAAGTACCATGGGGACATTCAAAAAATTGCAGATGAATTAGAAATAGAACTCGAAATATTAAGCCAAAACTACGCTATATTGACTTTACCCGCGGGAAAAATACCGCGGCTACTTAGGTATACCGAAATTGAACATATAGAGACTCCGAAAATTCTATCATTAAATATACGGGACGAATTAAGTTATTCGTGCATAACATCCGCTAAAACTCAGTCCGATTTGAATTTGACAGGCAAGGGAACAATAATCGGAATAATAGATTCGGGAATAGATTACACTCACGAAGATTTTATAAACGATAATGGAACAAGCAGGATTTTATACTTATGGGACCAAACTGCGACCGGAAATGCTCCGACGGGATTTACTGCCGGTGCCGAATACGACAATGCAAAAATAAATGAAGCCCTTTCGAATGACAACCCTCTTTCGATAGTCCCTGAAGAAGACCTTGTAGGACACGGAACAGCCGTTGCCGGGATAGCGGCAGGAAACGGTAGGTCATCGGCGGGATTAAACACGGGAGTCGCCCCGGAAGCTTCTTTGATAATCGTAAAACTGGGTGAAAAAGGTTATCCTTCGTTTGCTAAAACGACGGAACTTATGAGGGCACTAAAATACATCACAGATAAGGCAGAAGCTCTGGAAATGCCCTTAACTATAAACATAAGCTACGGCACAAACGACGGACCGCACAATGGGCAATCACTATTCGAAACATTCATGGATTCCATGGCAGAAAGGTGGAAAACATCTATAGTTGTGGCATCGGGTAACGAAGCTGACGCCGGGCACCATTATCAAGGAAAAATTTCCGCCAATGAAACTCAGGATGTTACATTTTTTTATTCAGGCAAAAATAATTCTTTTTATCTTTCTATGTGGAAAAATTTTTCTGATTCCATAACTGTTGAATTCATCATGCCGAACGGTCAATCCACAGGCGAAATTTTAACATATGAAACCACCCGGACATATAAATTCGGTAACGCCGATATACTAATAAATTACGGGCAACCTCAATTTTATAATTCATTCCAAGAAATATTTTTTCAGGTTAATTTTCCTAATAAAAATCCTCAAACAGGCATATTTACAATACGGCTGAGAACCGACAGCATTGTGGACGGGAATTATGATATGTACCTGCCTACCACCGAAGAAGTCGGCAGAGAAACCGCATTTAGCTTCCCCGAGGAAAATAATACTCTTACAATTCCTTCTACATGCCAAAATGTTATAACCGTGGGAGGATACGAAGCCACACGCGATATTCTTACGTCGTTTTCAGGAAAAGGATATACGTTGAATGTCATATACGTAAAACCCGACTTGGTAGCTCCATCGGTCAATGTTATAAGTACAAAGGCCGGCGGAGGATATTCAAATTTCACGGGAACAAGTTTTGCTGCTCCTTTTGTCACAGGGTCGGCTGCACTCTTGATGCAGTGGGGAATTGTAGAAGGGAAAGACTTGTTTTTATACGGGGAAAGAATTAAAGCCTACCTAAAAAAAGGTGCAAAAAGAGCCCCTGACATTTCGTATCCTAATAATTCATGGGGATACGGAACACTTTGCCTTAATAACACATTTTCGTTACTCAGAAGAACCAATACAGTTTAGAGGAGGAATAAAAATAGACACTACATCGGAAAATCAAATGCCCATTAATGAATTTATAAAGCTCCCCACCACTGTTCCTTTTTACGCATGGTATACCCCTACTTTTCAGGACTTTTTAGACCAAAGGCCGTATATAAGGTTGTCTAAAATACTTATGAATGAAGTTGCTATTCTCTACGCACCCGAAAGCTACATGGAGGAAATATTCAAAGATTTAGGCTCCGATTTTTTAAATCTTTATCCTGAAATATATGGTCTGACAGGAAAAGAAGCTTTGGATGCCGCGGGAATTACAAGGGTTCAAAATCAGCCATACCTTAGGTTGAGCGGCCAAGGAACTATAATAGGAATTGTGGATACAGGAATAGATTATACTTTGCCTGTTTTCAGATACGAAGACGGAACCACGAAAATAAAATATATTTGGGACCAAACTATCGAAACCTCCCCTACTTATGGCGTTAATTTCGGAACTGTATACACGCGCGATCAAATTAATGAAGCTTTGCGAAGCGAAAATCCTTTGGAAATTGTTCCGCACAGAGATGAGGTCGGGCACGGGACGTTTTTGGCTTCTGTTGCAGCAGGAAGGGAAAACGAAGAAGAAGATTTTATAGGTGCTGCTCCCGACGCCGAACTTATCGTGGTGAAACTAAAAAAAGCCGGGACTTTTTACAGAGAAAAATTTTTAGTCCCGAAAAGTCAAGAAAATGCTTTTGAATCCACCGACATTATGCTTGGTCTGGCATTTATTTTTCAACAAAGTTCGGTGTTAAAATTACCCGTCGTGGCGTGCCTGGGGCTTGGAACAAATTTTGGTGGGCATAACGGTAAAAATCGATTGGAACAATATATTTCGTTTGTATCGAATGTCCCCGGAATTGCTGTATGTACAGGAGTAGGCAACGAAAGCAACGCAAGGCATCACACCGAGGGTTTGATAGAAAAAAGCGGCGATGAAAGAGATATCGATATACGGGTCGGAGATGATGCCGATTCACTCAGCGTTTATGTTTGGTATGAAGGCTGGGATAAAATCTCGTTTTCTTTGAAATCTCCGACAGGAGAAATAATTAACCGCATTCCTTTTTTTGCCGGAACTTCTTTTGAAAAAAAATTAGTAATAGAAGGCTCCACGGTGAGGATTTTATATCACCAAAATGAGAGCAGATTTGCTTTAATTCAAGTTCTGAATGTAGTGCCGGGGACGTGGGAAATAACCCTTCACGGAGATGTTATAATCAGTGGAAAATATCATGCATGGCTCCCTATGACGGGCTTTATAAGTCCGAGCGTTGAATTTATTTCGCCGACGCCTAATTATACAACCGTCATTCCTTCTACTTCACAAGGATGCATTAGCATAGGAGCTTATAACAGTACCAATAACAGCTTGTACATTAACAGTTCGTGGGGACCGGCAGCAAATTCGTTCATCGTGCCTGATTTTGCGGCTCCGGGCGTATCGATAGAGGGGTACTATCCTTACGGGAAAGGAACCATGACAGGAACAAGTGCCGCGACAGCATTAACCGCGGGAGCTTCGGCATTGATGTTTCAATGGGCTATCCCTCAAGGAAATGCTCCTGTAATGACAGGAAACCGCTTAAGAACGGTTTTAATAAGGGCTTGTACACGGGATACCACTCGGGAATACCCTAATCCTCAGTGGGGATACGGAACCTTGAATTTGATAGAAGCTTTTAATTTATTCCGGGAAGATTAAATTATTTTGCATAAAAAAAGCGCCCCAAGGAGCGCTTTTTAAAATTAACCTTCTATATTTACGGTAGTATTGTTTTCCAGTTTTTTGGTTTCGTCTTTCGGGAAATCAATTTTAAGAGTACCGTTTTCAAATTTTGCTTTTATATCGTCTGTAGTTAAATTTTTTCCTACAAAGAATCTTCTTTTATATTGACCGCTATGACGTTCTTTTCTTATATAAGTTGAACCGTCTTTTACATTTTTTTGCTCGCTGCTTTCATCATTTGAAGCGCTGATTGTAAGGCAACCGTCCTCGAGATCAATTTTAATATTGTCTTTTTGTACACCGGGAACATCCATTATAATTTCAAAACCGTCAGCATTTTCGATAACATCTGTAGTCATGAAATTTTTTGCTTCCGGGCGAGCCTCTATACCCTTAAAAAAGTTTTCAAAAGGACTTCTGAAATCGTCTAATAAATCATCACCATAAGGAATCATGAACATAAATAATCGACCTCCTAATAATATTATGTTATATATAAACATCATTTAATGTTTATATATACAGTTTAGCACCATGTTTTGGCACTGTCAACCCCTAAGTGCTAATTTTTACAATAATTATTATATACAAATTTGATATAATTATTCCCGTATGATATTATATATTTGAAAAAATAAAAAAAGGAGATTAGTAATATGTTTTTCTATGGTAGCTTTGACAGCAGTTATTTAATCTACATGATTTTATCGTGCGCCATTTCGTTTTATGCTCAGTGCAAAGTTAATAATGCTTTTAAGAAATACTCAAATGTATTTTGTAAAAAAGGAATTTCAGGCGAAGAATGCGCAGAAGAAATGCTGAGATACAACAATATAAATGATGTCACGATACATCAAACCGGAGGAGAATACAGCGATTACTTTGACCCCAGAAGCAATGAAGTGCATCTTTCAGAACCGGTATACTCAAGAAATACCATCACAGCGGTAAGCGTAGCTGCTCACGAATGCGGTCATGCTACACAGCATCACAAAAATTATTGGCCTATAAAAATACGTTCTTTGCTTGTGCCGGTATGTAGTTTGGCTTCAAATTTATCAATGCCACTGGTGCTTATCGGGATGCTTTGGCCTACAGAACATGATGTTTTACTAAATTTAGGAATTATGCTGTTCTCATTTTCAGTTCTATTTCATTTAATTACTTTGCCGGTAGAATTTGATGCCAGTAAGCGTGCGCTTGAGTCTTTAAAGAGCACTAACACATTATCCGAGGAAGAAATTTCAGGAGCAAAAGAAGTGCTTTCGGCCGCAGCGTTTACTTATGTCGCTGCAATGTTTGACTCTCTTTTGTTTTTGCTCAGGCTTATATTTATATCTTCGTCCAGGCGAAAAAAATAATTCACATGAAAGAAAGCGTTCTTCAAAATTAACTGAAGAACGCTTTTTGTTTACAAAATTTTATTCTCTGCTAAAAAAAGAAAAGAAGCCTTTTTTATTTTTAATTTTTTTAAGTTTACTTTCTGAGTCAGTATAATAATCGCTGAGTTTTTTTATTTGAGCATTTGTAATTTTTGCCGACGAATTATAGTCTTTTTTAACTTTTTCTACCTTTTTCAAAAAGTCCTTATGCATTTTTTCTTCATCAAATAAGTTCAATTTGTCACCTAATTGCAGGAAGGAATTTACTAATTCTTGTTGTTTTTCCCTGACGTCTTTATTAACTTGTTGATCCAAACCTTTAATTTTTTTGTCAATATCGTCCGTCAATACTTTTTCTGATTCACAAATTTCTTTATAAATATCGTTTATTTTATCTTCATTTTCTTTATGTTCTGCAATCAATTTATTTTTTAAGGCTTCAACGCCACTCTTCTTTTTCTTTGCTTCCTCGTAGTTAGACTTTATGAGAGTCAAATTTTTCTTCATTTCATCCCAAATTTCACCAATCTTCTCCTGTGAACTGCCAATTTGTTCTTTACTGCTGGATTCTTTCTTTTCTATGGAACTTCTTACTTTTTTATCAATTTTGTCATAATCTTCAACTTCTTTTTTAAGAGTTGATTTTAATTTTTCGAGATCTTGTTTTTTAGTTTTCAAATCACTTAGATCTTTGGAAAAGCTTTTTCGTATGTCTTTCTGATCTAAGGATGTTGCATCAAGTTTTTCTAAAATTTCTAATCTTTTATTTTTATGTTCAGGTAGCTTATCTTCTATACTGTTAATCAGTCCGTCTATTTTTTTGGCGATACCTTCTAACTTATCTTTTACTTTTTTATTTTCTATTATGTCACTATATTTATCGTAAAACTTTTTAAATTCATCGTGGAGGTTATTCCAACTTACTTTGATATTATTGAACTCTACTTGCAATTCATCCACAACACTTTTGCTAGCAGTTACTTCTTTTTCAACTTCTTTTAGCTCAAGTCTGGCTTTCTTAGTTATATGATCATAAATATCTTTTGTATTGAAAGTTTTCCATTTATTATCTTTGAGAGAAAATTTAGCTGACTCTATCTCCAAAGCCTCGGTGTCAATATACAAAGCTTTTGGATCTATTACTTTATCTAAAATTGCAAGCGACTTGCCGGCTATCAGATACAGCTCATGGAGATAGTCCTCAAAAAGCATAACTTTTTTATCTTTCGCGACTCTAAAAAACTTCTTTAACTCCTTGGAATCAACTCCTTGGGAATTTTCTAAGTACGAATCCTGTACATTTTTAGTTGGTGCCTGATATTTTTTAAGCTTATCCTGTAAATTTAAAAAACATGCCTTCATGGAGGATTTTATATCCGTTAAGCAAGAATATGCCGCGCCATAATTTGAGGAGTTCATTAAATTACCTTTTATTTCGTCATTTTTTAAAATAATATATTTTTCGAGTATTGGAACAATTTCTCCGATAATTTCATCTTGCGTTTTATAAATAGCTAAACCGCTATTTTTAACCGGGGTATTTGAGTATTCCTTTAGCTGCATTTCAATTTTTATCGCCAACTTAAATCCCATGAATTTAATCTTACTGCTACTTAATTTGCTCATAAGTTTTACTTCAGGCATAGCCAATTTCTGAGTCAAGATTTGCTCGGCCATTACTGAGCATTTGTTGCTAATATTCTTGACGATTTCCTTTTTAGTTTCACCGCTAAGAATATCTGCAAAAGTTTTTCCGATTCCTCCATTTTTTACATCGTTGTCCACTTTTTTATCCTTATATTCATTCGCAAGTTCAACACGTATTTCTTCTATAATTTGAGAAGATAATTCCTGTTCATTATCCTTTTTATCGTCTTTGTTGGTTTTTTCACCTTTCACATCTTCTTCCTTTTCCGGAACTCTTTTATAATTATAACCCTCAGGTAATTTTACCTTTAGCAACCTGGTTTTCAGTTCGCCCAAATGAGCCAAATTCGAATTTATAATATTTGAAAGCCAAACTAAAAATTCCTCCCAATAGATACCTTCATCAGGCTTTGCTTTCAACACGCCGTCAAGATATGCATCTACATATTCCTTTATAGAATTTTGTTCAACTTTAGAAAGTGATTCTGATCTTAATCCATACATATATTTCATCATTTCGGATACTACCCTAAAGCATTCTCTATGAACATTCGGGTCATTAGGCTCCGGAATATCGGCGATGACCTTTTCGATCTTTTCAAAATAGCCCATTATCTTTTGGTTTGAGTCTATCTGCCTATTTATTATCGGTTTCAAAACCGAATCTTGAATTTTTGCTGCATTTTTATTGTACTTAGAAAATATAGTTTTAAGACGCGATAATTCAGCCAAACTCAAAAAATACACTCTATCGTCAGGAATTTCAGGAAGTTTACCACAGATAATAAGATTCGAAAAAATATTCAAACCAATCATCTTAAGAGTTTTATTTGCTTTTTGCGATGATGTTTCACCTAAAACAGTAGTAATAATCTTATCTACAAACTTTTTGAATTTCTTCTTTATGCCCATATTTCATCCTCCTATTTCAATATTTTGTATAATGATATCATAAAAATATAAAAAATTCAATTCTTTTTCAATATTTTTTACAATTATTTTGAAAGCATTATAAAAGCCGACCTTACCGGAAGGTCGGCTAAAATTTAATCTTCATCTTTCGAACGAGTAAACAAGGAGGCGACGTATCCGCAAAAAACTGCCGCTGAAATTCCTGCTGCTCCGGCAGTCAATCCTCCGGAAATTATTCCTAAAGCGCCTTGACTTTTAATAGCTTCTTTAACACCGTTTGCCATAAGATATCCAAATCCGCTCAACGGAACGGTAGCTCCCGCTCCCGCAAATTGAACAATCGGTTCGTAAATTCCAAGCGCCGTCAAAACCACACCCGCAAGCACCCAGATCACCAATATCCTCGCCGGGGTGATTTTAGTTTTGTCAATTAATATTTGCGCAAGCAAACATATAAATCCTCCCACCGCAAAAGCTTTCAAATATTCCATAAAAAATCTCCTTTGTAATGCATTTAATTTTTTAGTGTAATGATTTATAATTTATTATGTGAAATTTTAAAAAATAAATACATTAAAAATCGGAGAATTATAATGATAGGAATTATTTGCGCAATGGACGAAGAACTTGAAGAAGTTCTAAAACTTATGAAAGATACCAAAAAAGAAAACCGGTATAATTTTAATTTTTTTATAGGAACTATAAATGACACAACTTGTTGTGCCGTAAAATGCGGAGTCGGGAAAGTTAACAGTGCAATCTGCACACAAACACTTATTTTAATTTACAAACCAAATTTTATTTTAAACATTGGCGTTGCGGGTGCAATCAAAGAAAATGTGAATATATCCGACGTGGTCATAGCAGAAAACGTAGTTCAGCATGATTTTGATGTAAGTGCTTTTCCCGGAAGACAAAAGGGAGAAATCTGCGGGATAAACCTTGTGAGGATACCTTGTTCAAAATGGCTTACTCAAAAAATCATACAATCTGCAAAAAAAATAAAAGATATTTCGACTCACGAAGGAACAATTCTCACCGGAGACCAATTTATAAACTCCTCAGAAAAACTTTTTGAATTAAGAAAAACATTTGATGGAATCGCTTGCGAAATGGAAGCCGGAAGCATTGGGCACGTGTGTTATTATAACGGCGTGGATTTTGCGATTATACGGTCCATATCCGACCGGGCAGATTCAAAATCTCCGGTGGATTTTGAATCGTTTATTAAAACTTCTTCAAAGAATTCTGCGGCTATTTTAGATGAATTTACAAAATCTTTTCGGGATTAATATCCACACTTGCTTTTACTCCGAAAGATGACTTCGCCACGGATTTATCTTTTAAGAGAGTAGAAATCATTTTTCTGAATTTTTTGTTATTTTTACATTTTATTATTATTTTATAGCGATATTTTGAGGACACTTTTTTTACCGTTGCAGGCGTCGGAGGCAAAATCCTGAGAGGAAGATCACTATAGTACTTACGAGCAACACTTTTTAAATTGCCGAAAAAACTATTTGAAAAATTTATGACCTTATCTTCGGACATACCAGCAAACGAAATCACGCAAATATCCGAAAAAGGCGGGTACAAAAGAGATTTTCGTATATTTATCTCGGACTTAAAAAAAGACTCATAATCCTGATTTGAAGCCATTGTTATGATTTCTTCTTCAGGGCTGTAGGTTTGAATTATAGCTTTTCCGGGGTAAATTCCTCGCCCGGCTCTGCCGATTACTTGAGTAAGAAGCGAAAAAGTTTTCTCATAACTTTTATAATCACTTCCGTATAAATACGAATCAATCGAAACTATTCCAACTAGCGTAACATTTGGAAAATTAAAACCTTTTGCAATCATTTGAGTCCCGACCAGAACGTCATATTCACCCAAACTAAAATCTTTTAAATCTTTTTCAATGGATTTATAAGATTTTTTTGCGTCTGCGTCAATTCTTAAAATTTTTGCTCCGGGCAAAATTTCGGATAAAATATTTTCTATTTTTTGAGTTCCAAAACCCATATAACATATTTTTTTGCTGTGGCATTTGGGACAGTCACTCGAAATATTCATAAAATATCCACAATAATGACACATGAGTTTATTATTATCTTTATGATAATTCAAAGCGACACTGCAATGCGGGCACATAACCACTTCTCCGCATTCTATGCACTTTGCAAAAGTACTAAATCCCCTCCGATTCAAAAATATAATCGATTGCTTCTTATTTTTAAAATTATTTTTAAGCTCTTTTGCAAGGCTTTCGCTGATTTCTTTTTGAGAGCCAAAATATTTTTCGCATTTCATATCTATGATATCAACTTCGGGGATTTTTGATTCTCCGTACCGAGTTTTTAGATTCACAAGATGATAATTCTCTGATTTTGCTTTAAAATAAGCTTCGATTGAGGGGGTAGCAGAAGAAAATAAAAGCATGGAATTATTTTTGAAGCATCTGTACATCGCTACTTCTTTTGCGCTGAATTTTGGGGTGCTTTCGGATTTATATGTAAATTCATGTTCTTCATCGATTACTATGAGTCCAAGATTGCAAGCAGGAGCAAGAGATGCGCTTCGAGTTCCTATGATAACCTTTTTTTCGCCGCTGTTTATTTTTTTCCATGAATCCAGCCTCTGCCAATCTGAAAGTCCACTGTGAATTACTGCGACCAAGTCATTGTATCGTGATTTAAAAACTCCTATAATTTGGCTTGTTAAAGCGATTTCCGGGAGCATATATATAACCGATTTTCCATCTTCAATAACTTTATCGATTAAATTTAAAATAACTTCGGTTTTTCCACTCCCGGTTATCCCATGAAGCAAAGACACGCTATACTGACCTTTTTTATACATTTTAAAAAGGCTTTCAAAAGCAGATTTTTGTTCGGAGCTAAGCTCATTTTTGGGGAGTTTGGTGCTTGAAGGTAAAAAATCTTTTGGGCTTAGATATTCGTTTTTTGTGGTTTCGTTTAGGATTCCATTTTTTACTAATTTTTTTAAAACAGATTCGCCCGCTCCTGTAAAATAATGTATTTCATTTTGAGTGGCAAAATCGTGATTTGCCAGATAATCGCAAACTAACTTTTGTTTTGGAGTTAACTTTTGTCCGTTACTGTAATTATTTTTTAAAAGGGAAAAAACTTTAAAAGATTTCTCGCCGATAGTCCTCAGTACATTCGGTTTTTCCTTTAAAACTTGTTTTGAAATCAACGAAGTCAGAATCAAACCGAATTTAGGAATTTTGAGATTTTTAAGATTTTTAAATGAAAATTCGTCGCCCATTTGATTTTTAATTTCATTTATGAACTTACTTTCTTGCGGTGTAATTTCTTGTGAGGATAATTTTTCGGGATCAAACTCATATTGTATAGCATCTATTTTGCCGGTAGTTCCGGGGGGAGTAACCAACTTTGCAGCTTCAAAATATGTACAAAAATAATATTCTTTTATCCATTTAATTATGTCCATCATTTCAGCAGAAACACACGGTACCTTATCAAGTACCGTGTGAATTTGTTTTAAAGATATTTCAGAATCTTCGCAAACCTCAACATCCACTATTATTCCCTGCCGCAAAGAACTGTAAATACCAAAAGGTACAACAACTCTTCGGCCGGGAGAAACCAACTTTTCAAAATTTTGTGGCACTGCATAACTGTATAATATATCATTTCCAAAATCCAGTTTTTCTACCGCCACTTTTGCTATAAGATAACTAGTCTTCAATATTTTACCTCTTTTTTACCCTCTGGCTTGGGCGCTTTTTTACTTTGTCTTCAAACTGATTCTAAACTTGTCAAAGTTATTGAAAGTTTTTGACAGTAAATCTTCATATTATTATACCATTTCTTTATTTCTTTATCTGCATTATCTTCCACTATCAATTCTGAGTTAACATAATTTGCGCAATCTAAAAAATCAATTACATTTTCAAAATATGATTTTTTAGGATCCGGAGCACATTTTTCCAAATTTTCATTTAAAAATTTACAAATTTGATCTGCCATATTCTGGTCTTCTTTACTAAGTTTTTTATAACACTTACTACCATTTTTAATCTTATCAATAATATTTTCTACATCTTTTTTGTACTCTTTAATATTATATGCAATCTTATTTTTAAAACTTCTAAATTCCCCCTTCGTATATTTTTCCGCCATGCATCTAAGCACTGTTTGCATTTTAGTAATTTCATTCAATTCACTGCTACAACTATCCTGCACAGCTTTGCACGCTTCTCCAGTACAATCTACTAAAGTTTTCATAAATTCACTGTTATTAAAATTGTTTGCTACCTGCTCTTGAAATTTACCAATAAGATCGTTCCACTTGTCGTCTTTTACTTTTTTAGCCCCGTCTAATATCCCGGCAGTATCTCTAATTTCTCCAAATTTAACTTTTACTATGTTTTCATCTCCCTTTTCGGAGCCTGTTTTTATTTCTTTCATAAAGAGATCTAATTTAATAGGAGTTTGTGCCAAGGAAGTAGGTGATCGAAAAGCAACTTTTCCATCTGAAACCGAGTTGCTATACGTAATAGCTCGAAATAAAGATATATCGTCATTCCTACCTTCATTATCTTTCAATTTACTTAAATCTTTAAAATGATTCTTCTTTTCATTTATTAATTCTTTGAATTCCACCATTTTTTTTTCTAAAACGGGCGCATTAGCTAACCTATAGGCAAGACCTGTTAAAAAAAATACTAGATCTTTTTCGTCCTCTACTTTAATTTTGGGAACATTTACCTCTTGCACCTCTTTTTCAAAATTAATAAATATGTCACAAACTCCTATTGTTTTGTCAGCGATTTTTAAGGCTAATTTATCGAACTCATCTGGCTGAAAGTTCTCATTTTGTTTAGACTTGTTATCAAATATATTTTTCATTTTTTCAACCAATTCACTTACCATACTATCATACTCCTTTTCAATAAAAATTCAGTGCAACCAAACTAAACTTCGATTGCACTGATTATATCACTTAACGATAAAATTGTAAATAGCTTTTTGAAAAAATTAGTCAGGTTCTACAATTAAATATTTCCCCTCTTTAAATTCTTCAATAGCAATGTTCACGGGTTTTTCATCGACTATTCTTTCGTGGATAAGTATATCCTCGGTTATCTCGCGTGCTCTTTTTGCTACAGCCACCGCCAGCGGATATTTATTGGATTTCCCTTCAAGCATGTCTTTTACGGATAATATTTTACTCATTACTCAGCACCTCATCAATTTTATTTTTCATATTATCATATTTAAAAAATTGGGCATCTATAATTTTTATAATATCTTGCGCACATTTTTTGAGATTTTCGTTCACAACCACGTAGTCGTATTTGCAGGACAATTTTATTTCATTTTTTGCTTCAGTCAAACGCTTTTCGATAACTTCCTCGGAATCTAAACCACGACCGTGGAGCCTATTTTTAAGCTCCGCCATAGAGGGCGGCAAAAGGAAAATGCTAACTGCTTCGGGGCATTTTTTCATAACATCTCTTGCGCCTTGGACTTCAATTTCAAGAATAACGCTAACACCTTGTTGCAACTGCTCCTCAACTTTTTCAACAGGGGTACCGTAATAATTTTCGCAGTAACAGGCGTATTCAAGCATTTTGCCTTGCTTTGCCGAAGATAAAAATTCTTCTTTATCAATAAAATAATAATCTTTTCCGTCGACTTCGCCTTTTCTGGGGGGTCTGGTAGTACAAGAAACGGAAAGAGATATATTCTTTCTTTCCGACAATATTTCTTTTAAAACTGAGTCTTTGCCGGAACCTGAAGGGCCTGACAAAATTATTAGTAATCCTCTTTTTTTGTTTTCCACTTAACTTCTCCTCAAAATGATTTATGCTATTTATTTATTTTTCCCGCCAAAACTTCGGCGCTCATCGCTGAAGTAATCACGTGATCACTATCCATAATTATAACTGATTGAGTTTTTCTTCCACATGTAGCGTCAATTAGGTTGCCGGATTCCTTGGCGATGTGAACAAGTCTTTTTACAGGAGCGGAGTCCGGAGTTAAAATCGAAATTATTCTTTCCTGAGAAAGCGAGTTTCCAAAACCGATACTAAGTAACGTCACTACAATCATCCTTCAGTTATAATTATAAAATACAAACATATTAAATTTGCCTTGTCATATACAAAGCCCACACGGGCTTCATACATCACATGGCAAAATTCTAAAAATATTAACTGGAGGCGCCACCCAGATTCGAACTGGGGAATAGAGGTTTTGCAGACCTCGGCCTTACCACTTGGCTATAGCGCCTTAAAAATAGATATAAATTGGAGCGGATGACGGGGCTCGAACCCGCTACCTCCACCTTGGCAAGGTGGCGCTCTACCAGATGAGCTACATCCGC